>SXYR01000054.1 GCA_005788265.1 Bacteroidota bacterium | reverse complement strand
TAAGCCCTTTTGCCAGTTGCAACATTTCCCGAGGACCTAATTTCTTGGTAGATATTTTGCTAACCAGTCGCTCGATGTCTCCGCATGACGCAAATCTTTCGGTTACTTTCTCTTTCCATTGCCTGTTCGCTATGATTTTTTCAACCAGATCCAATCGCTCATTTATTTTTTGCTTGTTGCTCAGCGGCATGAGCATCCAACGCCTCAACAATCGAGCACCCATTGGTGTAGAAGTGGCATCAAGTGTTTTGAGAAGTGTAGCACCCTGATCAACAGAAGAAGAGACCAACTCGAGGTTACGAATGGTAAACTGATCCATCCATAAAAACTCTTCCCGATTGATGCGATGAAGACTCGCAACATGGCTACAATTTGGGTGAGCGGTGTCATTCAAATAATGTAAAATAGCACCAGCGGCAATGATTGCATTTGATAAATCATCTATGCCGAATCCTTTTAAAGAGTGCGTTCCAAAATGACGCGTCAATTCCTCTTGTGCATACCGATGATCGAAAATCCAATTATCGAGACAATAGACATAAAACTTTTTACCAAACGTCTCCTGAAAATACTCCTGTTTCCCTTTTTGAAAAATTACTTCTGCTGGCTGAAATGTCTGCAACAACTTATCTATATAATCCTGATCGCCTTCAGCAATAAAAAATTCACCCGTAGAAATATCTAAAAACGAAATGCCATTTGTATCACCGCCAAAATGAATGCCACATAAAAAATTATTGCTGTTGTGCTCAAGTAATTTATCATGCGTTGCTATACCTGGAGTGACCAATTCAGTTACCCCTCTTTTAACAATGCCCTTTGCAGCTTTTGGATCTTCCAACTGGTCACATATTGCCACACGAAATCCTGCTTTAACCAATTTGTGCAAATAGCTGTCTAAACTATGGTGCGGAAAACCTGCTAAATCTAGTGAAGAGGCAGCACCATTATTTCTTTTGGTAAGTGTGATGCCCAAAATAGATGATGCTTTTACTGCATCTTCTCCGAAGGTTTCATAAAAATCACCTACCCTAAACAACAATATAGCATCAGGATATTTCTGCTTAATAGCCCGGTGTTGCTGCATCAGAGGTGTTTCACTTGCACTGCGTGCCATTTTCCAGTTTATAGATGAACGTCGAAAATACGAAAGCGCAAGGAAATATATTTAAATTCAGGCTGTATTAAGCAGCCGCATATATTGTAGAGTAATACCCTGGAAGCCAATGTCATCAGCCAAAAAAATAAAAACCACCTATACATACAACAACAAAGCTGTACTGATCAGAGGCGGAAAAGAATACTTTGATCAGCTCAAGATGCTTATCGGACAGGCAAAAGCATTTTTACAGCTTCAGGTATATATTTTTGAGGATGATCATACGGGAAATGAAATAAAAGAATGCCTGATTGCTGCGGCGAAAAAAAATATCAATATTCAGATCCTATTGGATGGATATGCGTCCAGAGAATTACCAAAAGACTTCATCAAAAACATGAGTGATGAAGGAATCCATTTTAGATTTTTCGAACCTATTTTTAAAAGTAGGTATTATTATTTTGGACGAAGGCTGCATCATAAAATAGTGGTAGTAGATGGGCTTTTTGCATTGGTAGGTGGCATAAATATTTCAGATAGATACAATGACCTCCCCAATCATCCCGCTTGGCTTGACTATGCAGTGATGATGGAAGGAGAGGTGGCCTTTGAATTGCACAAACTTTGCCTGTTATTTTACCATAAAAAAAGAAATATTGAAACATGGGTAGATAAATCGAATATTATTTTACAAACACTTTCCCTTCCTCACACTGCAATAAGAATCAGAAGAAATGATTGGGTGATGAATAAAAATCAGATTTCTGGCACTTACATGGAACTCTTTCGAAAAGCACAGAAAGAAATCATCATGATGTCGAGTTATTTTATCCCCAATAGATTCTTTAGAAATGAAATGAGTGCCGCATTGAAAAGAGGAATCAATATCAAGCTGATACTTGCAGGAAAATCAGATGTGAAAATTGCCAAAAATGCTGAGCGTTACTTTTACAGATGGGCATTGCGTAATAAGATACAGGTTTTCGAATACCTGCCAACAGTATTGCATGGAAAGATTGCCGTATGTGATGAGAGCGTAGTTACGATTGGGTCTTATAATATCAATGACCTGAGTGCGCTGGCGAGTGTAGAATTGAATGTAGACATTGAGGACACCCCTTTTACTGCCACTGTTATTAATGAGATGAAAAATATTATTTCACGTCATACAACTGAAATCAAAAAAGATCATATCGCAACAAATTTTGGCATGTGGGATAAATTAATACAGTGGGCGTCTTATATGATTTTTAGATCAACATTTAAGCTGTTCACATTTTATTTTTCTAAAAAACAATTAACAATTAAATGATTGAAATCATTTAATAGACAACCCATCAGGTTTACTTTTCGGAAAACAAATAAATGACGGGAGATCTGACAAAAGAACAAATATCAAATTTGTTGTCTAGCCAAATGATCGGAAGAATCGCATGTTGTGAAATCCAAAAGCCATACATCGTTCCCATTGCTTATGCATACGATGGAAAAGATATCTATTGTCAAACTACAGAAGGGAAAAAAATACAATACATGCGAGACAATCCAAATGTATGTTTCCAGATCGACTTCACCAATAACATATCCAATTGGCAAAGTATAATTGTCTACGGAAAATTTGAAGAACTTTCTGAAAGTGAAATAAAAATTGCACGAGAATTCCTCTTAAATAAGATCATGCCACTGATGACAAATTCAAAAATTCATCCTCATGAACACTGGGAGGCACGCGAACATGCACTAGATGACAGCGAGCGGGTCAAGCCGATCATCTTCAAACTAAAAATCGATGAAATCAGCGGAAAATACCACCAGATGTGATGGAGCGTCCAAAAAGAATCTCACCTAATTATTTGGAACGTAGATAATGAATTTATCCTTGAAATACTCCTCTTTGAATATTTGATCAATTGGGGTAGCAAAAGGCTTTAAACCAGAATCAGATATTTCTTGTGAAAGATCACCTCCTTTTAAACAGATCAATCCGTTTCTATAACCTGCCATTTTATGCTCTTTCTTTAAAAGAGGTCTGCTCCAGCTCCATAGCTCTTTCAAGGGAGCAACTGCCCGGGATACTGCGAAATCGAACTTTCTACCCTTGATTTCCTCTGCCCGGATATGTTGGGTTGTAATATTTTTAATATTGAGTTGGCTGCATACAGCATCTATGACTTTGAGTTTCTTGCCGATGGAATCAACCAGGTGAAATTGAACATTCGGAAAAAAAATAGCAAGCGGAACACCAGGAAAACCGCCACCTGTTCCAATGTCTATGACTTCGAGTCCGTCGATAAAATCAAATTCAGCAGCAATGCTCAAGGAGTGCAATACATGCCTTTCATAAAGTGATTCGATATCTTTTCTGGAAACCACATTTATCTTTTCATTCCATTCCTTATACAAATCACTCAACTCCTGAAATTGCCTTATTTGCGTTTCAGAAAAGTCAGAAAAATATTTGATGATCAATTCCAATTTGTTCTGGGTTTTTTCCAAAGAGAAGAAAGAAAATATGTATAGTATAAAATCATCCAGATGTCCCACAAAATAAAATAGGGAAACAAGTCTTTTTCGTTCAACCTGTCCATGCTTCTATAAAAAATGAAGCCTTGGATCAGCAACTTTACCACCAAAGCAGGCAGCATCCACATCAATGGCAAAAACAAAAAAGCCAACACAACAGCAGGATAAAAAAGAATATGTGTAATCATATAAAGCGCCAAAAGCATCCTGTCAGAGCGCTTATAATACCTGCCGGTTGCATTGTGTCTTTCCTTCTGGGAGACCCATTCTGACCATTTCTTTGCAGGTGTAGACAAGGTAAATGCTTCCTTGTCTATGACCACTGCAGTATTTTTATTATTGGCACATCCATTGATGAACAGATCATCGTCTCCCCCAGGAAGATGATGATGTGATGCGAATCCTTTTTGTTGGAAGAACAATTGCTTTTTATAGGCAAGATTTCTGCCTACACCCATATACGCTCTTCCTCCCAATGCAAATGAGAGATACTGCAATGCTGTATGATAAGTATCAAATCGAATGATTTTATTGAGGAGCCCCTTTGTTTTTTTATAGCCCCCGTAACCCAAAACAATGTCAATGCCCTCTGAAAACCCGCTTTGCATCTTGCTGATCCAATGCTCAGAGCTGGGAATACAATCGGCATCTGTCAGCAACAACAGCTCATGTTTGGCGCTCTTGATACCTACTGACAATGGGAATTTTTTACCCGGTATATGAACGGCCTCTTGTTTAAGTTCAATGATATGCAGTTGTTTGAAATCCTTGTACAAGCCATCTAAAAGATATTTGGTATCATCCTGTGAATTGTCATTCACAATGACAATCTCATGGGTGCTCTTATAAGTTTGTGCTAAAATACCGGGGAGATTGGCTTCTATCTGATCTGCCTCATCTCTTGCGCAAATGATCACACTGACAGGATGCTCTCGCTGGTTGAAATCACCTGGAGGCTTATAGAAGGCAAGAAGTCTAAAATAACGCAGATAAAAATACAATTGTACAATCAACACAAATCCAAATACACCCAGTGCGATCCAAGGCAAAAAGACCATGCTTGCAAAGTTAGATCAGTTAAAAAATAAACGAAGATTTTCAAAGAGAAGTTTTCCCATCTTTTTAAACAATCAGCAGTCATATATTTGCAGTGTGGACTATACATCTTGTTTAGAATACCTGTACAGCAAACTACCCATGTTCAGCAGAACCGGTCCCGCTGCCATCAAACCGAGTCTGGACAATACAATTGCACTTTGCGATCACTTAGGACTTCCCCATCAAACATTCAGATCCATCCATGTTGCAGGTACAAATGGAAAGGGTTCAGTCAGCCATATGTTGGCATCTATTTTTCAGGAACACGGTTTCAAAACAGGCTTATACACCTCCCCTCACATCAAAGATTTCAGAGAACGCATCAAAATCAACGGACAAATGGTCGAAAAAGATTTTGTTGTGAAATTCACAAACAACATCCGTGATTTTATTGAAAATAAGGAACCGTCTTTTTTTGAAGTGACAGTTGGCATGGCCTTTCAATACTTCGCAGAAAACAAAATAGATATTGCAATCATTGAAACTGGACTTGGCGGAAGATTGGACAGTACCAATGTTATCGATCCGGTGATTTCCGTGATCACCAATATTGGCTTTGATCATATGAGCATCTTGGGAAATACATTAGAGGCAATTGCAAGTGAGAAAGCAGGCATCATCAAGAATAATAAATCTGTGGTAATTGGAAAAACCAACCCTTTAACTACACAAGTTTTTATCGATAAAGCATCAACCTGCGGGTCAAAAATTATTTTCGCAGATCAAGCATATCAGGTATATAATATCTCTCAAGAAAATGACCTGCTCAGGTTTGATGTCAAAAAAAACAGTTTTAACAGGACGATTGAGAGCCACCTGAACAGCCTTTACCAACTGGAAAACATTCGCACCGTTGTTGCAACCATCGATGAATTGAATTTACTTGGATACCAGATCAGAGAGGAAGAAATTCACCATGGAATTGCAAAAACAATTGCCAATACTGGACTCAGAGGCAGATGGGAAAAGATCAATGATCGCCCCAAAACCATCATTGACGTTGGCCATAACCCTGATGGAATTAGAGAAATTTTGCGGCAGCTCTCTTTGACACCATATAAACATTTGTATATCATACTGGGACTCTCCAAGGATAAAGATTATCCAGAAATTCTATCCATGCTTCCAAAAGATGCTGATTATGCATT
>SXYR01000053.1 GCA_005788265.1 Bacteroidota bacterium | reverse complement strand
TTCCAATAAACAATACTCCCCCATCCCAATTGCCAAATGCTTCTTCTGGTAACAATTCATCCGGACGCTGAGGGAACAATCCCCCGTCATACCAAGAAACTTTGATGTCTCCCTTCTTTCCATCAGTCCTTGGATAAGTCAAGTGAATAATGGTTGAAGGAGGACATGCATCCGTATTCGTTGTATCATCCCACATATCCTTCCAGATCTGTGCAACAGAACATTCCACACTGGATGGATACAAAATCGGCAGACAACGAAATACTGGATCCATGATATGACAAGCCATGTCACCCAAGGAACCTGTTCCGAATGCCCACCATCCACGCCAGTTGAATGGTAAATATGCAGGATTGTAATCAATCATTTTAGCAGGACCAATCCAGAGATCCCAATTCAATTCTTTTGGGATATCAAACTTTCCGGAAGGTGTGGGAATGCCCTGCGGCCATACCGGTCTGTTGGTCCAACATTGCACATCGGTCACCTCACCGATCAATCCAGCAGCAATCAATTCCTGCGTTCTTCTTACTCCATTTCCGGAACCACCCTGGTTACCCATTTGCGTAACCACCTTGTATTTTTTTGCTGCCTCTGTCAATACACGTGCTTCATGAATATCGTGCGTAAGTGGCTTCTGTGTGTAAACGTGTTTACCCAATTGCATGGCTGCAATGGTAGCAACAGCATGTGTATTGTCCGGGGTTGAGATAGAACAGGCATCGATGTTGTTCTTTTCTTTCTCCAACATTTCCCTGAAATCATGGTAGTAATTTGCTTTGGGGAAAGATTGGCGTGATTTTGCTGCTGCACGATCATCCACATCGACCAACGCAACAATATCAACATTTGGACTCTTTGCAAATTCAGCAAGGTCACTTTGCCCCTTGCCGCCTGCACCGATTCCGGCAATCCTCAACTTGTCGCTTGGCGCAACATATCCCTTACCAATAACATGACGGGGAACAATTGTGAATGCTGCCATTCCCATCGCTCCATTTTTGATAAACTTTCTTCTTTGATAATTTTTATTTGACATAACAATCGTTTTTTATTTTTTTTTTCAGTTATTGGTATTTAACGCATTCCTTGTTTTCTTTTTCGGTATATGCAACGCCGTATTGCTTGAGCACATCATCTGGTACACCATTCCATTGATTGGGCTGATTTCCTTTGTATCCAACATCTTCGACACCTATCTTGGATGTATAAAATCCTGTTGCAGTAAGGTTCCTCATCAAACTGAAAAATGCCACACCCTGCGTAACCTCTGGAGCAGCCTTCTGTGGAAATGCAATTTCATCCACAATTTCAAGTCTGGATTTTTCATCGAGATCCACAAATGATTTTCCTTTTTTCTTGTATGCATGCATGTCCAACCATCTCAATCCACCTCTCATGGGTGTTTGATGCTGTGGCATGTCTTTCACGATGAATTCGATGAAATCAGGAACCTTTGCATCCGTTGCGCTTCCACTCACCTCATCTTTTGGAATGATGATGTCGGCCAACACGGCAATGGTTGACATTTCATGCTTATTGAAAAAAGTTTCTGCCGTGACTTTATCATACTGCGCCAACTCTTCAGGCTGACGATCCAGCGTGAATCCATCTGCAAGTGATTTGTTGGCAGCATCTTTTTTATCACCTGGTTTGCATGCATCCAGCAAAACAGCACCACTGATGGTTCCGACTGCAAGGGCTTTGAGTGATTTTCTCCTATCCATATAAAAGAGTTGTGGGTTTTGAGTTTTTGGTTTTGTTGACAGTTGACGGTTAACAGTTAACTGTCAACAGTTAACTTATTAAATGTTCTGTTTTTTAAGTTGATCAACAATGTATTCAGATGCTCTCATAGAGAGTGCCAGGATTGTCCAGGTGATATTTTTATCTGCCTGAGATACAAACGCACCTCCATCTACCACAAACAAGTTTTTACAATCATGCGCCTGGTTGTATTTGTTAAGTGCTGAACGCTTTGCATCATTGCCCATGCGCACGGTTCCTGCTTCATGAATGATCTTACCGGGCGTTTCCAATCCATAGTTATTCTCAGGGCCATCATCACCCCAAGTAATCACAGCGCCCATTGAATGCATGATCTCTTTGAAAGTCTCTTTCATGTGTTTGGCCTGCTTCACCTCATAATCAGTATACTTCACATTGAAACGCAAAACTGGAATGCCATATTTATCAACCACACTCGGATCTATTTCACAATAGTTTGATTCCAATGCGATCGCCTCGCCTCTTCCGGCCATGCCTACGCCTGCCCCATAGAAATAACGGTAGTCTTCTTTCAATGAAGCCCCGTATCCCCCCGCTTCCTTCTCTTTTCCATTCACCTGATATTTTCCATTCAACCCTTCGATTCCCCATCCAAATCCATAAGCAGGCTGGCTCATGCCACCCCAGTATTCAATGTGGTATCCCCTTGGGAAATCTAACTTTTTGTTGTCTCCCCACCATGGAGAATAAACGTGCATCCCTCCCACTCCGTCTTCATTGTAACGTTTTCTTCCAAACAATTGCGGAAGAATTCCACCCATTGCTGCGCCGGTTGAATCATGTAAATATTTTCCAACCACATTGCTGTTGTTGGCCAATCCGTTTGGATGACGGGTTGACTTTGAATTCAACAACAACCTGGCAGATTCACAAGCACTCGCTGCAAGCACAACCACTTTTCCTCTCACTTCATATTCCTGCAAATCCATTTTGCTTACATATGAAATACCCGTTGCTTGACCCTCGCTGTTCGTCAATACTTCTCTTGCCATCGCGCCGGTAATCAAATCAACATTGCCAGTTTTCAATGCTGGTTTTACCAACACGGATGAAGATGAAAAGTCGCCATATACCTGACAGCCTCTGTTGCATTGTGCACAATAGAAACATTGTCCGCGTTCCTCATTTATTTTTTGGGTGAGGATGGACAAGCGTGATGGAATCACAGGAACACCCACTTTTTGCGCTGAGTTCTTGATGAACATCTCGTGCAATCTTGGTTTTGGAGGAGGGAGAAAAAAACCATCCGGATCATTTTCCAATCCTTCATTTGTTCCAAACACTCCAATCAATTTGTCTATGCGGTCATAATATGGTTTGATGTCTTCATATCCAATCGGCCAATCGTCACCGAGTCCGTCAATGCTTCTTCTTTTAAAATCCTTTGGACCAAAACGAAGTGAAATTCTTCCCCAGTGATTGGTTCTTCCACCAACCATTCTCGCTCTCCACCAATCCCACTGTGTTCCAGCAGCTTTCGTATATGGTTCACCTTCGATGTCCCAACCCCAATAACTGGCATCGAAATCACCGAATGGTCTGAACTTGGTGCTGGCACCACGACGAGGCGACTCCCATGGGTTTTTCAATTGTGTGATATTTTTCGCAGGATCATATTCGGGACCTGCTTCCAACAAACAAACTTTTAAACCTTGGTTGGCAAGTATGTAAGCAGACATTCCACCTCCTGCACCTGATCCAACTATAACTACATCGTATTCTTTCGTCTGTTTCTTGATTTCAAAATCGGGCATGATGAATCGTTTATAAAAATTTTAAAGAAGCAGTAAATTAGTGAAAATCAACGATTAAATCAACTCAAAAACAGAATGTGCAAAATTCCCTAAACTGGGGTCCCTAGCACCCATTAAAAGCAGTGTGGTAGATGGAGTAAAATGTGGACGCATGGCAGGTATCAACTGATTTCGATCTTCAACAAAATAGGCATTTATTCCTTTTGATTTTAGATCCTCAATCAGATCGTTTGCAGAAATATCTTTTACGGCAGTACCCCCGGCATAATAGATCTCACTCATCCATATTTCATCCTGTGGACGAAGGATTTTTGCGATTTCTTCTACGAAATCATGGCGTAAAAAGCGCGTGGGACCATACCCATGAGGCTGAAACCAGGCGATGAGTTTCTCAGAGAAAGGCTGACAAGCTTCAATGGATCTGGCGCATTTTACCGGATTGTGTGCAAAATCATCGATCACCGTAATTCCTTTCTTGACGCCCAATACCTGATGCCTCCTGTAAATACCCTCATATCCTTTCAATGCATCAGCCGCAGTTTGCAAATCAACTCCAACTGCATGCGCTGCAGCAATAGCCGCCAAAGCATTTTCCATATTGTGCTTGCCGGGAGCATGTATTGAAAAATCGATCTGGCCAACTTTGAACTGAATGGCTGGACCGTCTTGTTTAAATTGATTTGCATGGATGGATGAAATGGCATTCCTCTCAACATCAAAATCATTTTTATCGTTGGAAGAAAGTGATGCTGCGAGCGGATGAGATTTGTTTACAATGAATTTGTTGGAATGAACTTTGAATGTCTTGAATAAATCCATCAATGCATCCAGATCTTGATGATCCTT
>SXYR01000052.1 GCA_005788265.1 Bacteroidota bacterium | reverse complement strand
TTGACTTCACCACTGATTTTTTGCCATTCTATTAGTGTTGACATACCTAAAAATAATTAAACCCTCCAATATGGAGGGTTTAATCTTGTATGTTTTGGTTTTAATTATTTGATTCCAAAAGCAGATTTCACTTTTGCTACATAATCCAGTTTCTCCCATGTGAAAAGTTCAACCTCAACCGTTTTCCTTCCGCCTCCTGGAACATCAAATGATTTTTTCACCACTTCATTTTTCCTTCCCATGTGTCCATATGCTGCAGTTTCCTGGTAGATGGGATTGCGAAGTTTGAGCCTGGTTTCAATGGCATAAGGTCTCATATCAAACAATGATTCAACTTTCTTTGCAATTTGTCCATCGGTCATCTTGACTTTGGCAGTCCCGTAAGTATCCACAAAGATACCCATTGGCTTTGCCACACCAATGGCGTAAGAAACCTGCACAAGCATTTCATCAGCAACACCAGCTGCAACCATGTTTTTGGCAATATGACGTGCTGCATAAGCTGCACTTCTGTCTACCTTGGAAGGATCTTTTCCGCTGAATGCCCCACCTCCGTGTGCACCTTTTCCTCCATAGGTGTCAACAATGATCTTTCTTCCAGTCAGTCCAGTGTCCCCATGCGGACCACCAATGACAAACTTTCCTGTTGGATTGATGTGATAGGTGATTTTATCGCTGAATAATTTTTGAACTTCTTTTTTGCATTTGGCTTTTACTCGAGGCATCACGATATTGATTACATCTTTTTTGATTTGATCAAGCATCTGCTTGTCATTTTTTGAAAAATCATCGTGTTGCGTTGAAACCACTACTGCATCAATTCGCATTGGTTTGTCATTGTCATCGTATTCAATGGTTACCTGGCTTTTTGCATCAGGACGCAAATAGGGCAACTTGCTGTTCTTTTCTCTGCGAATGGCAGCCAATTCAATTAATATTTTATGCGCGAGATCCAATGCCAGGGGCATGTAGTTCTCTGTTTCGTTGGTAGCATATCCAAACATCATACCCTGATCACCTGCTCCTTGGTCTTCTTTCTTCTTGCGCTCTACTCCTCTGTTGATATCAGCAGATTGTTCATGAATAGCTGAAAGAATTCCACAGGAATTGGCTTCAAACATGTATTCACTTTTGGTGTATCCAATTTTAGAAATAACATCACGTGCAATTTTTTGCACGTCCAATGTTGCCTTTGATTTTACTTCACCAGCAAGTACTACTTGTCCGGTTGTTACAAGGGTTTCACATGCAACTTTCGACATAGGATCGAATGCAAGAAAATTGTCAATCAAAGCATCAGAAATCTGATCAGCTACTTTATCTGGGTGTCCTTCGGATACACTTTCGGAAGTGAATAAATATGGCATGATTATTTTTTTTGCAAATGTATATATAAAATTAAAGCTTAGAGTATACCAGCCTTAATTTCATCCGTTGAGAGGGATGACTACCTCCACCTAATACGACAGCTCCACGACAAAGAGGATTTAAATAAAAGGAAGTCACCTGCGTCGAATAGGAAACCACATAAGGTGAATGAAGCTTCAGCGGATAGTTTGGATTGTTTCTGGTCAAAATACCCTGGATGTATCGTGTGATATTCATTGCATATTTGGCAACTGTCCTGCTTTTGGGATCCAGTGTTGTTTTTTTCATCCCTCCAAAGAATGTGGGATCATAAGTACCGCCTGGAAAACCATCTGCCGTAAAAGGCACAAATCTATTCGCAGCAGAATCAATTCCTTCCAGGTATAAAAAAGCAGGGGCTGAAAATATATCACCTCGTTTGCCTGATGTAATGACTTCCTCCATTGACATTTCTGCCAAATGAACAATCACATTGCCCTTCCTTTGTTTGAACGCATCGACAGCTTTCATGCTGATTTTTGCGAAGGTTCCTGGTGTAGATTGTATATAAACTAAACTGTCCGACTGTTTTTTGGAGATGATATTGCGGACCTCTGAATTATCATATGATCTTTTGATCTGGTTGATGGCACCACCTGGTTTCAAATTCTTGAAAGAAAATGTTTTGTAAGCGGTATCCAAGTCACCATTTTTTGTGTACCGGTAGTAAAACCTCAGATGCGTGGTGGTATCATCCATGTCAAACGTCATCAATGCATTGGCAGTATTCAGTTTTTGGGGGATGATGGCAAATCCTTTTAGGTAGTTTCTAAAAAGGGAATCACTCTTCAAAGGACCTTTGGCGAAACCTGTATCAAATGAAATCAGCGACCTTCCAAAAACTGCTTTTAATGAAATGCGCAGCTGGTCTTTGGTATTGAAGGTGCCGAGATACAAAGAATCATTCAAAACAGAGGGAGCAAATTTTGTTGAACCCAGTAACTCTCCGTAAGCAACAGAGGATGAAAGCGGATAAGCAGAATCTGGACGAATAAAATCAGTTGCTCTGTATACATCTACACCCTGCACACCATTGGTATCTCCGTATGTACTCCTGTATTTCAAAGTAAGTATGACTGAGTCAAGGTAGAGGCTGTCAGGTACATTTTGAAACTGGAAGGGATATTCGGAAGGTTTCATCTCACAAAATATAGAGGCAGTGGTGGAACCGAATACAGGATCATTGGAAAGCTGTCCCAACACAAAATCACCTACATCGCCATAAATATCTCTGGTAACTTTTGGAAGAAGAGAATCCGGGGTGAAATCACCTTGAACTGACACACTCAGGGTGGTATCAAAAGTATTCACATTGTCAATATCAGGAAGAAGGTCCACACCAATGTCAGTATTCTTTACTTTGGTGCAGCCAATTGAAACGATCAGGATGAAAAGAGGGAAAAAAGCTTTCAACAAACGCTGTAAACTCACGTAATTTTTTTTAGTACTGCTAAGGTTTAATCACTTGTTTGCAAGGTCGCTATACAATTGTAAATACTCTGTTAAATCAGAACCTTCATTGTAAGGAATCACCTTCTTGCCCTTCACCTTGGAGAAAGACTCCAATAGTTTCTTATCAACTTCTGCATCTCCAAAAGAAATGGCATCTGCATAAGAAGCACCACCTTTGAACATGGCAAGGTTGTTGGCTTCTTTGAAGGGTTCGATGTCCTTCTCTTTGATGGCAGCACTGATTAGACATTGTTTGATAAAATCGTTCCCCAACTTTTGTTTGAAAGTTGTTTGACCGATGGTAAATATCACTTTGCTGTTGCTGAAAACAGGTTCTTTTTTATAAGCAGTCTTCAAAAACATAGGAATCAATCCAGTCATCCATCCACTGCAATGTATGATATCTGGGGGCCAGCCAAATTTCTTAACTGTCTCCAAGGCACCCTTGCAAAAGAAAATAGATCTTACCCCATTGTCATTGTACCACTCTTCATTTTCATCATGAAAAACATATTTCCTTTTAAACATGTCTTCATTGTCAAGAAAATAAACCTGCAAACGCGCATTTGGCAGTGAAGCCACTTTGATCTGCAGCGGAAAATCATCATTTTCTATTGAGATATTGATGCCGGAAAGCCTAACTACCTCATGAAGCCTGTGACGTCTTTCATTGATTGTCCCAAATCTTGGCATGATACACCTGACCTCAAAAGCCGTATCATTTGCTTTTATTGCCAGCTTGCTAACGATTTCTGAGAATGCAGTCAGCTCCAAATAGGGCGACATCTCATTGGCAATAAATAAAATTCTCTTTTTACTCACCATGTATAGGCTTTAGGGGAACATTTTAAATGACTGCAAAGATATGAAAAATTGCCAATTGGCAGCTGCTTAAGCTGAAAGCATGCACTGAGTTGGATTATGCAAAGAAAAGATTATCAACTCTTTAAATATCATATGTCTTAACTTCACCTTTAAATTAAATTCATGATTCAAAGAGTAAAAACAATTTCCAAGTTCTTGCTCTTTTTTGCTTTGGGAATGTTCTTGCTCTGGCTCACGACCAAATCTTTTGGGGAAAAAGAAATTCTGGAACTTAAAAACCTCATCAAAAACGCCGACGTACAAGTTGTAGCCATCAGCACCATTATCTTATTATTTAGTCATTATATACGTGCATTGAGATGGAAAATGATGATTGTACCACTGGGTAGCATCCCAAAGTCCTCCAATGTTTTTTTTGCCGTGCTGGCAGGATATTTTTTCAACCTGCTCTTCCCCCGACTTGGAGAAGTCATGAAATGCACCTTTCTCAGCAAGTACGAAAAAGTTCCTGTTGATAAATTAATAGGCACCATGGTTGCAGAAAGGCTCGTTGATATGATATGCCTGATCATGGTCATCCTGGCCACAATTTTATCACAGATTGAACGGGTTGGAAACTATGCAGGCGAATTGGGAAATCTGCTCCGGGCTAAATTGAATATTACACCTGCAACCTGGGGGTTGCTCGTTCTTTGCTTGGCTGCGCTGGTCTATTTGATAAGTAAGCTATTCAAGGTTTCAAAGAATCATCCAAAACTCTTCAAATTGATAGCATTGATCAAGGGAATGATTGAAGGATTGCTGACCATTCGAAAAGTCAAGAATTTCCCCCTTTACTTGCTGTATACCCTATCAATTTGGGTTTGCTACCTCGCAAGCATTCGAATCGGATTTTATGGAATGGAAGAACTGAAAATCCTGGGGTGGATACCTTCATTGAGCATATTGACTTTTGGAAGCTTTGCAATGATTGCCACACAGGGTGGCATTGGCGCGTATCAACTGGCTGTGCAAAAAACCCTGATGCTGTATGGCATCAACGAGGTAACAGGACTGGCATTTGGCTGGTTGTTATGGCTGGTGCAGACATTGATCCTTTTCCTTGTAGGCCCCATTTCTGTTTTGTTATTGTTTATCCTTAACAAAAAGAACTCAACCCGCCAAGCTTAAAAGATTGATAAATTTTTGAATTACCTGCTCATCTTTTCAATTAGAATTTACGAATCATTAAATTGCCATTGAATTTTTGAATATGAAAAATATTTCGGTATCGCTCTGCATGTTGTTTTCTTTTATCAGTACCGCCATGTCACAAGAGTATTACAAGGGCTGGCATCACGGCGATCTTGATTCCAATGGAGTATACGGAACATCAACAGAAAGAGCATACAAGGAATTGCTGAAAATAAATCCTCCGAAGAAGAAAATTATAGTAGCTGTAATAGATTCAGGGATTGACACAGCACATGAAGATTTAAAACCTGTACTCTGGGTAAACAAAAAAGAAATTCCAAACAACGGAATAGATGACGATAAAAATGGATACAAAGACGATGTCCATGGGTGGAACTTTATTGGTGGAAGAGACGGAAGAAATGTAGGAAAGGATAGTTACGAAGGCGCACGACTCTATTACCGACTCAAAAAAGTTTTTGGAACAGACACGGTCAACGAAAAAAGTCTGGATGAAGAAAAAGCTACACAATACAAGCTATATAAAAAAGTTGCAGCCCAGCTTGAGAACCAAGCCAAAGAGGCATCCATGTATGTAATGATTTTGAAAGATATTGTTGCGAAAATTCCTGCTGCTGACAGCCTGCTCAGGATTGCAATGTCCAAAACAAGTTACACAGGTGATGAATTACAAAACTTTAAAATTAATGATGCCCAGGTAAGCAAAGCAAAATCAACCATGCTGGGACTGTTTCAACAAACCAGGCAAATGGAAAGCTCGAATGTTGTACTGATTGGTGAATTGATGCAGTTCTATGAAGGTGAGAAATCAAAAATAGATGCACTGGAAAAAGAACCTCCCCATTACCGGGATGATATTGTGAAAGATAATTATGGTGATCTAAACGATAGATTTTATGGAAACAATGATGTCATGGGAACCGATGCGTCACATGGTACCCATGTTGCCGGCATCATAGGAGCTGTCAGAGGAAATGATAAAGGAATTGATGGAATCGCCAATCATGTTCAAATCATGCCTATCAGAGCTGTTCCGGATGGCGATGAGCATGACAAAGACATTGCCAATGCCATTCGTTATGCAGTTGACAACGGCGCACTGATTATCAACATGAGTTTTGGAAAAAGTTTTTCACCAGAAAAAAAATGGGTAGATGAAGCCGTTCAATATGCTGAATCAAAAGGTGTTTTGCTGGTTCATGCTGCAGGCAATGATGCAAAAAATATTGATACGGATGATAATTTTCCCTCCAGAAATTTCAACAATGATACATTGAAAGTTTTTTCCAACTGGATCACAGTTGGTGCAAGTGGAGCAACAGCCAATGAGATCGCAGCTCCATTCAGCAATTTCGGCAAGAGAGAAGTCAACCTATTTGCTCCAGGCGTAAAAATATACTCTACCATTCCTGGTGGCAATGCCTACGGAGAAAAAGATGGAACCAGCATGGCAGCCCCAGTCGTTTCCGGTATTGCTGCACTCTTGCTCTCCTATCATCCAGATATTTCAGCCAAACAACTGATTGAAATACTGGAACAGTCATCTAAAAAAATCAATACCACATTTCCCAAACCAGGTGCTCAAGAAGAAATCACGCTGTCTGATTTAAGCATCACTGGAGCAATTGTAAATACTTATGATGCGTTGAAATTGGCATCAAAGGTGAAGGGCGAAAGAAAAATTGCCAACCCACCTCCAGTAAAAAAGAAAAATAATTGATTAGGCTGATTTTCTTACCAATACACCCTGCCCAATCATATCAGAAACAACCTTGGTAGTTTCATTGATGTAAACATCTTTTGATATATTGGATATCCACTGTTTTCTTCTTTCAAACTTATCTTGATCGGCAGCCAATCTTGTACTGTCAGAAGGTAAAATAGTAACCTGCAATTTGCTGATTGCCTTGGCAGCATCATCAATTTTTTTATAGGCATCTCTTATTTTCTTTTGCTCATCTCTGTATTTAATTAAATTCATTGAATACATCCGTTGATTCATTTTTTCGGTCCAAGCAGATGATTCTTTGATGGCATTGAAAATTGGATTTGATGTTACCCTGTTCATGCTTTTTTGGAGCACCATATTCGTTTCATATGAGGGGCCAGCCATTGGATAGGAAGCTTTTTGAATTTCATCCCAGGGCAATGCATCGGGATTGTCCTTCTCTCTGTATTTTAAATTTTCATACTGGTCAGGTAGAATGATATTGGGCGTAACTCCTTTCAGTTGTGTTGACCCTCCATTGATTCTATAAAATTTTTGCAAGGTTAATTTAAGTGTACCAATCTCACCAATATCCTTGGTGAACATGCCATTGCCTTGATCCAATCCGATATTTCTCTGAACAGTCCCCTTCCCATAAGTCGAACTGCTGCCAATGACAATCCCTCTTCCATAATCTTGAATAGCTGCAGCAAAAATTTCAGAAGCAGAAGCTGAAAATTCATTGACCATCACTGCAAGTGGGCCATCATATAACACTGATCTATCGCGGTCTCTGAGGACTGAAGGATTTCCTTCACGGTCTTTCACCTGAACAATGGGGCCTTCAGGAATAAAGAAGCCAACCATCTGCACGACATCGTACAATGAACCGCCACCATTGTTTCTCAAGTCCATGACAAGTCCATCGACTTGCTGTTCTTTCAGCTTGATGATTTCTTTCGCAACATCTTGTGAACATCTTGCCCCATTGGGTCTCTCCCAATCGGCATAAAATTCAGGAAGAAAAATATATCCGATCTTTTTCCCCCCTTCTTCTATAACTGCACTCTTGGCATAGGTTTCATCCAACTCTACCTCTTCGCGTATCATGGATACTATTTTAATTGTTCCATCCGCTTTTTTGATGGTGAGACGTACTTCCGTTCCTTTTTTACCACGAATCAATTTAACAGCATCAGCACTTTCATAACCAGCAAGGTCTACAGGTGCATCATTGCCCTGTGCTACTTTTAAAACCTGATCTCCCACTGCGATTTGCTGTGACTTCCACGCGGGTAGCCCGGCTACAATGGTTGCAATTTTAATTGATCCATTTTCATCATTTCGCAGAGATGCGCCAATCCCAAAAAACCTTCCGCTCATTTGTTCATCAAACGATCTTTTTTCCAATGGAGGAAAAAAAGTAGTGTGTGGATCCATGTATTCAGTCACGGTATTGACCAGTAAATCAAATCGTTCGTTCTCTTTTGTTTTAGAAATCATTCTGTCGAAGTTCCTGGAGATCAGTAGTCTTACCTTTTCACGTGCTTCTTTCTCCAGCACTGCATCTGATTTGTATGCCGTATCTCCTTTTTTCAATAGGTCCCGGGCATCCAAAAGATCAGCATATCTTTCGAGCACCATGAACTTCATTCTTTTCTTCCACGTGTCTTTGCGCAATGCATCTGTTTTGGGGAAATCCAATTTGGCAGGATCAAGCAAGATGGTTTCGTCCTGATTGAAGACAAAAGCTGTTTGCAACAAGGAGGGATAGAAAGCGTTGACCTCATTGATGCGCTTGAGATAAATCTGTTCTACCGCATAGAAGAATTGTATAGGAGCACCATGAAGCTCATTGTCAATCAAAGTTTCAAACTTTTTTAGGTCACGGATATCAGTTGCCAAAAAAAGATCTTTGCTTGGATCCAGTGCTTCTATGTATTTTTTGAAAATATTCTTGGAGAATTCATCATCGATTTTCTTGGGACTGTAATGCGCAACCTCAAGCATTTCTGCCACCTGGGTAAATATGACCTGATATTTATCAGGTGGATTGATCAAACGGGTGGATCCAAAGGCAATGAGAAATCCGGCCAATACAAATACAACCACAAGGGGCAACGATCTTCTGCTGAACATATTTTTAATGAATTGGTTAGGCATCTTCAAATGTAAAACATTTAATAGGCCTGAAAAAGAGGAAATGGAATTGATGAATGAAAGAAATGTTAAGAATAAGGAGGGAGGAAGATGGGGCTCGAACCCACGACCTTCTGAACCACAATCAGATGCTCTAACCAGCTGAGCTACATCCTCCGTATTGTGAAGTATGCAAAATTATGACAATTGTTTTCTTTGCCAAAATACATTTTGAATGGATGGTAAAAAATTACCTTTGCAGAAATTTAGCGCAGCATGAACTACTCGCTCGTATTGATACCCCTGATTTCTGCTTTTATTGGATGGTTCACGAATTGGATTGCTATCAAAATGCTTTTTCATCCCAGAGAACCCAAAAAGATTTTAGGACTTACCTTCCAGGGTATTTTCCCCAAACGCCAACAACAATTTGCAGAAAAACTGGGCAAATTGGTCAGTACAGAGCTGCTTTCCTTCAGCGATATTGAAGAAAAAATAACTTCCCCTCAAAACGTCGAAAAACTCATGCCTTTTGTAGAGGCCAAGGTGGACGAATTTCTACGTGTTAAATTAAATGACGCATTTCCCATCATCTCCATGTTTATTGGAGAAAATACCATTCAGCAATTAAAGGGAATTTTTATGCAGGAATTGCAGGTCATTTTTCCTGAGGTCATCAACAAACATGTCAAGCAACTCCAGTCACAACTTGATTTGGAAAAAATTGTATCAGAAAAAGTCGCTGGCTTCTCAAGTGATAAACTGGAGCAAATTTTAAACCAAATCATGTCCAAGGAATTCAGATTCGTCGAAATCATAGGCGGTATCCTGGGATTCATCATAGGATTGCTTCAAATTCTGCTTACAACAATTACTGCATAAATCTGTTATTGGATTTGTTTTAACATTTATTCCTCACTCTTCACGAAGGAATGAATGAAACACGACATCTAAAATGCAATAAATGACACGCATGACCAAGATATTAGGACTTTTACTTATTTGCTCCCTTTCATACAGCTTTGCCCAACCGCCGTCCGGAGTACGAGGAGGCGGATTCTCTGCCAGCGGACGATTTTACGGAAGAATTGTTGATGGAAATACCAATAAGGGAATCGATGCATCATCTGTTCAATTGACTCAAATAAAAGTCAATCCCCAAACAAAAGAAAAATCAGAAACCATCATTTCAGGTCAATTGACTAAATCCAATGGCGATTTTAGTCTAGAAAACCTGCCAACCAGCGGGGAAATGAAATTGAAGATCACGGCCATTGGATATTTGAGCCTGGAAAAATCAGTTAAATTTCAAGCTCCCAACTTTGATTTAGATCTCGGAAATATCAAGCTGGAGCAAGATGCAAAACAATTGGAAGAAATCAAGGTGGTGGCAACAAAACCATTCATGCAAATGGGTGTTGACAGAAAAATATTCAATGTTGAAAGAAACCTGGTCTCTACAGGACAAACCGCCACGGAATTGATGAAAAATATTCCCGGTGTAGATGTAGACATTGACGGCAACGTTTCTTTGAGAAATGCCTCCCCAACAATATTTGTAGATGGCAGACCAACAAACTTATCATTGGATCAAATTCCATCTGATGCCATTCAAAGTGTAGAGTTGATCACCAATCCATCTGCCAAATACGACGCATCTGGTGGAACCGCAGGTATTATCAATATTATTTTGAAGAAAAACAGAAAAGCTGGTTACAACGGAAACCTAAGAACAGGTATTGATACAAGAGCCATGCCAAATTTTGGCGGCGACCTGAACGTGAAGCAAGACAAAGTGAACTTTTTTATCAGCTCCATGTACAACAAAAGAAAATCAATCGGTACTGGTGAATCTGTAAGAGATGAATTTTTTTATACGCCTACCATACGATACACACAGAACAACAACCCCATCAGCAATGGCTTCTTCAACTTTAACCGTGCTGGATTAGACTACTTTATCGATAACAGAAATACCATCACGCTTGCGGGAAATTTTGTACAAGGCAAATTTGGAAATACTGATCTGCTCGCTATTCAAACAGACACCCTCTATTCATCAGGAGTGAAGTCCATTTTTTCTGAACGGGTCACTGATTTTGAAGGAAGATTCAAAAACTATGGTGCTACCGTTGGATTTAAACACCTGTTTGCAAAGCCGGGAAAAGAATTGACTGCTGATTTAAATTTGAACAACAGCAACAACAGCAATGGAGGTGGATTCAACACACAATATTTTGATGTAAACAGAATCGCCAAAGGCAATCCGATCAAACAGGCACAGGAAGGAAAAGGTTCCAATACTTTTTACACTGCACAGATGGACTTCTCCAATCCACTCAGTGCTCAATCTAAAATTGAGATGGGTGCAAGAGTTGCTGTAAGGGATTTTCAAAGCGAAAACTTGAATTATATCAATGGACTGCCGATATTCTCTTTGAATGCCAATTACAAATTCAACGACCGTGTGTTGGCAGCATACACCACTTATTCAAATGTTGTAGGCAAAAAAACCAATTACCAGGTTGGATTGAGGGTTGAAAATTCCAAATACTCTGGAACGCTGTTGACCAATGGCAAAGGTTTTTCAAACAGCTATCCTTTCAGCTTGTTTCCAAGTTTGAATTTTACACATCAGATATCACAATCACAAGACTTGCAATTCAGTTATGCCAGAAAAATAAACAGGCCGAATTTCTTTCAAATTCTTCCTTTTATAGATTATACAGATTCTTTGAACATCAACAGAGGCAATCCAGATTTGGTTCCTGAATTCACCAATTCAATGGAATTGAATTACCAGATTTCCATGAAAGGCAATCATGGCTTGTTCTTCTCAGGATACTATAAACAAACTGATAACTTAATAACAAGATTCCAAGTCAAAGAGGCCAGCACAGTGTCTAACAAAGATGTATTGATCAATACCTATATCAATGCAAACAATAGCCGGGCGTATGGACTTGAATTGACTTCAAGAAATCCAATTACAAAGTGGTTAGAAACAACCACCAACTTAAATATGTTCAATTCAAGCATCAACAGCTCCAACCTTCAGGTTGATCTCAACAATTCATTGTGGAGTTTCTTTGGTAAAATAAATATGAACATCAAATTGCCTTCGAGCTTCACTCTTCAACTGACAAGTGAATACCGCAGCAAATCAATACTCCCACAAAACAATGGTGGAGGTGGTGGAAGAGGTGGTGGTGGCTCGATGGGCGGCGGTGGTGGAGGCTGGGGCGGATTTACCCAGACCACGGCACAAGGTTATGTGATGCCTAACTATGGATTTGAATTTGCCCTGAGAAAAGATTTTCTAAAAGAGAAAAGAGCTTCACTCACCTTCAGCATGAATGATATGTTCAAAACCAAAGTATTTGGATCTTACTCCTCTTCACAATATTTCACACAAACAAACAGCAGAAGAAGAGATTGGCAAGTGCTGAGAGTCAACTTTAGCTATCGATTTGGCAAAGTAGATGCCAGTTTGTTCAAAAGAAAAAATACGAAGGCTGGTGCCGACGGAATGCAGGAAGGAATGAATATGCAACAATAAATTGAAAGCCGCTGCAAAGCGGCTTTTTTTATTCTCTTTTTCCAACCAGCATCGGAACAAATGAAAATTGATCAAATTTTTCTTCTATCAGACTGCCATCAGCCATTTTGGTTATTCGATGCATCCGCTGCATTGCATCCTCATCCAATGGAAGCACCATCATTCCGCCAGGCTTTAATTGGGCAATGAGTTTATCAGGAACAAATGGAGCAGCTGCAGTAATCAGCACCTTATCGAAAGGTGAATATGTAGGAAGCCCCTCGAATCCATCTCCGTAAAACATCTGGAGAGTTGGATATTTTTTCAGATAGGTAAATTCTTTATTTGCTTCGTATAATTTTTTTTGACGTTCGATGGTATAGACTTTGGCTTTTAATTCAGCCAATACAGAAGCCTGATAACCACTCCCTGTTCCCACCTCTAATATTTTTTCGAATGGTTTCACTTGAAGCAGCTGTGTCTGATATGCAACAGTATAAGGCTGAGAAATCGTTTGATCTTGACCAATGGGAAAAGCCCTGTCCTCGTATGCTTGCTTTTCAAAAGCAGAATCGAGAAAAAAATGTCGTGGTACACCCAGAATGGCTTGCAAGACTGCCTGATCGGTAATGCCTTTTTCCTTGATTTGATCAACCAATTTTTTCCGCAACCCTTTATGCAAATAACTATCCTCAGTTGTTCTCATGTATCAATCCTTGGTCACTCAGTTTAATTCAAGATCTTGAATGATGGCCTGGATTTTATTACCTGCCAATTTCCAGGCATGATCAAAACTGTCTGATTTCTCAAATTTTTCCTGAACGCTGAAATAAAATTTTATTTTCGGCTCTGTTCCCGACGGTCTTGCACTCACCTTGCTTCCATCTTCCAAAACAAATTGAAGCACGTTGCTTTTGGGAAGATCGATGCCACATACCTGTCCATTGTTCAGGTCTTTTGCTTCTCTTTTTTCATAATCATAAAGACCAATTACTTTAACACCCCCCAATGTGGATGGTGGAGCGGAGCGATACTTTTCCATCATGGCAGCAATCTGAGCCTGTCCATCCCTTCCCTTTTTAGTAATTGAAATCAAATGTTCTCTGAATAACCCGTAAGATTGATACAATTCAATCAATTTTGAAAAAAGTGTTTTACCTGCTTCCTTTTCATATGCTGCCATTTCACATAAAATGGCAACCGCGCTTACTGCATCCTTGTCTCTCAATTGATCACCAATCATGAGTCCGTAAGACTCTTCCCCTCCTATCACATAATTTTCTGTGGATTCTTTTGACTTGATCAATTCAGCAATCCACTTAAATCCGGTGAGTACACTGTAACAGTTGATATTGTTTTTTGATGCGATGATGTCTATCATATCGGTGGTAACAATTGTTTTGACCACCATGTCATTTTCTTTCGCGATGCCTTTTTGCTTTCTTGCTTCAATCATATAATTGAAGGCAAGCACTGCTGTTTGGTTGCCGTTCATCAGCACCCAGTTGCCATGGTGATCCTTCACCCCTATTCCAACTCGATCAGCATCAGGATCTGTACCCAGTAAAATGTCTGCATCGATTTCCGCTGCTTTTATAAGCCCCAAGCTCATGGCTTCGCTTTCCTCTGGATTCGGGTAGACCACTGTCGGGAAGTTGCCATTGGGCTCGATTTGTTCATCCACCAACACAATATTCTCAAATCCATAGGCACTCAATACCCTTGGCACCATGGTGATGCCCGTTCCATGAATCGGCGTATATACAATTTTAAGATCTTTCTGTTTTTTGATCACATCCGGATAAACACTTAAGCTTTTAACCATGTCAACATATGCTTTATCCATTTCCTCGCCGATGAGATGGACATTCTGTTCTCCACTTTTCCATTTCACATCATCCACACTGGCAATTTTCTCCACTTCAACAATGACATTTTTATCGTGTGGAGGAACCAGTTGTCCACCGTCGTTGAAATAGGCTTTGTAACCATTGTATTCCTTCGGATTGTGAGATGCAGTGCATACAACACCTCCATGACATGCCTTGTGGCGGATGGTGAAGGACAATTCAGGCGTTGGACGCAGCGCTTCGAAAAGAAATACTTGGATGCCATTGGCAGCCATGACGTTGGCAGTGATTTCAGCAAAATGGCGACTGTTGTTGCGGCTGTCATGTGCTACAGCTACACGCAACTGTTGCCGGGGAAACATTTTTATCAGGTAGTTGGCGAATCCCTGGGTTGCCATGCCCACGGTATATTGATTGATTCTATTTGTTCCAACTCCCATGACTCCACGGAGTCCGCCCGTACCAAATTCCAGGTTTTTATAAAAGGCATCTGCCAATTCATTTGGTTGTTCGGTTTGCAAGCGACGTATTTCGGATTTTGTAGCTTCATCGTAGTTTCCATTCAACCATTGATCAACCTTGAGTGCAATTGCCTGTTCCATATCTTGATTTTAGCAAAAATAACAATTGAGTATGATAAGATTATTCTAAATACGCTCCTTGCAAAATCCCATCCTTGAATACAACTGAAATATGATCTTCCAGGGTTGTGGCCAATGAAACCCCCACGTAATCTACATGCAATGGATAAGTTTTATAACTTCTTTCAACCAGGGTTGCAGTTTGGATCTGATTCGGAGACAAGGCCAATAGAGGATGTATTGCATGAAGCATGGCTTTACCGCTGTTTACCACATCATCTACAATCAGTACATTTTTGCTTGTATAGCGCACCCCAGCATCAAGCTTGCAGTCAATTGGATTCGATTTGTCCAGCTCTATCGCGGAAAGTTCTATTTGGAAAGAGGAAATTTCCTGCAGAATTTTTTTCAGTTCCAGGGCCAGCAGGTATCCGTTCTCCTTGATCCCTGCAATATGAATAGAGTTGAGATGGGTATTTCGCTCTAATATCTGAAATGCAATGCGCCTCAATTTCATGTGCGCCTTTTCTGCGGTGAGTATATATTTCTTATTCATTTTGACATTGTTTTAAATGATACATCGTGTAATTTAGCATAACTAATTTTTTGCATGGAAATTTTCCAACAAATTCTTTTTGGAATTATACTTGTAACCGCTGTTTATTTCTTTTCAAAAAGAATGGCACTGATTAAAAAGCTCATTCTGCTGGGCAAAGCAGAGGATTTGCATGATCAACCCATGAAAAGGTGGAAAAATGTTGCTTTGCTGGCACTGGGTCAAAAAAAAATGTTTAAAAATCCAACAGTTGCCTTGCTGCATTTGCTGGTGTATGCAGGATTCATCATCATCAATATTGAGATGATTGAAATCGTGATGGATGGTCTCTTTGGCACACATCGGTTTTTGTTGGGAATGCTCCCCTATTATTATTCCTTTCTCATCAATTCATTTGAAATACTTGCAGCACTTGTAATTTTCGCATGTGTAATTTTCCTGGTCCGCAGAAATCTGATACATGTAAAACGACTTTGGTCGAATGAACTGACAGGCTGGCCCTCCAAAGACGCAAACATCATACTTCTTGTGGAGATTGTACTGATGATGCTCTTTTTAAAAATGAATGCTGCAGATAGCTTACTGCAATTAAAAGGTATTGAGCCATATGCCAATCATTCAACAGGAGTATTTTATATTTCTTCTTTGCTTCATCCTTTGATGGATCGTTTTTCAATTGAAACATTGCTGCTCACTGAAAGAATTTGCTGGTGGATGCACATTCTTGGTGTATTGGCATTTCTGAATTACCTGTCATGGTCAAAACACCTGCACATCATACTTGCTTTCCCCAATGCTTATTTTTCCAGGTTGGAGCCAAATGGAAAAATAAAAAACATGCCTGCGGTTCAAAACGAGGTATTGTATGCCTTTCAACCGGAATCAGCCCCAGCAGCATCAAGCGATCCATCCCCCAGTTCTTTTGGAGCAAAGGATGTCAATGATTTGTCTTGGAAAAATTTGCTTGATGCATTCAGTTGCACTGAATGTGGAAGATGCACCGCTGCATGTCCGGCCAACCAAACAGGAAAGATGCTTTCCCCCAGAAGAATTATGATGGCGACACGTGACAGAGCGGAGGAAATCGGTTCTAAAATCAATCAGCAAATTGAATGGAGGTCAGACAACCGCTCTTTATTATATGATTATATATCAGAGGAAGAGATTCGGGCCTGCACCACTTGCAATGCCTGTGTGGAAGCCTGTCCCGTCAGCATCAATCCACTTGATATCATTGTTGAATTGAGAAGATACCTGATCATGGAAAAAAGTTCATCCCCGCAGGAATGGACTTCCATGTTTGGAAATATTGAAAACAATTTTGCACCCTGGAAATTTTCACCCGATCAAAGAATAAACTGGACAAAAGAATCAACATGAAAGTTCCCATTTGGTCAGAAGAAGTGAGCAAAGGCAATCAACCTGAAATTCTTTTTTGGGTAGGATGCGCTGGAAGTTTTGATGCAAGAGCTCAATCCATCACAAAAGCATTCATCACCATTTTAAACAAGGTTGGGATTTCATACGCTATTTTGGGTACAGAGGAAATGTGCACAGGAGATCCTGCAAGAAGAGCCGGAAATGAATTCCAATTTCAAATGATGGCCTACCAAAATATTCAATTGCTCAATGGCTATCAGGTCAAGAAAATTGTAACTGCCTGTCCGCACTGCTTCAATACGTTGAAGAATGAATACCCAGAGCTCGGTGGACATTTTGAAGTGATTCACCACAGCACCATGCTGCAGCAAATGATTGATGAGGGTAAAATCGTACTCAACGAGAACGGCGCATTCAAAGGGAAGAAAATTACCTTTCACGACTCGTGTTATTTGGGCAGGAGCAATCAAATTTATGATGCTCCCCGATCTGTCATCGAAGCCTTGGATGCATCACTGGTGGAAATGAAACGTTGCAAGAGCAATGGACTTTGCTGTGGTGCCGGTGGTGCACAAATGTTCAAAGAAGAAGAAAAAGGAAACAACAGGATCAATTTGGAAAGAACATCGGATGTGCTTGAGACAGGTGCATCTGTGGTGGCATCTGCATGCCCATTTTGCAATACAATGCTGACAGACGGTATCAAGTTGAATGAAAAACAGGAGGAGATCAAAGTACTGGATATCGCTGAATTGATCGCACAATCTATCTAACATGAACTTATCATATTCACATTTATTGCCTTCGGATTTCAGTGACGATTCAAGAATTTGGATATACCAATCCAACAGATTGTTCTCTATTGGAGAGGCAATGGAAATTGAAAAAATACTGGACCAATTTGCAGGCGAATGGAAGTCTCACGGAACTCCGGTAAAAGGATTCGGAACCCTTTTTTTTGGCCAGTTCATCATTTTAATGGCAGATGAAGCGCAAACTGGCGTCAGTGGATGCAGCACAGACAGTTCAGTAAGAACGATCAAAATGATTGAATCTTCTATGAAAGTCCCGCTTTTTGAAAGAACGAATATTGCCTTTGTGGTAAAAGAAAAAATAGAAATCCTTCCATTGGCGCAGGTTCAATATGCAGTTGAGAAAGGATTCATCGATGAAAACACCCTGTTTTTCGACAATACCATTCAAACCAAAAAGGATTTTCTTGTAAACTGGATCATCCCAATGGGTAAATCCTGGTTAGGAAAACGTTTTCTGCCACAAAATTAACAGATGACAATTTGTCACTTTGCTCGATTTCATTAATTTTGCAAAATGTTTGAGATAGAACAAAAAGTGATGGACGAATCCCGCCAGGGAGAAGCATATCAGGGTAATTTGGATACCCTTTCTGCTTCGAACAAGCACTTCTATATCGAAAGTTATGGCTGTCAGATGAATTTCAGTGACAGCGAAATCATTGCTTCCATACTACAGACAAGCGGGTTCGGCTCGACCAAAGATGTGGAACAGGCTAATTTGATTCTGTTGAACACTTGTTCCATCAGAGAAAAAGCAGAGCAGACCATTAGAAAGCGTCTGACAGAATTCAAAAAAATCAAACGCAAAAATCCTTCTCTGCTCATTGGAGTGTTGGGCTGTATGGCAGAACGACTCAAAAGCAAACTGCTTGAAGAAGAAAAGCTGGTGGATATTGTGGTTGGTCCGGATGCCTACCGCACGCTTCCACAACTGATCGAAGAAGCGGATACGGGTGCGAAGGCTGTAAATGTACTGCTGAGCAGAGAAGAGACCTATGCAGACATTGCTCCTGTAAGAATCAACTCAAATGGAATTACTGCCTTCGTCAGCATTATGCGTGGCTGTAACAACATGTGTGCTTTCTGTGTGGTACCCTTCACCAGAGGAAGAGAGAGAAGCAGAGAATATATATCCGTTGTTAATGAGTGCAGAGATTTATATGACCGGGGATTTAAAGAAGTGACGCTGCTTGGTCAAAATGTGGACAGTTATTATTGGGTCGACCCCATCACCAATCATGCAGTTGATTTTGCCATGTTGCTCGAGCAAGTGGCATTGATCAGTCCAGCATTGCGTGTACGATTCAGCACTTCACATCCTAAAGACATTACAGAAAAAGTACTGCAGACGATGAAGGCATATAACAATATATGCAAGTATATTCATTTGCCCTTGCAAAGTGGATCAACCAGGATCCTGCAATTAATGAACAGAACATACACGAGAGAATGGTACTTGTCCAAAGTGAAAAGGATCCGTGAAACAATGCCTGATTGTGCCATCAGTGCTGATGTCATTGCTGGATTTTGTACAGAGGATGACCAAGATCATTTGGATACACTGGATGTGATGCGTATTTCGATGTACGAATACAGTTACATGTTTGCATATTCTGAAAGACCTGGCACCTTGGCAGCGAAAAGATACAAAGACGATGTGCCGGATGAAGTCAAAAAGAAAAGGCTGGCGGAGATTGTCTCTCTTCAAAACAAACTTTCATTTGAGAGCAATCAAAAAGATATAGGCAAAAAAGTGGAGGTGCTTATTGAAGGAGATTCCAGAAAAAGCAATCTTCAATGGATGGGAAGAAACAGCCAAAACAAAGTAGTAGTTTTTGACAAATCAGATACATCTCTCCAACCAGGGGATTATGCATGGATAGAAGTAACCGATTGTACGCAGGGAACCCTTCTTGGTGAATTGGTGTCTTAAAAGAAAACAACTATGGACTTACAATCTTTAAAAAATAGATTTGGCATCATTGGCAATTCACCTGCACTGAATTATGCGTTGCAAGTGGCATCACAGGTAGCCAATACAGATTTAACTGTTTTAATCGTTGGGGAAAGTGGCGTAGGTAAAGAAATATTTTCACAGATCATTCATGCCCTCTCACCCAGAAAACACAATCCTTTTATTGCAGTAAACTGTGGTGCAATACCAGAAGGAACGATTGATTCCGAATTATTCGGTCATGAGAAAGGTTCATTTACAGGTGCAGTTGACGCAAGGAAGGGATATTTTGAGACGGTAAATGGTGGCACTCTGTTCATGGATGAAATTGGAGAGATGCCACTTGGTACACAAGCGCGCCTCTTGCGTGTACTGGAAAATTCAGAGTTCATTCGAGTGGGATCTTCCAAGGTTCAAAAGACCGATGTAAGGGTCATTGCTGCAACAAACAAGGATTTGCTGATTGCAACGCAAGACAATAAATTCAGAGAAGATTTGTATTACCGATTGAATACGGTTCCGATCAGGGTCCCCTCGTTGAGAGAACGAAAAGAGGACATCATATTATTGTTCAGAAAGTTTGCAGTTGATTTTGCAGAGAAATACAGAACCAGTCCTATTCAACTCACCGAAGAAGCCAAACAGAT
>SXYR01000051.1 GCA_005788265.1 Bacteroidota bacterium | reverse complement strand
GCAGGTGTAATATAAATGCTCTTGGGAATTTCAATGTTGTCAAATCCATCTATTCTCATGATTTCTTCAACCAGGTCAGCAGGAATATGTACATCGGTTTTGTGGGTGGGAACTTTTACTGTGATGAATTCGTCTGATGACCCAAGGGATTCAAATCCCATGTCAACCAGTATTTGCCGGATCGTTGTGGGTGCATAGGATTTTCCACTCAATTTTTTTACATAGCCATAATTAAGTTTAATCACTGGTTGCACAATTGGAGATGGGCATGCATCAATGAATCCGCCATTGATAACTCCTCCAGCAATTTCTACGATAAGTGCTGCAGCTTTTTTCAATACTTCGAGCGTCTGGCCAATATCTACACTTTTTTCAAAGTGCATCGCAGCATCGGTTCTTAGTTGATGTCCAAATGATGTTTTGCGGATGCTCACAGGATGAAACCAAGCACTTTCCAGAAAAATATTTTTCGTGCTTGAAGAAACACCGGAATCAATTCCTCCAAATACACCACCCATGCACATGGGATTGTTTTCTCCATCACAAATCATCAAATCTGATTCCAGTAGTTTTCTCTCTTTCTCATCCAAACTGTTGAATGGGGTACCAGCTGTTAGGTTTTTTACGCGGACCTCTGCATTTTTTATTTTATCTGCATCAAATGCATGGAGCGGCTGACCTGTATCGTGTAGTATATAATTGGTGATGTCAACTATTGCATTGATGGATCTTTGGCCTATGGCCTTCAATCGTTGCTGCATCCATATTGGAGAGGAAGAGATGCTTACGTCTGCAATGTAGGCACCTGCATATCGTTTGCAATCATTGGTGTTTTCAATGGCAACCTTGATTGGACATGGTTTGCTTTGATCAGTGCTTGCAGCTTTCAAAGAAATGATCGGTTTGAGCGCAGTTCCTTCGTGATGGTTCAACCATGCACAGATGTCTCTTGCTACACCAAAATGACTCATTGCATCACTTCTATTGGGTGTTAGTCCAATCGAAATGACATGGTCCTCATAGGTATTGAACAAGCTAGCTACCTCGATGCCTACAGCTGTTTTAGGAGGCAATATTTTAATGCCATTGTGATCTGTCCCCAATCCAATTTCATCTTCAGCACAAATCATTCCTTCACTTTCAATGCTTCTTATTTTTACATTCTTCATGGTGATGGGATCACCAGCGGTTGGATAAATGGTGACTCCAATTGGTGCGACAATCACTTTTTGTCCTGCTGCCACATTCGGCGCACCACATACAATTTGTAGCGGCTTCTCTGCACCGATGTGAACGCTTGTAACGGATAATCTGTCCGCATTGGGATGTTTTTCTACTGTCAAGACCTCCCCGGTGATCAGTCCTGCAAGGCTTCCTTTGATTTCCTGGTATGCATCATACCCTTCCACTTCCAACCCAATGGAATTCAGGATCAAATTCAATTTTTCATGCGGAATTGGTTGCTGAAAATAGTCCATCAACCATTTGTAAGAAATTGTCATGCAGCAAAGATAAGGCAAGGCCTGAATTGTTAATAGCTGCATGTTTTATGTCAATAACCATGTGCTTTCTGTGAAAATGAATGTGCATACACTGTGACCAAGAAATGTTTTCTTAAAATCAGTCCCTTTACACCGCTCGTCTTATATTCGCCATTGTGCGTTATTTTTAAAATTGAGAAGGAGAGATCATGGATGCTACAAATTTGAACAGGGACAGAAGGAACAGGCGAAAAACCACAGGAGATTTCAATGCATTGGCATTTGGCAAGGTTCCTCCACAATCCAGAGAGTTAGAGGAGGCAGTTCTGGGGGCCATCATGCTTGAAAGAGCAGCTTTTGATATTGTCATCAATATTCTCAAGCCCGAATGTTTTTATGTGGAAGCACACCAAACCATTTTCAGGGCCATTGTTCGATTGAATGCTGACAGCAAACCAATCGATTTGCTCACGGTGGTGGAAGAACTGAAAGCAATGGAGTCATTGGAGCAGGTAGGTGGACCCTATTATATTTCTAAACTTACCAATGCGGTGGTGTCTGCTGCCAATATTGAGGCCCACGCAAGAATTGTACAGGAAAAGTTCATTCAACGCGAACTGATCAGGATCAGCAGCGAAATCATCACCGATGCATACGATGATTCAACAGATGTATTTGATTTGTTGGACAGTGCGGAACAAAAACTTTTTGAAATTGCCAATGATCAGCTCAAAAAAGAGTTTGATACTTTGGGGCGGAGTGTGATGGATACATTGAACCGCATTGATGAAATGCGTGCAAGAAATGAGGACATCACGGGAGTGCCATCCGGATTTCCAACGCTTGATAAAACAACCTACGGTTGGCAGAAGTCTGATTTGATCATTCTTGCTGCAAGACCTTCCGTTGGTAAAACGGCATTCGCATTGAATTTGGCGCGCAACGCTGCAATGCATCCCACCAAACCAACACCTGTAGCAGTTTTCAGCTTAGAGATGAGTACCAGTCAATTGGTGCAAAGAATTCTTTCCGCAGAGAGTGAAATATGGTTGGAAAAAATTTCGCGTGGTAGAATGGAAGATCATGAAATGCAGCAACTGTACAAAAAAGGAATTGAACCATTGACCAATTCAAAAATTTTTATCGATGATTCTGCTGCATTGAACATTTTTGAATTGCGTGCCAAATGCCGCAGGCTGAAAAGTCTCCACGATGTTGGATTGATCATCATCGATTACCTGCAATTGATGAGCGGTTCCAGTGAGAACAGAAATTCAAACAGGGAACAGGAAATCAGTACCATATCCAGGAACCTGAAACAGTTGGCAAAAGAATTGCAGGTGCCGATCATTGCATTGAGTCAGTTGAGCAGGGAAGTGGAGAAAAGAAAAGAAAACAATAAGATCCCACAGCTTTCTGATTTGCGTGAATCAGGCGCCATCGAACAGGATGCAGACATGGTTATGTTCCTTTACCGACCTGATTACTACGACATCACCACCAACGACATGGGTGAGGACACCAAGGGTGATGTCTATGTAAAAATTGCCAAGCACAGAAATGGTTCTCTTGAAACAATCAAGTTGAAAGCGAAACTTTATATTCAAAAATTCGAAGAACAGGAAAGCATCGAGCCATTCGGAAAAGGATTTCCCCAGGGAGGCAGCTGGCGACCCGTATCTGATGATGAGGGGGCTAAACTCTTTATTCAGAAGGGAAGCAGAATGAACGATGACGCCGATGCAGATCCAATGGATACGCCATTCTAATTTTCTGAATCAACGCATGAACATCGAGTCTTCACTGTTTTATCAAAACAATCTTTCAGCCGATCAATCTGTTCTTTTGTTGGAAGAGGACACACGCAAACATGTTATTACTGTTTTGAGGATGAAAGAAGGCGATGCCTTCATGCTGACAAACGGAAAAGGACTTTCTGCTTGCGCAACCATTCTACGCATAGAAAAAAAGCAAACCTTCGTGGCAGTTGAAAAGTTGCAAGAGCATGTCCGAAGCGGCATGCATATCTCACTTGGCATCTCACTTTTGAAAAACAATGCGCGTTTTGAATGGATGTTGGAAAAAGTAACGGAGTTGGGTGTGTTTGAGATATTCCCGCTTGTTTTGGAACGAACCAAGCGTCAACATTTTCGCAAAGAAAGGTTTGAGCAAATCATACGCAGCGCTTCTCTGCAGTCAGAACAGTATCTGTTTCCAGCCTTGCATGATCCACATACCTTGCAGCAATTGTTCGATCGAAAAGATCTTCCGGATGATC
>SXYR01000050.1 GCA_005788265.1 Bacteroidota bacterium | reverse complement strand
TGTCCTGCGAGTGTAGCTACATTGATGGAAGTTTTTGCACTGTCTATTTTATAGAGAAACTTGGCAATATCATCTGCGCCGCTGCCGCAATTGCCCGTCACAACCGATGTCACTCCATCATAGATATAATTATCGGCCGTAGGTTTTTTAAAAATACTCTCCTCGATATGTGCGTGCACATCGATGAATCCGGGTGCGACAATATTATTCTTTGCATCGATGATGCTGGCATTGGGATACTTCGCTGCGAGCCCCTTGGAAACCCCAACAATTCTGTTTCCCCGGATGGCAATATCTGCTCTGAACCAGCTGTTGCCCGTGCCATCCACAATTCTTCCGTTGATGATGACATAATCAGCCTGTGCTGCTGCCAACAGCAATGAAGTACTCATCAGGAGCGTCAGTAAACTCTTTTTCATATCGACAGTTTTACAGATAAAAGGTAAGCATTCTTTTGAAAGTTTGTAAATTAGGCCATGAACATCAAGGTATTCATCACAGGAGGAACGTTTGACAAAGAATACAATGAACTGACGGGTGAATTGTTTTTCAAGGAAACGCATTTGAATGAGATGCTGCGTTTGGGTCGATCGAATTTGAATCTTGATATCACGACATTGATGATGATAGACAGCCTGGACATGAAAGATGAACACAGGGAGCTGATCGCCGATGCATGCAAGCAAGCCCCGCATGACAAGATCATCATCACACATGGGACAGATACCATGGCAGTAACGGCAAAATTTTTGGCAGATACCATCAAAGAAAAAACCATTGTCCTTACCGGCGCAATGGTTCCATATAAGTTTGGCAGCTCCGACGGGCTCTTCAATCTCGGCAGTTCACTTGCCTTTGTACAAACCCTTCCCCACGGGGTTTATGTTGCCATGAACGGGAAATACTTCGAAGGGCACAATGTCCGCAAGAACAAATCAACCGGCGAGTTTGAGTTGATTAATGCTCAATAGTTTTTAAAATAAAAAAACCAGAGATCACTCTCTGGTTTCTTAATGGGTAAGTAAGCGCTGAAATAAACCTTATCTTCTTTCGAGCAATTTAAAGAACTGATCCAACTGAGGAAGAACCACAATACGCGTTCTGCGGTTTCTTGCTTTCCCTTCTGCAGTTGAATTGTCAGCAATTGGCTTGTATTCTGAACGACCTGCTGCAACCAGTTGCGCTGGATTCAATCCATATTGTTTTTGCAATAATCTTACGATGGTTGTTGCACGCTTCACAGAGAGATCCCAGTTGTCCAGCATCAAATCATTGTTTCCATTCAATGTTACATTGTCAGTATGGCCTTCCACCATGTATTCCAAATCAGGCTGGGCTTTCAATACAGTAGCTACTTTGCCCAATACCACTTTCGCCTTGTCGTTCACGTCAAAGCTTCCTGTCTTGAACAATACCTTGTCAGAAATATCTACATATACCACACCTTTGTCAACCTTGATGTTTACATCCTGGTCTTCCAAATCACCCAATGCACCTTTCAAATTCATCACCAATGCCATGTTCAATGAATCCTTTCTGGCAGCTGCCTGTTGAATGGATTGGATGTATGAATCTTTTGCACCTATGTTGTCCAAAGATTTTTTAATGCTCTCTGCCTGAGAGGAAGAAATAACTGACATGTCTTCCAATTGCTTGAGGGCTACGTTGTTATTTTTCTTCAACATATCTACCTGATCTTTCAAAGAAGCTATTTGTGCTTCTCTTTGCGCATCTGCTATCGCACGCTGACGATCAGCCTCTGCTTTTTCATCTTTGCAAGCCCTTGTTTCCTTTTGAGATGCAACCAACTCATTGTTCAAGGAAGCATACTTGTCATTCAATGATTGGTACTTCTTGGTGCTTACGCATGAAAATAAAGTTCCTACTAATAATAAAGGCAATAAAAAATGTTTAGTTTTCATTGTTAGTTTCTTTTTAAAGAATTGACGTTTCACAAATATAATACGTTATTTTTCATCTGCATCAACTGTACGAACAAAAGCACTTCTTTTCGGAGCGGGCATCACACTGTGCTCACCTCTCACTCCCTTCCAAATCACTTCACTGAATTCAAAATCGTTGACACGATCTTCCTTGCTAAAATCAAATGTCTTGCTCTTCTTGGCAAGCGGACCGTCTTTTGTATTCACGTCATTTAAATTGACATTGGCTGGAATGGACTGAAAAGTTTTGGTATTCACCGTCTTACTGAAACTGCGCCACATTGGGGTTGCAGCAGCATCGTATTGTGACATGGGTGCCATCCCCAATATCAATTCAATGGTTCTCACCATCGATGATGTACTGTAAGGTGTATGGTCGATGTATCCTCTTTTCACATAACCTCCTGCAACATAGGCAGTGGTGCGGTGTGCATCAACATGATCCGGACCGTTCTGCGCATCGTCTTCTACAATGAATACAACTGACTGCTCCCAGATGGGTGACTTGGACAAATGCTCGATAAATAATCCTACTGCCCAATCATTGTCAGCCACATGCGCAAATGGGGTTGGCCGCCCCAAGCTCATCCCCTCTGTATGATCGTTGATCAACCGCAAGGTATTCAACTGCGGAACAGCATTGATCCGCAACAATGAATCAAAATCCCTTTTCCACTGATTCACCCGCGTGGTATCGCGAACGGTTTCATCCCAACTGGTATAATAGGGACAAAAATGTCCCTCTAATAATTTCAAATTCGGTTTGTAATCATCTGCAAATTCTCCGTAGGTCCGGTAACTCACTCCATGACGCTTGGCATTCCCCCAAATAAAATCACCCTTGTTGTCTGCAGCCCGTCTTCTTCCTTCGGCATCATAATCACCGCCCCTTCCACCATAAGATGTCGGCCAGTTTTTTTCAAGGTAATCTGTTGCATATGCACCGAATGTCCAGTTATGCCCGTCAGCACTGACTTCCCCATCCACATAAAAATTATCCAGCAACACAAATTCCTTTACCAATGCATGTTGATTGGGAGT
>SXYR01000187.1 GCA_005788265.1 Bacteroidota bacterium | reverse complement strand
GTTTTGTAAAGGAACTGTATGAACAATTAAGCATGCATATCATTGAGATGGATGCAGTTGACCATGATCTGCATGCTGCTTATGTAAGTCATATCTCTCATATCACTTCATTCGCGCTTGCCAACACAGTGCTTGAAAAAGAAAGAGAAGATAAAGCCATTTTTGAAATGGCCAGTGCGGGATTTGAAAGTACAGTTCGATTGGCAAAGAGCAATCCAGATATGTGGACGCCTATTTTGATGCAGAACAAGGAGAATGTATTGGATGTGCTGAATGAGCACATTAGTCAATTGCGCAAATTCAAATCCTGTTTGGAAAAAGAGAATTGGGATTACCTCCGAGAGCTGATGTCGCAGGCCAATCAAATTAGAAGAATCATTCAATAACAATAAAAATTTTATAAGCATTAATTTTATACAATGGAAACTTCTCAACAAACTCAGCAATCAGCAGTTCAAGCTGCGTGGAATAAACGGCCGCTTATTATTTCTGGTCCCTGCAGCGCAGAAACAGAAGACCAGGTATTGGCAACTGCCCAGCGACTTGCCAATACAGGCAAAGTAGATATGTTGCGTGCAGGTATTTGGAAGCCAAGAACCAAACCCGGCATGTTTGAGGGAATTGGCGCCAAGGGATTGCCTTGGTTGCAACAAGCAAAAAAAATAACCGGACTACCAACGACTGTTGAAGTAGCAACAGGCAAGCAAGTGGAAGATGCCCTGACATTTGATGTAGATGTATTGTGGGTTGGTGCCAGAACTACTGTCAATCCATTCAGCGTTCAAGAAGTTGCGGATGCTCTCAGGGGAGTAAACGTTCCCGTGCTAATCAAAAACCCTATCAACCCTGATCTTGAATTGTGGCAAGGTGCAGTTGAAAGAATTTCAAGGGCTGGAATCAAACAGGTTGGGTTGATACATCGTGGATTTTCAGCTTATGGCAATACAGAATTCCGCAATGCACCCATGTGGCACTTGGCAATTGAAATGAAGCGTCGCATGCCTGAATTGCCCATCATCAATGATCCCTCTCATATTTGCGGAAGAAGAGATATCCTTCAGACCACGGCACAAAAAGCCATCGATCTTGAATTTGACGGGCTGATGATTGAGAGCCATGTTGATCCTGACAATGCATGGAGCGATGCAAAACAACAGATTACACCGGAAGTGCTGGCTGAGATGCTTGACAATATCATATGGAGAAAAGAAAATGTGATTTCTCCTACCTTCCACGCAGCACTTGATAAACTGCGTGAACAAATCAATCATATAGATGATGAGCTCATGCAGTTGATTGGACAGCGTATGAATATTGCTGAGAAAATAGGTGAGTATAAAAAGAACAACAATGTAACGATTCTTCAAACATCACGTTGGAATGAAATTTTGGAGAAAGCCACCAATAAGGGATCCAAGCTGGGTTTGAGTGCTGAGTTTGTACAAAAATACATGGATGCAGTACATATGGAAAGCATCAACAGGCAGAATAAAATCATGAATGACTGATTCAATGAAAAAAGTAAAACAAATTTTGTCAAGTGCGACTGTGGATATTTATTTCGATGCTTCTTTCAATTTGCTGACTAAATTGGTTGATAAAAAGAACGCTGTCATCGTTACAGATGAAAATATTTTTTCAAAACACAGATCCAAGTTCAAAAATTGGAATGTCATCATACTCAAGCCTGGTGAACAGTTCAAAATCCAACTTACAGCCGATGCTATCATTGAACAGTTGATTGAGTTTCAGGCCGATCGATCAACCATTCTTATCGGAGTTGGCGGAGGTGTTGTGACTGATCTGACTGGCTATGTGGCATCTATTTATATGCGCGGCATTCAATGTGGATTTGTACCTACAACGCTGCTTGCCATGGTTGATGCATCTATTGGAGGTAAAAATGGGGTGGATGTTGGTGCTTATAAAAACCTGGTTGGAAGTATCCGCCAACCTGCATTTCTATTGTACGACTACAGCATGTTGAATACATTGTCAGATATGGAATGGTCCAATGGTTTTGCTGAAATCATCAAACATGCTTGCATATTTGATGCTCGATTGTTTGAATTGCTGAGGAAAAACTCTTTGGCCAAGATTAAAAAAGACAAAAAACTCCTCGCATCCATTGTCGAGAAAAATGTTGCTTTAAAAATTGCTGTGGTTAAAAAAGATGAGTTTGAGAAAGGTGATCGGAAGCTTCTCAATTTTGGGCACACCCTGGGGCACGCGTTGGAAACCCAGTATGATTTGACGCATGGACAGGCGGTTGCATTGGGAATGGTATTTGCAGCTTGGCTTTCTGAAAAATTGCTTGGATTACAAAAATCTTCTGAAATGATTCAAGTCTTGTCTCAATACAAACTTCCAACCATTGCATCATTTGATGCTGAAAGGGTATTCAATATTCTTGTGATGGACAAAAAGCGGGTAAACAATACCATGAATTTTATATTGCTGAATAAGATTGGCAAAGGAGTGGTGCATCCCCTGAAGCTCAATCAACTTCAAAAATTTATTTTAACCTACACAGAACTGCATAAGTAAGAAGCATGATTGCATCCATCCATCCATCCACCATCAATGGCAACATACTGGCCCCGCGATCCAAGAGTGATATGCAGCGGGCTTGTGCTGCGGCTTTGTTGTACCATGGAAGGACTACGATTCATCATCCAGGCAGGAGCAATGATGATCTGGCAGCGTTGGATGTTATCAAAAAATTGGGGGCAGTTGTAACCGATTTGAATGAAACCATACTGATTGAGAGCAAGGGCGTTGAACCTGTTGGTCATGAAATCAATTGCGGGGAAAGTGGACTCGGCATCCGCATGTTTACTCCCATTGCAGCATTGAGTGAAAAGAAGCTGGTTATCTCAGGTGTTGGATCACTGGTAACCAGACCTATGCATTTCTTTGATGAAATATTCCCTCAGTTGGGTATTGAAATCAATTCAAACAATGGCAAACTTCCTTTGCAAATAAAGGGGCCACTAAAAGCTTCAAACATCACAGTGGATGGAAGCCTGAGCTCTCAGTTCTTAACCGGGCTCCTCATGGCTTATGCTGCTTCGGGTCCTATTGATGTGGAAATAAAAGTAACGGATCTAAAGAGCAAGCCATATATAGATATGACGCTGCGTGTCATTCAGTCTTTTGGTATGAAGCAGCCTGCTGTAAAAAATTATGCATCATTTTATTTCGATAAAAACACTCATGAAAATAAGACAAGTGATATTCATTATTCAGTAGAGGGCGATTGGAGTGGTGCTGCCTTTTTATTTGTTGCCGGTGCAATAGCCAATCAAATTGATATAGAGGGTATGCAATCAGATTCGGTTCAGGCGGATAAAAAAATATTGGAAGCCATCAGGGATGCAGGGGCCAAAATTGTATACCATGAAGGGGTTTACAATGTGTGTCCGGCAAAACTCAATGCTTTTCAATTTGATGCAACCGAGTGTCCGGATTTATTCCCTCCGCTTGTAGCGTTGGCGTCTCATTGCAACGGCATCACGCACATCAAAGGTGCAAACAGATTGACACATAAAGAGAGCAACAGGGCGCTGACCCTGCAGGCGGTATTTGGTAAAATGGGTGTTCAGATTGAATTAGAAGGTGATGATATGATGATCCATGGAGTCGATCAAATTAAATCTGCCAGGGTGCACTCGCACCATGATCACCGCATTGCTATGGCAGCTGCTGTTGCTGCACTCAAAGCGGATGGAGTTATTCAAATCGACAATGCAGAAGCAATCAATAAGTCATATCCTGATTTTTATAATGACCTGATTTCTTTAGGAGCATATATACAATTTGACCAACAATAATATTTTATGAATCATTTTGGAAAATTATTTACTGTAAGCATTTTTGGAGAATCGCATGGAGAGAGTGTAGGGGTGGTTATTGATGGATGTCCTGCTGGCATGCCTCTTTCTGTGGAAGATTTTCTAAAGGATACTGAAAGAAGAAAAGGAGGAACACAAAAAGGCACAACACCCAGGCAGGAAGATGATTTGCCAATTTTTAAAAGTGGATTGTTCAATGGTACAACAACAGGCGCGCCTCTTACATTGTTGTTTGAGAACAAGAATACACGCTCGGGCGATTATGAGAAGCAAAGAGCAGTGCCCAGACCCGGACATGCAGATTTCGTAGCGAATAAGAAGTTTGGAGGGTTCGAAGATTACAGGGGTGGCGGACACTTTAGCGGGCGCTTAACACTTTGTTTGGTTGCTGTTGGAGTAGTGGCAAAAAAAGTTTTGAAAAATATAGAAGTAGTTGCTGAAGTTATTTCAATTGCTGGCGAGAAAGATTTAGAAAAAGGACTGCAAAAGGGGATTGATGCCAAGGATTCTGTTGGAGGCATAGTTGCATGCAAAGTAAAAGGACTCCCACTAGGACTTGGCGAGCCATTTTTTGATTCTGTTGAATCATTGCTTTCGCATGCTGTATTTTCAATACCTGCAGTTCGTGGTATTGAATTTGGAACAGGATTTGAAGCCGCCCAAATGTTTGGATCGGTTCACAACGATTCAATCATCAGTAAAGACGGAAAGACTGCTACCAATCATGCAGGAGGTATAGTAGGGGGGATTACCAATGGAAATGAATTGGGATTTAAAATTGCCATCAAACCTACTTCCTCTACTCCTCAAGAACAACAAACACTGAACTGGGAATCTAACAAGGTGGAGTCTTTCGCTGTAAGAGGAAGACATGATTTATGCATTGCTTTGCGTGTACCACCTGTATTGGAGGCTGTTACTGCCATGGTACTTGTTGATCTCATGTTGAGAGAGCAATTGATCAAGCGCGTCTTTTAAATTTCGTACGAGCTGAATTTCCCTCCAAGCTCCAGCACACAATAGCCTTGAGATGATCTTTTCGCAATTGAAATGAATTGATTGACATCTGCTGTATTGAATGCAAATAAGTCATAATGACAGGGTATTACGACAGGAATATGGCACTTCTTTCCAAGTGCAACTGCCTCTTCTGCATTTAAATTACCTGCTACTTTTCTTTCAGGATCATTTCCGTTGATAGGAAGCAATGCGATGGCAGGTTTGAATGGACTGATCCATTCCTCTATCCCCTTATAATTAAGTGTATCACCAGAGTGATAAATTGCAAACGATCCCAATTGGATGATATACCCCAGATATGGATATTTTCCATCTTCGTTTACATCTAATTCGTTGTGTGCAGCTGGAATGGCATAAAAACTGATATCATCTTCTGTGAATGATTCTCCTGCATTCAGTCCAATAGGGAAGTCAGCATTTATTTTTAATCTGTCAGCAACAAATTTTCTGTTTGCCTCTGGAATAATCAACTTACAATAGGGTGAATTATTTAAAATGGGATTGATGGTTTCAGCATCCAAGTGATCTGTATGATTGTGGCTTGATGTAATGATATCAATCTTCGGGAGCAATGAAGGATCAATAACCCTTTCACTGATTCTAACATGAGGTTTCTCTGTATGTTGGTATTTAACTGTCAGTGAGTCTGACAAATATGGATCTAAAAGTATTCTTTTGTCTTTGTATTGAATCAGATATCCGGATTGTCCCAGCCACCACAATGTAACTTCATTGGTAGATAGATTCATCGCTTGGATATCTTTCAATAATTCCTCGTCCTTTTTAAATGCCCTGATCATTGATTATCGCATTTGTCTCGCTCCTTCAACCATGTTGATCAACTTTTGTTTGGAAGCCCATCTTGCTGTTTGGCTCAG
>SXYR01000049.1 GCA_005788265.1 Bacteroidota bacterium | reverse complement strand
TGAAGAAGTAAAATTTAATTATGAGTTGTATAAAAAATATTCATTCGATCCCAATGACCTTTATTTTGACCGCTTCACCCAAACCAGAATGACTACTCCTGTATTGCTGAAAAGAATACAGAAAGAACGGCTCAGGGGCTCGGAAACGATCAAGGAACTGGAAATGGAAAATGCGCACCGACTGGCAACACCTTTTTCTGTGCTGGTACTGACGCTGATCGGAGCATTGATTTCCTTCAGGAAAATCAGGGGTGGGAGTGGCATTCACCTGGCCATAGGTTTGATGATCTGTGCAGTATTTATTCTGTTTGACCGGTTTTCAACTATATTTTCAACCAAAGGCGATTTAAATCCCTACCTGGCTGCATGGATACCCAATCTTGTTTTCGGATATGTCGCATGGCGTATATATGTCAAAGCCCCCAAATAGGCTAAGTTTTTTTCTTTTAAATCATCAGTCTAGCAAGCTTTGCGTTAACTTTACGGCTCCAAAAAATCAATTGTAACCCATATTTTTTTCCATGGATCTGATAAAGGAAAAATTCAAGCTGAAGGCTGACCAGGTAAGTGCAGAAATCAAACAAATGCTCAAAGAGCATGGTAATAGAGTGATAGGGGAAGTCACGCTCTCTCAAATTTATCAGGGAATGCGTGGGATCACCGGACTTGTTACTGAAACATCTTTGCTCGACTCAAACGAAGGAATCCGTTTCAGAGGGTATTCAATTCCTGAATTAAAAGAAAAACTTCCCAAAGTTCCCAACGGTGATGAACCCTTGCCTGAAGCGCTTTTTCATCTGATGCTGCTTGGGGAACTTCCCTCACAAGAAGAAGCAGAAGTAATTACCGCTACTTTACAGAGACGCTCACACGTTCCGAATTATGTATTCGATACCATTGAAGCATTGCCTGTTTCATCACACCCGATGACCATGTTTGTAATTGGTATCATGGCTCTTCAAAACGGAAGCCATTTTGCCAAGGCTTACGGTGCCGGCATGAATAAGAAGGATTATTGGGATGCGACTTTTGATGATTCGCTGGATCTCATTGCTCGTTTACCCCGCATTGCCGCATATATATACAGAAGAAAGTACAGAAACGGTGAGCATATTGAGCCCAATGGTCTGCTTGACTGGGCAGGCAATTTTGCCCATATGATGGGCTATCAATCAGAAGGATTCAAAGAATTGATGCGCCTGTACATGACCATTCATGCCGATCATGAGGGAGGAAACGTATCAGCCCACACTACTCACCTTGTAGGGTCTGCATTGAGCGATCCTTTCCTCAGTTTTGCTGCAGGAATGAATGGTTTAGCTGGACCGTTGCATGGACTTGCTAATCAGGAAGTTATAAAATGGATTTTTGAAATGAGAGAAACCCTGGGGGTTGATCTTCCTTCCAAACATCAAATCGCAGAGTATGTAAAGAAGACCTTGTCTGAAGGCAAGGTAGTGCCAGGTTATGGACATGCAGTTCTCAGGAAAACCGATCCCCGATTTACCGCACAGATGGAATTTGGCAAAAAACACATGCCCGATGATCCATTGGTGCAAACAGTTTGGAGGATATATGAAACCGTTCCAGAAATTTTAAGTGGACTTGGAAAAATAAAAAATCCATGGCCCAACGTGGACGCTCACAGCGGTGCACTGCTTGTACACTATGGAATGGTTGAATATGAGTTTTATACCGTTTTGTTTGGAGTAAGCAGGGCATTGGGTGTGCTTGCAAGCCTTTGCTGGGACAGGGCACTTGGAATGCCTTTGGAACGTCCTAAATCAGTTACCACCAACCTTGTGAAGGACTGGCTGCATGGAAAAGACAATATTTGGGGGGATTGATATACCCTAAATTATAGATCCAGGAACGACTCATTGATGTATTTCACCAACGAAAGTGAGTTTTTTAGCCCCAGTTTCTTTAAAATCCTGGCTCTGTGCGTTTCTACTGTTCTAGGGGACAAGAAAAGTGTTTCTGCAATTTCTTTGTTGGTTGATCCGTTCTTGATCAGTTTAATTATTTCAATTTCTCTTTCGGTTAATTTGCTCAACTTGTTATCTTCTTCCTCAACCAGCAATTGATTGGTGATATTGCGCTGAATTTCAGCACATATAAACTTTTCACCTTTCATCACCGAGCGAATGGCATCGTACATCTCCAGTTTTGATGAATTCTTTGTTACATATCCTGTCGCACCATTGCGGATCATCTTTTTGGCAAAAGAAGGTTGATTGTGCATAGATACGCCAATGATCTTGGTGCCTGGAGCCAGTTTTTTGATCATGGTGGTTGCTTCGATTCCGGAAAATGGATTGATGTTAATGTCTAATATGACAACATCCGGACGCAACTCCGTGATTTCATCGATCATTGATTTGGTATTGTCATACACCTTTACAACTTCAAACTCTGGGTCCAGGTTAATCAGGGTTGCCCAAGTCTCTGCAATAAGTAAGTGATCATCCGCAATTATAATTCTCACCTTTTTGTTCATGGAAGCTTATTTTGGTCGTATAATTTTGATTAAAGAATTATCAATCATGATTTGGATGTCTAAAGTTAAAAAAAACATACTATCAAAAGGTTATTTTTGGGCTATTCAGTATTTATACGTAATCCGAGTAATTGTATTTTGGGATTAGATTTCTCTTCTTTTGCATTCCTCCCTAATCAATGACAACTCTCGGCTGGTCTGTCCGGCAACTGAACTGTTTTCTTGTGCTCTTCTCATCAGATAGGGTACGACTTCCTCAATTGGTCCAAAAGGGAGGTATTTGGAGACTTTGAATCCAGCGGAAGCCAAATTAAACGTAAGGTGGTCACTCATTCCAAACAATTGAGAGAAGTATACTTTTCCTGGTGCTTTATGTTGGTTGGAAATTTGAACAGCATGCAAGGTGCTTTTCTCATTGTGTGAAGCGACGATGAACGAACAGTTTTCCTGATGTTCAATAAGAAATACAATCGCCTCATCATAGTCCTTGTCCACAGCTTCCTTGTCAACATGGATGGGAGATTTATACTTGAGTTTTTCTGCTCTAGCTCGCTCTTTTTCCATGTATGCCCCCCGAACTATTTTTACGGCATATTGATATCCATGATCTAAGCTGTCCTGGTAGGCCGCATGCATGAATTGCATTCTATCATGCCTGTAAAATTGCAATGTATTATACACGACGGCTTTGTTTTGATTGAATTTTCTTGACATGTTTAGTGCTACAAAGTCGATGGGGTCTTGGATCCAGGTTTCTTCAGCATCTATCATGATGCCAACTCCCAGTTCCCTTGCAACGGAACAAATTTGTTCGGTTCTTTCAACCAATTTTTCCCATGCGGCTTTTTCACTCGTACCAAGCGCCGCAATCTTTTCTTTTATTCTTTCATCAGATGCAAACTTGAAATGATCATATGCATTTAGATTCAGTTTTGCCAACAATGTTGTGGAACCGAGTCCGGTTAGTTTTACACTGATAAAGGGTGCATTTTTTTTCGTTCCTGCAAATCGTATGACTTTAATGAATTCTGCCAATGAAGCATCGTATTTTGCTTCATCATATTCCCCCCCTTCTACGCCATAATCCAGAATAACGTCTACATTTTGCTTTTCAAGCTTGTCTATTACATTGGAAGATTGCTGAAGAGAGGTGCCTCCCACAAATTGTTCGAAAAGGGTTTTTTTAATGATCCCTTTGATAGGCAAATGTATTTTCAGCGCAAGGGGAGTAAGAACAGCTGCTATTTTGACCAGACCATTGTACTGCATGATCCTGAAAAGGAACCTGGCTTTTTTGAGTTGTTTGTCAGTCTTGTATGCAAAAGCTTTCTCAGTATCGTTGAAATTCAACATCCTCCGGTTCTTTTAGTTCAATACTACCAATTGAGTATAAGCACATTGTTTTTTCTTTCAGTATCTGCCATGCGTTGAAGTGGATCAATCTCTGCCTTTTTAAGATCAAACAGTTTGCGGTCAACGATGATGGTATAGGTCGGGTGGGTCCACTTCCACGGTTGACCCACAGTTCTACTCACAGATGGTGTTTCATTTTGTTTTTGGCCAAACATTAAGAATTGCGGGATGTAAGCGATCTCTTTGGATCCGTCTTTGAAAGTAAGTTCAACATCCAACGGCATTGGCATGGTTCCATTGTTCTTG
>SXYR01000048.1 GCA_005788265.1 Bacteroidota bacterium | reverse complement strand
GCCTGCTCTCTTTCTGGCAGTACCACTTGGGCATGAGTTGAAGCAACAATAAGAAAGCAGATTAAAAATTGTACTACCCTTTTCATATAGAATATTTATTTTTTTCTTTTGTGATTTTGTATAAAACTGCACCCCTTGTCCCTTTCCCCTCAACCCTTACCCCCCTCAATCAGTCCACAATCCTCAATTTCGCATAATTCAACATGATTTTCTTCTCGCCGTTCAAATCAAATTGAATGGTTGCAATGGGGTTATGTGCAGCCCCTTCCATTTTCAATACCATGCCAAATCCAAATTTCTGGTGCTCCACTTTTTGTCCCTCTTTTAAATCTGATGTATCGCTGGGTTTAAAATCAGCGGATGGTTGATGGATGATGGGTTTTGTAACAGAGGATGGCGGTGGCATATAACCCCGACGCTCAGTTGATTTTTTAGGCTGATCAAAAAATGATTTTTGTTGGATGGTATTGGTTGTGCCCCAACCTCTCATGCGTTCAGATGCAGATGTGCTGGATTGATTTCTAAATCCACCTCCTGCATAAGATTTATCGAGATGATCTTCCGGAAGTTCATTGATGAACCTGCTTGGATCATTTTGAACTACCTGTCCGAATTTATAACGTGTATTTGCATAGCTGATCCATAGCTTCTGCTTCGCTCTGGTGATCACCACATAAAACAATCTGCGCTCTTCTTCCAATTCCTCTCTGGTATTGATGCTCATCGCATTGGGGAACAACATCTCCTCCAATCCAACTGCAAATACACAAGAGAACTCCAAGCCCTTGGCAGCATGTATGGTCATCAGCTTTACCGTATCTGCATGTTCATCTTTATTATCTGCATCCGTCAACAATGTAATCTGTTGCAGGTATGCAGATAATAAAACATCCTCTCTCAATGGTCTCGCAGGAATAGGTTCTTGAAGTTCGTTATCAGTTGACGGTTGACTGTTAACAGTTAACTGTGAACTGTCAACTGTCTTTTCATTTGTATCCAACAATACCCCATCCTCATCAATCTGTGCACGGTTCTGTTTATCATCCACCCATTCCTTGATGGAGTTCAACAGTTCCTGAACGTTTTCATAGCGCTGCACACCTTCTGTGCTTTTGTCGTTGAACAACTCTTTTACCAATCCGGTTTGTTTGCCGACATGAAAAGCAACATCATATGCATTGCTTTTTTGGAGCATGCTGGCAAAACTTCTGATCATGAGCACAAAATTTTCAATTGCCTCCAAGGTACCTGCCTTGAATCCAAATTCAGCAGCTTTGGTAAGCACTTCCCACAATGTGAGCTGCTTATCATTCGCAAACAAAATCAATTTGTCCAAACTTGTTTTGCCAATGCCTCTCACGGGATAATTGATGATGCGTTTGAGTGCCTCTTCATCACGGGGATTGACAATCACACGGAGATAGGCGATATAATCTTTGATTTCCTTTCGCTGATAAAAACTGATGCCGCCAAAGATGGTATAGGGAATGTTCATCCTACGGAGCGATTCTTCAAAGGCGCGGCTCTGTGCATTTGTTCTGTACAGAACTGCAAATTCTTTGTTGAAATAATGGTTGCGCAACTTTTGCTCCTGTATCGTATCGGCAACAAACTTTCCCTCATCATTGTCAGTCATGGTGCGCACCAATCTGATTTTTTCTCCTTCTCCATTGTCTGTCCACAACTCCTTTGGAATCTGCCCTTTGTTATTGGCGATGACCTGGTTGGCTACATTCAGAATCTGTTTGGTACTTCTGTAATTCTGTTCCAGCTTGACCACTTTCACATCATCATAATCTCTTTTAAACAACAAAATATTTTCAATCGTTGCACCCCTGAAAGAATAAATGGATTGAGCATCATCGCCCACCACACAGACATTTTCATGCATGGCGCCCAGCAATTTGATGATTTCATATTGCGCAGGGTTGGTATCCTGGTACTCATCAATCATGATATAATTGAATTTGTGCTGGTACTTGTGCAATGCTTCCGGATGAAGTTTCAATATCAAATAAAATTGAAGCAATAAATCATCAAAATCCATCGCACCATTCTTGAAACATCTTTTTGAATAGGCGAGGTAGATCTGTGAAATCGCCGGACGATTGGCTCTTGCGTCTTCCTGCTGCAATCCAAAATCATTGGCATACTCTTCCGCTGTGATCAGTGCATTTTTTGCTGCAGAGATGCGGTTGTAAACTACTGCAGGCTTGTACATCTTATCATCCAGGTTCAATTCATTGATGACTGTTTTCAGTACACTCTTTGCATCGTCTGTATCATATATGGTAAAACTGGAAGGATATCCAATTCGTGTTGCCTCTGCTCTGAGTATTCGAGCAAAGACGGAGTGAAATGTGCCGATGTATAAATTATTGGACTCCCGGTTGCCCAACATGCGCTCAATCCGCTCCTTCATCTCCCTTGCTGCCTTGTTCGTAAAAGTCAATGCTAAAATCCGGAAAGGATCGACTCCATTGGCCATCAAATGAGCGATTCTGGTCGTAAGGACCTTGGTTTTCCCACTTCCGGCACCCGCTATAATCATCAAGGGACCATCTCTGTACAGCACGGCTTCCCGTTGTTGCGGATTCAGCCCATCCATATAATTCAACATAGATGCAATTTACTGCAAAAGGAGCTATGGGCCTGCCGAGCTCCGATTGGTAAACCGGTGGGTAAGAAGTGGTAACTGTTAAATTATTGTTTAAGCATCTAGTGCATTAAACCCCCCATCATCATAACAGGTCTATCAATATGTTCGGGCTGATCACCCTATGTTTAAAAACTAAAATGACATACATGAAAACAAGAAACATTTTTTTAAGCGCTTTCGCAGCTTTGGCCGTTTTAGCCATTGGGTTTACTTCCTGCTCCAAGACAGATTTAAATCGACCCGGACAATTCAGGGTGCTGCTGACAGATGCGCCTGGAGATTATATCGCTGCAGAAATTGACATTGTAAAAGTTGAAGTAAAAGTAGATGCAGGGAAAAATTGCAAAGACGATCGTTTTGCAGATGGAGACCGTCATGAAGATGACCACAACAAAAGAAAAGATGAATTCGGTGAGTGGATTGACCTTAAATATACACCAGGTATAATCGATGTGATGACCTTGCGCAATGGAGTGGATGCAAAAATTGCGGAGGGAAATATTATGGGCACCGTAAGAAAAGTAAGGATTACACTTGGTACAAAAAATACTGTGACTACAAAAGATGGTGTAAAACACAATCTTGTATTGCAAAACCCAACTGAAAACTATCTATACGTTCATTTACACAATGAACACAGGGGACGGGGACGCGATCAGGCAGCTGCAGCAGACAAAGAAGTGGTGATTGACTTTGATGTTGCGCGCTCCATTGTAGAAGAGAATGGCGTCTTTTACCTCAGACCAAAAGTCAGACCTTTCCATGATCAAAATGCTGGTGCTATTGAAGGAAAAGTACTCCCGGCAAATATTTTTGCGGTCGTAACTGCCCTCGATGCAAGCGGTGCCGAAGTTGCAAAAGCACTTCCTAAACCTGATGGTTATTTTAAAATCCGTGGATTGGCTGATGGAACCTATACATTGAAATTTGAAGCAACAGGTTATAAAACACAAACCACAACTGTAACAGCAGTGAAGGGGCAGGCAGTGAAAGTGAATACAATTACACTCGTTAAGTAATCCGCAAATACCTTTATGACACGCAAGGGGGCTCGTCGAAAGACGGCCCTTTTTTTATTGGATATTTCTCAAAGCAACTCCAGTTTTCGTCCCGGTATGTTGACCCTTGTCAATCACCAATCTGCCATTCACAAAAACATATTCGATACCGGTTGTAAGTTGATGCGGACTTTCATAGATGGATTTATCCTGGATGGTTGTCTCATCAAATATCAATACATCCGCATATTTCCCTTCCATGATCAATCCTCTGTCTTTCAAATTAAATTTTGTTGCGGGAAGAGATGTCATTCTGCGAATCGCTTCCTCCAATCCAATTACTTTTTGTTCTCTTACATACCTTGACAACACACGTGCGTTGGTTCCATATCCG
>SXYR01000186.1 GCA_005788265.1 Bacteroidota bacterium | reverse complement strand
ATACAGGGCCACGGAGCATGGCACCTGCCATGATATGTGCATGCTCATCAATTACAACCGGTCCATCAGTTGTGTTGATAAAACAATGTTCGATGACCGCTGTATCATGCACCAGCAAGTCATGTCCCCCAGTATGATTGATATGAATATGTTTGTTCAAAAAAGATTGATCATCCCATAAACCACGATCACTGGCAATCATACTTGGATTGTACGCAGTTAGATCCCACAATTGGTTGATGGCTAAGAAGCCATAAAAATCGGGTTGTCCTTTTTTAAAAAAAGATGCTAGTTCCAGTGAAGCAGGAGGAATTAAATTTACAGGCAGTGTAAAATCGGCAATGGATGAATCATTCACCAATTCCAAATCATACGACTGCTTGACCGCCAATTGTTTCCATCTTTCACGAAATGAAAACAAACCTATTCTAAGCTCCTCGAACCTATTGGTAGTAGTGAGGGGATAAAATGCCCCATGTAAATTCTTATCATCCAGGTAGATACGCATGAATGGTAACAAATGTAAATGAAAAACCCTCCGTTGGGAGGGTTCAAGTTATTTCTTTGCGTATTTTTTCTTGAATTTATCGATACGTCCTGCCGTATCAACCAATACATTTTGTCCCGTAAAGAATGGATGAGATGTATTTGAAATTTCAAGTTTGATCAATGGGTATTCATTGCCGTCTTCCCACTTTAAAGTCTCTTTTGAAGGAGCTGTAGAACGGGTAAGGAAAGTTGTACCATTGCTCATGTCTTTGAATACTACGAATCTGTAATCTTCTGGATGGATACCTTGTTTCATATTAGAAATTTTTAGGCTGCATGGTTTTTGCCATGGCATTTTAAATAAGGGTGCAAATGTACGCAATTATAGCTTAAAAACCAAGAAAAAGGGTCAGCTTCGCATGTTTTCAAACTGCAATGGAAAGTCGAAATTGGCTGATTTACAAGCCTGTATGACCTCCTGAAGATCGTCAATCTTCTTCCCTGTTACCCGGATGATGTCGTCCATGATTTGGGTCTGTACTTTGAGCCCTGAATCTTTAATCATCTTATTGATCTTTTTGGCATCCTCCTGCTTGAGTCCGTTTTTAACTTGAATTTCCTGTTTGACGGTTTTTCCACTTTGATAGGAAGCTTTTGATTGGTCAAATGCGATGGGGGGAATTCCCTGTTTGTTTGACCGGTTGACAAGCACCTCTATCAACTGACGCATTTTCATATCGTCAGCAGTTTCAAGAGAAATTTTAAAATCCTTTTTATTCAAATCAATATTGACAACTGTATCCTTGAAATCAAATCTGTTGGTAATTTCTTTTTTGGTAACATTCACAGCATTGTCGAGCATTTGTGGATCAACCTTGCTGACGATATCAAAAGAAGGCATAGAATTGGTTTATACGGTTTTTAAATTGTGTTGTTTGACAGCATCTATCCAAACCCAGACTCCGATAGCAAACAAAATAGTTGATATGATTTCTGCCTGTGTCGGATGAAAACCGAAAATATCATAGGTTGAATTGACCCTTATCTTTTCAACAAAAAATCTCTCAACTCCATTCATCATCAAATAAAGTCCAAATAATTGTCCAGGAGCCGCTAGTTTTTTTCTGAGCCCCCAAAGAATAAGAAACAAGATAAATCCAGCTATGATTTCATACAAGGTAGTTGGGAATACTGGAGGCGACAATTGATAACAATACTGACCATCACAACCCTTGATTGGAATGCCCTGTTCATTTACGTTGTGTGGATAGTTGTATGCCCAAAACCAATTGGGAAGAAATGAGAGCCCTTTGAAACTTGCATGAGGAACTTTATCGAGATCCCCATATTCAGCAACCAATGACTGGGCATATACCTGATTGTCCATGAGCACCTGATGAAATTCCCAAGAACCAGCTTCTACAATTTGGTTGTTTTCGTTGACCTTGTAGGCACTGTTGAAAATTCCCCAATCACCATCACCTGCAAAATGACAACCCATTCTTCCGACTGCATACGCTATCATCAGTGCGGGTGCAACTGCATCTATGAATTGTCTGGTATTGATTTTTTTTGTTCTGGTATACCACAAGAGATATATACTCGCTAAAATCAATCCGCCATAAAATGTCAATCCGCTGGGCGACAGCAAATTCCCAATTGGATCTGCAATGAACCTGTCCCAATTTTCCAGGTTATCAAATATTTTGGCACCAATAAAACCAAAGATCGCTGCATATACAGTGATGTCACCTACGCGCTCATGTGGCCATACTTTGATTTTCCTAGATTCAGGTTTTGACAGGGCTTGCTTTTTCTTTTCGAAATAGCGCATGGAAGTGAAAAGAATGGCCAATGAAATTCCCCCGAAAAAACTTCCTTGAGAGGAAAAAATATATTCCTGTGGATTTCCATCGGATGAATGGAAGAAAATACCGAGGATTTTGTATCCTACTAAGAAGCCAAAAATAAAATTGATGATCAAGTCAATCAAAGAAGCAGGCTTGCCAACAATGATGGATTCCTCTACTGGTTGCAGGAGGTTCAACTTTTCCTTTCTTTCAAATTCTTTTTTTAGAACGTAAGCTGCAACGAAGAATGCGATGGCTACAAGTATGCCGAAAGTATTCAGGTATTTGGTAAAGCCAAAAGGCTCGACACCAAATACCTGTTTCATAAAGAAATATAAGTTAGGATACATCTCAGTTACAATATTCTTCGAATGCTGCGATGAGGTTTTGTGCAATCATCTGAGCAGGTCTGCCTTCAATTTGATGTCGTTCTATCATATGAACCAATTTGCCATCTTTGAACAATGCCACTGCAGGTGAAGAGGGAGGATATGGCAAAAGGTGTTCCCTGAGTCTGTTTACAGCATCAATATCAAAACCGGCAAAAGTCGTTGTTAGGTTGTCTGGTTTTTTTGGAGCGTTGTTGACTGACATCAAGACACCTGGTCTTGCGCTTCCTGCAGAACAACCGCAAACAGAATTGATTACCACAAGTGTTGTCCCTTCTTTGGAAACAGCCTGGTCAACATCCGTGGGGGTGAGCAATTCGTCGAAGCCATTCTCTGTCAATTCCTCTTTCATGGGAATTACTATTTGCGCTGGATACATAATGTTAAGATTTTGATGCAAAATTACACAATTAGCATGTTTTCAATTACATTTGTCTAAACAATATTGCCATTGAGGATCAAGTTATTTATCATCTTTTTGGCCGCATGTAAGCTTTCGTTTGCCCAGGAAATCAGTAAAGACACCACCCTCCCCAACAAGGATTCCATCTCTAACCTACCAGCCCCCAAGCAAGAAGCTGATTCTGTATTGAGGATCGTGAATTTGAGTCCTTTTTTTTCACTCCAGGCAGATTCAACGTTGACATACGATTTTAAGATCAATCGTCCAATGGAGCAATATTTCTGGTACATCAAGTCGGCTCCTGTAGGGCTCCGCATTGACAAAAACACTGGGTTGCTTTTTTTCAGGGCAGATAAAAATTTGTTCAAGAGCGCCAGACTCAAATATGATGTTCCATACAAAGTTGAATTTGGTGTTCAAAACCTGCGAAATGCGTCAGAAAGAATTGATACGAGTTTCAACCTCTTGTTTTTCAGTACAGAGATCAATGTAACACGACTGAAACCCACTGTAGGAAATTTTGTGCAATTGGAGGAGGGAGATACCATCCGTTTCAGGATTCAATGCGAAGAGGGAAGTTTTCCCATCGATCAAATTACCATCAATGCCAATCAACCCATCACCAATTTCAAACCTGTAAAAAAATGCAATGATGAGTTTGAGTGGACGGTTCCTTATGATTTCATAAGAGAAGGAGATACAACCAGACAAAAACTGCTTGTACTCCAGTTCATAGGCACAGATACCTATCGCAATTCCGATACTGCAACTGTTCGGCTTTTCATCAAACCGGGAGTGAACTATCCCCAAAAAATGCAGGAATACAAATTGATCGCCGATGAAATTAAAAAATACATCAAAGATCTCAAGCTTACCTTTTTCATACTCAGCAATGAGATAGAGCAGACAAAGAAAAATAGGACCTATTTTGATATTGGAAGTTCATCTACTGCGATGTTTGGCACCATCCTCTCTACCTCTGCAACAAGCGACGGAGCAAAGAACTTTGGCAAAGTGCTTCCTTCATTGGGACTTACACTTGTTCCTGTTAAAGAAACTGTATCACCCAACAAAGTACAAGAACAAAACATTGCTTCTCAAGTTCGTGGTACAATCAAGCGCCTGGATTTCATGCTTTCAGAATATGGCTTGGTTGGAGAAAAAGATATTGACATACTGTCCAAGACCAGGAAATTAAAAGATGAATTAAAGCAGTCTCAGTTGCAATTGATTGACCTGCCGCTGGTTGAATTCGATGCGAAATACACGCAAGAGGAAGCTGAAAAATATTTCAACAATCCAAAGGTGAACAAGAAATACAAGATGAATGTCCGCAAATAAAGCGGTTAGATATATCCGAGAATTTTCAACATGCTCTGAGCAGTCTGTTCTTTCGCATATACCCAATCAACCAGTTTTCCATTCTTGTCTTTGCCAACAATGATATGTTTGGGTGATGGGATCATGCAATGTTTGATTCCACCATATCCACTGATCTGATCCTGGTAAGCTCCTGTATGAAAGAAACCCAAAAACAAGGGCTCTTTCGGATTTTCACCAGTTGTTTTGGGAAGAAATACTTCGTTGATATGTTCTTCAGAATCGTAGTAATCGTGGCTGTCACAAGTTAGGCCGCCCAAAACTACGCGCTGGTATTCGTTGTCCCATTTATTGATCGGCAATAAAAGAAATTTTTCACCAATCCCCCAAGTATCTGGAAGGGTTGTGATGAAAGAGGAGTCAATCATGTACCAGATCTCTCTGTCATTTTGAATTTTTTCAGCCAATACTGAATAAATATGTGCCATGCTCTCTCCCACTGTAAAACTTCCGAATTCAGTGAAAATATGTGGCATAGGCACCCTGGCTTTTTTGCATGCTTTTTTAATGTTGGAAATGATCTCATTGATCATGAATTCATAGTCATAGTCAAATCCAAGGGAATGCTTGATGGGGAAACCACCACCTATATTGATTGAGTCCAGTTCAGGACAAATCTTTTTCAACTGGCAATAAAGATTGATCACCTTGTTCAATTCACTCCAATAATAAATATCATCCTTGATTCCTTTGTTCAAAAAGATATGGAGCATTTTGAGCTGGAATTTCTCCTCATATCCCTCAATCTGGTCGACATAAAATTCAAGGATATCTTTTGCCCTGATACCCAAACGGGAGGTATAAAAAGGAAAATTAGGCTCTTCTTCAGCCGCGACACGAATGCCAAGTTTGAAGGGTTCCCTGACAGATTTTTTGTAGCGTTCTAATTCTTCTTTGTTGTCAAGGATTGGAATGACATTTTTAAATCCTGTATTGATAAGACGTGCAATCCTTGAAGTGTAAGGCTTTTGCTTAAACCCGTTGCAAATAATATAGGTGTCCTTCGAAATCTTTCTTTTTTTATGCAACTGATTGATGATTTCAATATCGTATGCATAAGAAGTTTCTAAATGCACATCATGCTGCAATGCTTCCTCCACTAAAAAAGAAAAGTGAGAGCTCTTGGTGCAGTAGCAGTAATGATATTTTCCCTCGTATTTATGTTTCTTGATCGCCTTGGCAAACAATGATTTTGCCTTGTGGATCTGTGATCCAATTTTAGGCAAATAAGTAAGCTTAAGAGGAGTGCCATACTTGTCAATCAATGCTTTGAGGTCTAAATCATTGAAGTACAAATAGCCATCTTTTGTATCAAACCCTTCCTGTGGAAAGTAAAAGGTCTGCTTGACAAGGTCAGTATAAGTATTGCTCATCTTTTAAGCAAATGGGAATCAGGTTTATTTAACCGATTGTACAAGCTTCTTGAATGACTCGGCATTGTTCATGGCCATGTCAGCCAATACTTTGCGATCCAATTCAATACCCTTGACTTTCAACTTGTTTATGAACTCAGAGTAAGTGAGTCCTTCTTCTCTTACAGCAGCATTGATACGTACAATCCAAAGACTGCGGTAATCTCTTTTCTTTAGTTTTCGGCCAACATAGCTGTAAGTGAGACCTTTCTCTAAAACGTTTTTGGCAACGGTATAAACATTCTTTCTTTTACCAAAGAACCCTTTGGCTTGCTTGAGTATTCTTTTTTTGCGTGCTCTAGAGGCAACGGCATTTTTTGAACGTGGCATATCTTAATTCTTTAAAGTTGATTGAAATGAAAAAATCCTATTTGAGACGGAGCAAACGCTTCACAAAGTCAAGGTTGGAATGATGCACCTGACCTTCAATTCTGAGGGCTCTCTTTCTTTTGGTTGATTTTTTCGTTAACAAGTGGCCACGGGTGGGCTTTCTGAAAGTGATCTTACCACTTCCTGTGATTTTAAAAGTTTTTTTCGCCCTTGAGTGGGTTTTAACTTTTGGCATGACAGTATTTTTTTCGTTACCCCTGCTGGTGCCTTCGAACAGACGAAGAACTTATGGGACCTTTTGGGAATAATTCCAAGAAATGTCTTGGAGGCCAAAATTAAAGCATTTTGCGATAAAAGAGCCTTTTTTTGAGTTTATTTAACCTTACTGTCTGGAATTCAGCCAGTTATTATTCTCGGAATTTACATCGGGAAAGACCTTATCTGGATCAATTACAACCTTTTTCAACTCTTCTTTTACAGGAATACGGGCATTCACACTGACTGCATTTTGCCATACTTCCACTGGCAATTGAACCCGGCCGATGGTGCCCGACATGGTTTCATATTCAATCACGACCGGCATGGCAACCTTTTCAAGATTATGAATGGTAACAACATACCCATTTTTGGATCCACCTGTTTGAGGCTCCACTTTACCGATGGATTGATCAAGTTTCCAGTTTTCCAAAATCATTCCCTTCCAAAACCAACCAAGATCTTCTCCTACAGAGTTCTCCATTGATCGGAAGAAATCCCAGGGAGATGGATGTTTGTAAGCCCAATCTCTGATGTATTTTTTAAATGCAGCATCAAATTTTTTCTCTCCCACAATTTGCTCCCTCAATAAAGTCAAAGCATATCCGGGTTTATAATACAGTGAGAGCCCAATATTGAATTCCTTCAAGGCATCAGGTGTTTTCATCACAGCCTCTGTACGATCACTGTAGAGAAATTTTGCCATTTCATGCATGTTGGATTTAGGAGCCTTGTATTCACCGTTATTGAAATCATCATCCGCTATGGCATTCAGAAATGTATTGAAGCCTTCATCCATCCAACCATATTTGCGTTCATTGCTTCCTACTATCATGGGAAACCATGTGTGACCAAACTCATGATCTGTTACACCCCACAATCCTTCTGTTTTTGCATTGGCGCCACAAAAAACTATTCCGGGATATTCCATCCCACCCACATTGCTGGCAACATTGGTGGCAATGGGATATGGATATTCAAACCAACGCTTGGAGTAATTTTCAATCGAGGCTTTTGTATACTCGGTGCTTCTTCCCCATGCATTGGTGCCATCAGAACTTCTTGGATAAACAGATTGGGCAAGTGCCGATTTTCCACTGGGCAGATTGATTTTTGCAGCATCCCAGATAAATGACTTGGAAGAAGCCCATGCAAAATCACGCGCATTGGTGATGGCATATTTCCATGTCAAAGTTGGTTTATCAGGACGACTCAATGGATTTTTCACGTCTTCATTGCTCCTGATAATGACAGTTTCATCAGATACATGCGCCTTTTGATATCGTTGCAGCTGTTCGGGTGTCATGACCTCTGCAGGATTCAACAAATTACCTGATGCAACCACCACATGATTGGCTGGTGCTGTAATCGAAACGTCAAAATTTCCATACTCCAGGTAAAATTCACTTGCGCCAAGATATGGCAGGGTATTCCAACCCTGAATATCATCAAATACACAGATACGTGGATACCATTGTGCAATGGCATAAATATTTCCATCTGCATTTTTCAAAATGCCGGTTCTGTCTGCACCATACTCCGGTACTATAAAAGAGAAATCAACTTTTACAACAACTTTATCGCCGTTGGACTTTAAGATTTTAGGAAGATCAATCCTCATACGCGTATCTGTAATATCAGGGTCTACAGAAACTTCTGATGATTTACCGGCAACGGTGTTGACAACTTTGACCGATTCAATTTTATAACCCCCGTTCACCTCAGAACTCACGCCTGTATACCTGCTTCTTCCATTCACAGGGAGTTTTGCATACCCGCGAGAAGATGGATTGAAAAGATTTTGATCCAACTGAAACCAGAGGTAATTGTGTTGGTGTGGACTGTTGTTTGTATAGGTAAGCGTAACACTTCCTTTTACTTCATTGGTTTCATCATTCAAGGAAGCTTTGATAGAGTAATCAGCTCTGTTTTGCCAGTAGGCAAGTCCAGGCTCTCCGTTTCCTGTACGGATAGAATTTCCATATTGTTTATAAAACAGGGGATTGAATAATTCATTGGGATCATATTTTGTTGCAATGGTTTCTTGTGCAAACAATTGAACAGCAGCAATTAAAAAAAGGAACAATAGGATTTTAATACGCATAAGGGTTAATTTACTTTTTTATTTTTTTTCACTCCAACCATTCCCTGAAATGATGGGATGGGTGGATCGATCTTCAAGATCTCAATTTCTATGTGAAGGATTTGTTTAAATTTTAATACAAGAGCATCCATTATATTGTCTGCTAGCACTTCCAACAATTTTTCGGTTTTGCTGAACGCTTGCTGGAGCAAAGTGTACACTTCTGCATAATCGATGGTATCCTTCAATTCATTCACTTTATCATCTCCTATTTCTATGATGAGATTCACCTTAAATTGGGTGCCTATTTTATTCTCAAGAGGATGTACTCCATGATAACCAAACAGCAATATGTCTTTTAACAGTATTTGCATGATCAAATTCCAAAAAATAAATAAGCCATTAATATAGATGTGGTGATGCCAACCAAATCAGCCAGCAACATGCTTCCGATGGCATATCTTGTATTTTTGACAGCCACGGATCCAAAGTAGACAGCTACCACATAAAAAGTGGTATCACTGGTTCCCTGAAAAATGGCTGAGAGCCTCCCAGCAAACGAATCGGCACCATAGGTGTTCATGGTATCGACCATCATGGCCCGGGCACCGCTTCCACTTAAGGGTTTCATCAATGCAGTGGGGAGTGCCTGTACGAATTGCGTATCAACACCCATTGCTGAAAAACCATGGCCCAATGAAGAAGTGATGAATTCAAAAGCACCGGAACTTCTGAGAACACTGATGGCAACCAACATCGCTACGAGGTATGGGATGATCTTGATCGCTACTTCGAATCCTCCTTTGGCTCCTTCCACAAAACTTTCAAAAAGGTTTACTTTTTTATACATCCCCCCTAATAAAAAAACAAGAAATATCAAAAGAATCAGTCCATTGCTGAGTACGCTTGAGAAAATTTCAATCTGATGATCAGCCAGTACAAATTTGATATAACTGATCAGCAATCCAATCAAAACAGAAATCCCCAAAATCCAACTCAATACAACCGGCTGCAATAAATTGATTTTTTGCTTGAAGGATACTATGAACAAGGCAGCCATGGTGGCTGCAAAAGTGGCAATCATACATGGCAAGAAAATATCGGTTGGATTTGCTGCAGGTGGTGACACAGATGCACGAATGGCAATGATACTGATGGGAATCAATGTGAGTCCAGATGCATGCAAAACCAAAAACATGATTTGTGCATTGCTGGCGGTTTCTTTTTCGGGATTCAATTCCTGCAGACTTTGCATCGCTTTCAGTCCAAATGGTGTTGCAGCATTGTCCAATCCAAGCAGGTTTGCTGAAAAATTCATGATCATATGTCCAAAGGCAGGATGCTTATCCGGAATCTCAGGAAACAATTTTGAAAAAAATGGCCCAACGATGCGTGACAAAAATCTAATTGCGCCTGCTTTTTCCCCAATATTCATAAATCCCAAAAACAATGTCATGATCCCTACCAATTTAAAAGACAAGTCCACACTGTCCCCCGCTGACTTGAATATGCCCTCTGTAATTGTTTTGAAAATCAACGGATCGCCTGTGATGACCCACTTGAACAATGCAACTGCAAAGGCGATGATGAAAAAAGAGAACCAAATAAGATTGAGGGCCATAGATGCGTGTTATATTTCTTACCTACAACCAGAAAGCTTCTGAGGCAATCTCACTACCTTTGCAACGCAAAATTGAATATATGGCATTACAGGCAGGAATTGTTGGCTTACCAAATGTAGGAAAATCAACTTTATTTAACGCATTGAGCAATGCGAAGGCACAGGCAGCAAATTTTCCTTTCTGTACCATTGAACCCAATGTGGGGGTGATCACCGTTCCCGATCAAAGACTGATTGAATTGGAAAAATTGGTGAAACCTCAGAAAGTGGTTCCTACCACTGTGGAAATCGTAGACATTGCGGGACTCGTCAAGGGTGCCAGCAAGGGTGAAGGATTGGGAAACCAATTCCTCGGTAACATCCGAAATACAGATGCAATCATACATGTATTGAGGTGTTTTGAAGATGAGAATGTCATTCATGTGGACGGAAATGTAAATCCCATACGTGATAAAGAGGTGATTGATACAGAATTGCAGTTGAAAGATCTTGACAGCGTGGAAAAGAAACTCTCAAGAGTCGAAAAAATGTCCAAAACAGGCGACCGGGACATACAGCGTTGCATCGAAGTATTGAAAGAATTGAAAAACTTTTTGGAACAAGGTAAAAATGCACGTGCGTTTGAAATAAGCAAAGAGGAAAAAGAAAAGTTCATCCACGACTTGTTTCTGCTTACCATCAAACCAGTGATTTACGTATGCAATGTGGATGAAAAAAGTGTTGTAAAAGGAAACCAGCATACCCAACAAGTAATGGAGGCTGTCAAAAATGAAAAGGCAGAAATCTTATTCATCAGTGCGGCAATCGAAAGCGAAATTGCTGTAATGGAAAGTTATGATGACAGAAAACTGTTTCTGGAAGACATGGGACTCTCGGAAAGCGGAGTGGTTCGTCTCATCAAATCAACGTACATTCTTTTGAATCTTGCTACCTATTTCACCGCAGGTGTTCAGGAAGTAAGGGCTTGGACCATCACAAAAGGAATGCTCGCACCGCAGGCTGCCGGTGTGATTCATACGGATTTTGAAAAAGGATTTATCAGGGCAGAAGTGATTGCATATGATGATTATGTTGCACTTGGCTCAGAAAATGCCTGCAAGGAAGCGGGTAAAATGGCAGTGCAAGGAAAGGATTATATAGTCAAAGACGGTGACATCATGCACTTTAGATTTGCCGTTTAAAACAATCGCTCAGGCATAAAAAAACCGGATGAAAACTCATCCGGTTTTTTATTGATTGAAATCAATCTATTGAGGCAGTAAAACCATGTCAATTTTATGATATACACCGTTGATCGCATGACGGTCAGTCGCAGTGATCTTTGAGTAAATAGGATTTTTAAATCCTTTTACACCCTGTGTTGCATCAAATGTCAATGGTGGCGCAACAGGCAGGGAGGCAGAAAGTAAGGTGGGTACAGGTGTAGGTGTAGCTGGTAAATTCGGAGAAAATGCTCTGGCCAATAAAACATGGTAAGCAAGTATACCTCTTACGGTTGTCGCAGGCAACAATGCAAATGAGGCTGGTGATTGTGGCAAACCTAAAACTGCAAACAGGTTATTGAATGCCTGGTTGGTTGGAGCCATCACCGTGAAATTCGCCAATGGGTTTACAAGGTAGTCCTGAAATCTCTGTCCAGACGGCACGCCAGCATCAGCAGCCAATACTGCCGCAACTAAATACTGCAAATCAGCATCTCTTGCTATGGTATCAAGCAAAACCCTTGTGGGAGGTGCAGTCACAGCAAATATCCTGTGCATGACTCCGTTGGCTGCATCTATATCAGTTGCAGTAATGGGAATGTTGTTTACAAAAGCTCCTGATGCACCCCTTGCAACAAAAGTGCTGAATCTTACCAGCGGATTTGTATTGGGAGCAGGAATGATGAAACTGGTTACAAACTGTGTATTGGGAAATGAAGTCGGAATCTCTGCAGCAACAAGTTTCTTGCCTGGGATGATATGGTATTGCAAAATACTTGCAATGGTAGTAGCAGGCAATACATTGATGGCTGCAGCAGGAATACCAGAAATATTGAAGGCCGCATCATTCGGAGCAAAAACAGTGAAGACCTTGTTTCTGTCAGACAAATCTGCCAATAAACCGGCTTTGGTAACAGCTGCTTTTAAGATTGAATAATTGGGATCTGTATTGATGATATCTCCTATCGTATTTCCGCCTTGGAGATAAAATCGATTGGGTACAGCTTCGGGAGTGTTTTTATTGCAAGATGCAGTCAGTACAACTACCATTATTGCAACCATTCCAACCGAAAGTATATTTTGAATTTTTTTCATAATCATTTTTTTAACAAGTTGAAAATGTATTAAGCTTGGTTAAAAAATATTGTATCCGATTGACACGTAGTACAATCCCCCGATGGATGGATTGGCCAATGCCGTGATATAATATTGATTCAACAAATTGTTGGCACCAAGTTTAACTACAGAGTGAACCTTTGGGAATTTATAGCTGAATTGAGCATCCAATACATGGTATGCAGGAACTGTTCCTGTTGCCAAATCACTGTCATAATCAAAAGCCGCCTGCCAACGGTGCACTACTGTGAATGCAGCACGCTTGGACTTGCCCAAGCCATAATTACCAAAGGTGGTATTTGTACGCAAATTAGGGGCATTGAAATAAGTAATGTATCCATTGGGTACATCACCTAAATTATCAGATGATAAATTCGTGTTCAAGAAAAATCCTTTCGGGAAACGGTATTCCAAAGAAACACCCCAACCAGTTGTTTTGACAATAGTTGGCGCATTGATGGGAAATGAAATAATTCTTCTTGTAGAAGGTGTTAATATATCAGTTGGTTTTGGACTAGATGTGATGGACTGTGCAACCAATACCCTTGTGATAAAATTCTGGTAATTGCCGCGATAATAATATGCATCAAACAACAACTTACCATTTTCCATCAAACCTCTGTAGCCAATCTCATATGATTTTACAGCTTCTGGTTTGAACTCACCCAGTTGCTGTACAGTCAGACGACCGCTGGACAACTCACTCACAGAATATATAGGATTGCTTGCAACCTTGAAAAAACTCAACATGTCAGGCACACCACCAGATAAGATGGCACCACCCGCTGCCAGATTAATGTATTGCTGCTGAACAGATGGAAAACGATAAGCAGTTTGATAAGAAACCCTGAAGTGATTGTCCTTTGCAATGCGCAAGAGCGCTGTTGCTCTTGGAGTAAATCTTCCCTTGAAGTTATTGTTCTTATCGTACCTGCCAGAAACGGTAAATTTAATTGCATCATCAAAAATTCCTTTGACAGCTTGTAGATAAGCACCAGATTCTGTTACAGGAATGGGACCAGTTGAATCAGCAAACAAAGTACCTTCTGAATTTAAAATAAATCTTCTGATGTTTCCACCAACCAATACCTGCGCCCAGTCGTTGAACACAGAACTGATGTTGTATTGACCTTCTACAGCGTATAAATTGGTACGGTCAATCAATCTTCCTCCACCCTTTGAAATAGGTCTCAAACGAACTGAATCATAAATTCTGTTGAATTGATCGCTGCCTGCTACTGGTCTTCCCACATCAGCTATGGATCTTGCGATGTTATGAGACTGACTAGAATTGAAACCAGACAGCATGGAGTTTAAATATGCTTGTCCATATTGGGTATACCAAGTAGTTGAATTTTTCCAACCTTCGTTGAACAGACGGGTTGTAATGGT
>SXYR01000047.1 GCA_005788265.1 Bacteroidota bacterium | reverse complement strand
ACCAAATGGGATGGTAGGGAGTATCAATACTTTTGTTCCTTTTTCCCATGCCTTCCCAGCTGCTTTGTGGGCGATGGCATCTACCTGGTAGTTATCGGTAGCATAAGGCATGTGGTAATTGTGTGCTTCGGTGGCACCCCATGGGAGAACAGCAATATCAAATGTATGTTGTTGGATTTCTTTCCAATTGGTTTCAGCCAAAACATAAGGACGAGGTTGTGTTGTCATATCAAGATTGTTTTCTTTTTTCTGAAATGGCTTTGATGGAATTGATGGAGACATTCAATTCAAATCCAATCAATAGCACAAGTGAGTTTACAAATACCAGAAACATTAGAATCAGTATGCTGCCTAATGAGCCATATATTTTATTGTAAGATGCAATGTTGTTGACCCAATAGGAAAACAGGTAGGAGAAAGAGATGATCAGGATGGTGGCTAAAATTGAGCCGGGCGTTCTGATTTTCCATTTTTTCTGCACATGCGGCGCATATTTATAAATCAATCCAATGGCAAAGAAAATCAGCAATATAGTAAGTATGATTTGTGTTGTTACAATCAGCCAGTCGAGTGAATGGTTTTTTATTTTCAACAGATTGGTCATATAACCAATGAAAATACTTTGTGTGAACATGATCAGGATGGTTGAAAATATAAGGAGTACGATTATAAATGTGAGCCGAATGGCAGCCAGCCTGATTTGTATGAAATTTCTGTTTTCAATTTCGATGTGTAACATGGATTTCCTGAATGTTCTCATCAGGGTAATGGTTGCATTGGATGAGAAATAAAGGGCAAGCAACAATCCAAAAGAGAGTGTTCCGGTTCCAGCCGAGAAAAAATCGTCTGTAACACTTTTGATCATCACAAATGTTCTGTTGTCGGGGACAATATTTTTCAACAGAATGAGAATTTCACTGTAAAGAGTTTTTGAGCCTGGGAAAAAGGAGAGCGTAGTGAAAAGAAAAATGAAAAGTGGAGGAATGGCCATCAGAAAATTGAAAGCAACAGATGCGGCCCTTTCATTCAATCCGATTTGCTGGGTTTGTTTCATGAAAAAAATGACCACATCGTACAACGGGATTCCTTCGAATCCGGGCAGTATTACTTTCTTAGACCAATCAATTATTGATTTGACAGGCCAACTTTCTATAATGATCCTTTGTATTTTGATCATATTCGGTTAATGAATCTTCAGGCTGTCGAGTGCCCGCTGATATTTTTTGGCATTTTTAAAATGCGCTTCGGCAGTGGCAGCAAAATTATGAGAACCTGAGAAATCCTCCTTTGCACAAAAATACAAATAGTCTGTCTTCTCACCCTTTAAAACTGCGTCAATGGAGGCAATAGAGGCTGTACAAATAGGACCCGGAGGCAAGCCTTTGTGTTTGTATGTATTGTAGGGAGAGGATTTGGATGCATTGATGTGCGCGAGTGTAATTCTTTTGAGTCCAAAATTATTCAAGGCAAACTTGATGGTGGGATCAGCTCCGAGGTTCATGCCTTTCTTGAGGCGATTTACATAGACACTTGCAATGATTGGTTTTTCATCATTGTTATTGGTCTCCTCTTCCACAATTGAAGCGATGGTATAAATCTCTTCTTTTGAAAGCTCCAATTCTTTTGCTTTTTCAATCCTCTTGTCGGTCCAGAAATCATTTGATTCCTTGTTCATTCTGTCGAGGAATTCTTTTGGACTCACATTCCAATAAATTTCATAGGTATTTGGAATGATGCGAGTCATCAATGTTTGAGTAGTTATGCCAAAAGGTGATATAGAATCGTTGTTCAATATAAATTGCTGAAATTCTGCCTCGGTAAATTCAAATTTTGTTGAAACAAACCTGGATAGATCTTTGTTTGTCCTGAACTTATTGATGGTCAGTGTAATGGGGGATTGCCTTCCTCCATTTAGTTTTCTGAAAAAGCTGAATATACTTGCATCTTTTTTTATTACGTATCTCCCTGGTTTGATATGATCCCAGTAACCAAACCATTCAGCGAGCACCAGAAAACTGGTATACTGAGCAGGTTTGATGGAAGCCTTGATTTTGTTTTTTACAAAGGTTTTGTTTGTTTTTGAATCAGGAATTATTATCACCACTTCCTCTCCTTTAAAATTGGTTGCGGGTCTCAAGAAGAGGGTATAGAAAAATCCAGCAAACAACAATGCCAACAGGCAGATCAAGAAAAGACCTGTTCTACCACCTTTTTTCCTGGTGATTTTTTTTCTGATTGTCTTTTTCGCTTTTGCCATGATTCAATATAATAAAAAACCCCGCTTATTGAAGCGGGGCATATTATGATTAACTGTAATTATTTTACAGGAGCAGGACCAGTTGGTTGAGATGGAACAGCTGGAGTGGTTTGATTGCTGGTGGCTCCAGTTGTAGGGATATTTTTAATGGTGTCGTTGGTTGTTCCTTTTCCGGATTTGATGACAAGGGCAGAAACCAGACATAGAACAACAAGCGTACTTGCCAAAATCCATGTACCTTTTTCAAGAACATCAGTGGTTTGCTTTACGCCCATGAACTGGTTGCTGAAACCTGCAATATTTCCTGCCAGTCCACCGCCTTTTGGATTTTGTATCAGTACAATTATACCTAAAAGAACAGAGGCAAGGACAATGAGGGCAATGAATAGGGTTGTCATATCTTATTTTCTTTAATCTGTTGAATCCTAACGGCAAAAGTAAGATGATTGGCAGGATTTTGCAAACTTAATTTATGGTAAATATCAATTGCTTTTTCTCGCAGTCCCTGCTTGAGATATACCTCTGCCATCGCTTCGGTGAATACTTCATTTTGGTCTTGGTTCTCATCATCCTGCTGGTTTCCGAAGATTTCCTCTACGTTTTTATGGGTGATTGTTTCAGGTGCGGTCTGCAGTCTTTTCATGGTTCTCAACCATGCTGTAAAGGTTTGTACTTTTTTAGAAAGCTCATCTTTTTGCTCCTCTTTGGAAAGCTTTATTCCCTGAGAGGCAAAATAATCAACTGTATGGTAGGGGTCTATAGGGATTTCTATTTTTTCTTCCTCTTTTACTGCTGTCTCTACTTTTGATGCAACAACAGATTCGGTTTTTTCATCCAGCAGCTCTTCTTTTAATGTTTGTTCACTTCTCTCAACATTGTTATTTCTAAAGATGCCAATTTCTGCATCATCATTCATTTGGTAATTCAGCCACTGGGGGTGGTTGAAAAAAAGTGAAGTATGCAAAAGAGCATCTTTATAACCGATATGGAGTTTCGATTTTAATTTTTTGGTATAAAGAAAATGAATGATGGAAGAGTAGGGAAATGACTCGGTCATCTCTTTGAGTTCGTCCAGGGTAAGTTCATCAAGATGCTCCCTGTCGAATAGTGATTGTACAATAAAGTCTGTCTCTTTCCCCATGATGCTAATATAGCGTGTTTACCAATTCGAAAAAATTCGGTTGAATATTTCATCGGTCAGGTTATTGACCATTTGGTCATTCAAATCCAATTCAGCCTGCGAAAGACTCTTTGTGGCAGAGAAAGGAAAGTTTCTGGTAATGTCGGTTTCGAAATTTTTCTTCTCATCTTTTCTATTCCTGAACACAATATGCACTGTTACATTCAGGTTGTTGCTGGCTACCTGCTGCTGTGAAATACCAGAGGTGCTGACAGAATAGTCGCTGATGTATCCACTTATTTCAAAATCAGCTTCGTCGCTTGTTTGAGATAAACGTGTTTGGTTTACAATCTTTTGGCGAATCTTGTCTGTTAATTTGGGGCTCAACTGCGGGTTGATATACCTGGCTTTGTTTTCAATGAAGGAGACCTTGACTGTTTTGATATCTGCCGGAATTGGCGCGGCATCTTTTAAGGAATAACGACATGTGCCCTGTAAAAAAAGGATGCCAAGCAGCCACCAACAAAGAACTGCAAATGAATGACTCAAATGTTTACTCCTCAATATCATATTCTTTCAATTTTCTGTAAAGCGTTCTCTCGCTAATGCCTAAATCAGAAGCGGCATCTTTTCTTTTTCCTTTGTGTTTTTTCAATGCTCTCTCAATCAATTCTTTTTCCTTGTCCATGATGTTGAGTGATTCATCTACAACAATCGTCTCTTCCAGATCTCTGTTGTCAGCAATGATCATCGGTTGGTTGGAGTGTACTGGAATGATATTTGAATGGCTACTGGATTCATGTGTCGCTCTGTTGCTCAATGGAATCTCTTGACGGAAATTTTCCTCAACCATTTGTGAAACAGAAGATGCTACAGATGGATTTTGAACAATCTCAAAAAACATTTTCTTCATCTCAGTCACATCTTTCTTCAGATCGAAAAACAATTTATACAGGATGTCGCGCTCATTCATAAATTCTGCATTGCCCATACTTGGCTGATTGCTTCCTACCAACATGGGCAGGTTGGAATGAGAAAATTTAGGAAGAAATTTCTCCAACACCTGTTCTGAAATTGATTT
>SXYR01000046.1 GCA_005788265.1 Bacteroidota bacterium | reverse complement strand
TTGTGAGTTGTTACATCATGGGTACAGACTATTATGAAACCCTTGAAGAAATGAACTCTTCTGTAAGCAATGGTCTTCCAAAACTTGGGATAGGAGAAAGATGCTATATCAAGAATGCAATCATTGATAAAAATTGCAGAATTGGCAATGATGTGAGAATCAATGGAGGAAAACATCTAGGCAATTCAGATCACCTTCTTTATACCATCAAAGATGGAATCGTAGTTGTGAAGAAGGGTGCCGTCCTTCCTGATGGATTTGTCATTTAAATCTTATTCATCTTTTTTCGTATCTTGACAGTGTGTATTTTTAACACATTGAAACAATGGCCATATGGTACATTCAACAGAATTGAAAACGGAAAAACCTGTCCTTCGCATCAGTCAGATCTTCTTGATGAGCGTTGGGTTTCTGGGTATTCAATTTGGATTTGCATTGCAAAATGGAAATACAAGCAGGATTTTGAGATCCTTTGGGGCTGATGTAGAGCAACTTCCCATGTTTTGGATTGTTGCACCCTTGGTTGGCATGATTGTGCAACCCATTATTGGTCACTACAGTGATAAAACTTGGAATAGGTTGGGCCGCAGGAAGCCTTTTTTTTTAGCAGGTGCTATTCTGTCCAGTATTGCCTTGATCCTCTTGCCAAATTCAGGAAACTTTACAAATATTTTACCCGCTTTATGGATTGGAGCAGGTATGGTGATGGTCATGGATGCATCCTTCAATATTGCTATGGAACCATTTCGTGCACTGGTAGCAGATAATCTTCCAAATAAACAAAGTGCATCTGGATTCAGTATTCAAACATTTTTGATAGGCCTGGGAGCAGTTGCAGGTTCTGCATTGCCGGAATTTTTAGCCAACAATGGCATCAGCATGACCGCAGGCAGCGATGGAGTGGCAGACAATATTAAATACTCTTTCTACATTGGTGCACTGATTTTCATTGCAGCAATTTTAATTACCATCTTCTTTACCAAAGAATACCCTCCAGAAGAGTACGAAAAATACCATGGAAAACCTGAAATGAAAGGGGGTGGCCTCTCTGAAATTTTTACAGACTTTAGAAATATGCCGATCACCATGAAACAACTTGGACTCGTTCAGTTCTTCAGTTGGTTTGCACTTTTTAGCATGTGGGTCTTTACAACTGATGCCGTTGCAACACATATTTATAAACTTACAGGCAACTACAGTCAAACGGTTGCTTATAACGAAGCTGGCAACAAGGTCAGCTCCGCATTCGGTGTATATAATTTCGTTGCAATGTTTTACGCGCTTCTGCTACCATTTTTAGCAAGAAAAATCAACCGCAGGTTGACCCACGCATTTTCCTTGGTTGCTGGTGGCATTGGTTTGATTTCTATCTATTTTATAAAAGATGCTTCTATGTTAAAATTTTCAATGGTAGGAGTAGGACTCGCTTGGGCATCTATTCTTGCCATGCCGTATGTGATTTTATCTGCATCGATTCCTGCCGGAAAGTTGGGCATTTACATGGGCATATTTAATTTCTTCATCACCTTGCCTCAAATAATCAATGGATTTATAGGCGGATGGATTGTAAAACACCTATACAATGGTCAGTCTATTTATGCAATTGTGTTAGCAGGTATTTTTATGATTTGTGCAGCTATTAGTGTTTTATATGTATACGATCCTGGTGAAAAAAATTAAAAATAATTATATGATTCGCCTTTTTTCTGTTTTTGTATTTTTCTTAACCATCCAGTGCAGTTTTGCCCAGATCAATGTGTATCCATCGCATTGGTGGATAGGCATGAAGTCTTCATCGCTTCAATTAATGATTCACAGCAATGAAAATTTGGAACAGAAAGTTTCACTTAAGCAACCGGGACTTGTCATCAAAAAAATATTTCAACCAGAAAACAAGCATTATCTATTTGTTGATCTGGAAATTCTTCCAACTGCAAAGCCAGGAAGATTTGTATTCAGCTTTTCAGATGGCAAATCTTTTTCTTACGAATTGAAGTTGCGTCAAAAAAATCCTTCTACACATCAAGGAGTTCGTTCAGAAGACCTGATCTATTTGATCATGCCCGACAGATTTGTGAATGGAGATCCCACGAATGATTCTTTTAAAGACCTGCGCGATACAATGTCTGACAGAAAAAACCCTTTCGCACGTCATGGCGGTGATCTTGCAGGTGTAGAATCAAAATTGGATTATTTGAAAGATGCTGGCGTAACATCCATTTGGATGACACCTGTGATGGAAAATGACATGCCCATCATGAATGAGAATGTTTGGAAGATGAGTGGGTATCATGGATACTGGATAACAAGTCATTACAACGTAGATAAAAGATTGGGAGGTAACGAAGCATACAAGAAGCTTGTTCAAACAGCTCATCAAAAAGGATTGAAAGTTATACAAGATGCCGTGTATAATCACATCGGTAATCATCACCATACTGTGCTAGACCTGCCCATGAAAGAATGGTTGAACCAATGGCCTGTTTATACTGGCCCAGATCATCGGGAAGAGGTTTTCTTTGATCCGTATGCTTCTTCTGCTGAAAAAAATAAAATGATTGGAGGTTGGTTTGTACCGCATTTGCCAGACTTGAATCTTTCCAATCCCTACGTCGCCAAATATATGATTCAACAAAATATTTGGTCTACCGAAGAATTTGGAATTGACGGATGGAGAGTTGATACCTATAAATATTGTGATGAACAATTTTTGAATGATATCAATGCTGCGTTGATTCGTGAATTTCCCCAATTGACTGTTTTTGGTGAGTCTTGGACCAATTCAGTTGCAGGAGCTGCATATTTCACACAGAATAATTTGAACGTACCATTTAAACACCAAATCAAAGGGGTTACCGATTTTCCGTTGCAAGCTGCCATCATGGACGTGCTCAATCAGCCTTTTGGATGGAATCAAGGAATCATGAAAGTGTATTCTACACTGGCACAGGATTTTCTCTATAAGGATCCTTTTACCAATTGCATATTTCTTGATAACCACGATATGAACAGATTTTTCTCTATGGCTGGAGAAAACTTGAATAAATATAAAATTGGACTGGGGTTATTGCTCACCACCAGGGGGATACCTCAGGTATATTACGGAACTGAAATAGCCATGAAGAATTTTATGGACCCCAATGATGCGGCGGTTAGGTTGGATTTTCCTGGAGGCTGGAAATTAGACAATGCAGATAAATTCAGTTCAAATGGAAGAAGCCCCATTGAACAAGAAGCTTTTGACTTTTTCAAATCAATTGCCAATTTTAGAAAAGGAAGTGCTGCACTCACCAAAGGGAAATTGGTACAATTCATCCCAAAGAACGGCGTCTATGTTTATTTTCGAATTTCAGATAAACAAAAAATCATGTGTGTAGTCAATTCTTCCAATAAAGAAGAAAAGATCAACCTCTCAACTTTCAATGAAATAATATCTCAAAATAAAATTCTATTGGATGTTTTGAATCGTCAAACTAAAAATATCGATCAAAATCCAATTGATATACCCCCCGTTTCTTTCCAGATTTTTGAATTGAAATAATTTTCAATAAACACAATGAAGATTCCATCGAATAAAACGAATATGGCTTATGAAGATGTTCATTTTATTGATGCAAACAAGCCAGTATGGAACTACTCCTTGTTCAATGAAGAAATAATCAGCAATTTCCAAAATGGAACACTTTACAATGCCTATGAATATTTTGGTAACAAGCAGTTCACTGTATTGGGAAAACAAGGCACCTATTTTGCAGTGTGGGCACCCAATGCGACAGAAGTCAGTGTAGTTGGCAATTTCAATGATTGGAAAGAAGGGATCCATCAGTTGTATGTAAGACTGGATCAGAGTGGCATTTGGGAAGGATTCATTCCAGGCTGTGCCAAAGGAGAGGTGTATAAATATACAATCCAGGGCTTTCAGGGAAAACTTATACAGAAGGGGGATCCTTACGCACACTTTTGGGAAAAGAAACCATTGACCGCGAGCATCACCTGGAATTTTGATTTTGAATGGAAGGACAGCGAATGGATGCTCACAAGAGACAGTCACAATAATTTAGATGCTCCTTATTCAGTTTATGAAGTTCATTTGGGAAGTTGGATGAAACCTGATCCTTTCAACGAAGAATCATTTTTTTCTTACTGGGAAATTGCAGAGAGATTGGTTCCTTATGTGAAAGAAATGGGATTTACACATGTTGAATTGATGCCTGTGATGGAATTCCCTTTTGACGGCAGTTGGGGTTATCAGGGAACAGGATATTTCGCACCCACATCCAGATTCGGCCACCCTGAAGAATTCATGGCGATGATCAATTATTTCCATCAGGAAGGCATTGGTGTGATTTTAGATTGGGTTCCTTCACATTTTCCATATGACAGTCATGGTCTTTTTATGTTCGACGGAACGCATACCTATGAGTATGCAGATATGCGAAAAGGGTATCACCCTGATTGGAACAGCTATATTTTCAATTACAAACGTGGTGAAGTACGTTCATTTCTAATCAGCAATGCAAGATTCTGGTTGGACCGTTTTCATGTTGATGGACTTCGTGTAGATGCAGTTTCCTCTATGTTGAAATTAGATTATTCAAGGAATGAAGGTGAGTGGGAGCCCAATGAATTCGGGGGAAATGGCAATATCGAAGCGATTGAGTTTTTGAAGAACATGAATGAAATGGTTTACCGAGATTTCAAAGGGGTGCAAACCATTGCCGAAGAAGCCACCAATTGGCCTGGTGTTTCTCGCCCAACGTATACAGACGGATTGGGTTTTGGAATGAAATGGATGATGGGATGGATGCATGATACGTTGCGGTATTTTAAACAAGATCCATTCTATAGACAGTTTCAACAGAATCAACTTACGTTTAGCATGATGTATTATTATGATGAAAATTTCATGCTGCCTTTGAGTCATGATGAAGTTGTGCATGGGAAATCACCGATGATTTATAAAATGCCTGGTGATGAATGGCAGAAATTTGCCAACCTCAGATTGCTTTATACTTACATGTTCATGCATCCAGGAGCAAAATTGCTTTTTATGGGAAATGAATTTGGGCAAACCGATGAGTGGAATTATAAAACCGCGTTGCGATGGGATTTGCTTCAATACGACTGTCATATTGGGCTTAAAAAATGTGTCAGCGCATTGGCTCATTTGATCAAACAAGAGCCTTCATTGCATACCAATCAATTTACACCAGATGGATTTGAATGGCATGACCTAGATCACAGAAACGAATCGGTGATCTCTTTTTGCAGAAAAGGCAATTCAGCTGAACTGCTGGTTGTGTTGAACATGACACCCGTTGAACGTTTAGATTGGCATGTAAAAATGAAGGCAAAGGGACGTTGGAAAGAAATTTTCAACAGTGATTTGAAGGAATATTGGGGGACCAATCATTTTTCCAATGAGGAAGAGATCAGTACTGAAATAGATACAAACAAACAATTTTATATCAATATCCACTTGCCTCCTTTGGCTGGTATTGTTCTCAAAAAAATAGAATAATTACATTTTCTCAGGAACCTGTATACCAAGCAATTGCATTCCTGATTTTAGGATTGTAGCGACCAAAGAGGATATTTTTAGTCTGAGTTGTTTCTTTTCTTCTGTTTCGGCGTTTGAAATACTCAATGCTGCATAAAATGAATTAAAGCTCTGTGCCAACTGGAACAAGTACATGGAAAGTGTGGAGGGATCAAGTGATTGGCCTGCTTGTTGAAGTGTTAGCTCAAAAAGCTCGCATTGCAGGAGCAAGTCTTTTTCCATTTTGTGCAGAGGCTCGGACAGAGATATGGCAGTTGGATATATTTCATTTTTTCTCAGTACACTTTTGATCCGCGCATGGGTATATTGAATAAATGGACCTGTGAAACCGTGAAAATCAATGGACTCTTCTGGATTAAAAATCATTTTTTTCTTTGGATCCACTCTTAGCAAAAAAAACTTCAATGCACCCAATCCAATCGTATCGTAAAGTTCCTTTAGTTCTGATTCAGTAAAATCTTTGACTTTTCCCAGCTCCTGTGTATGATCACCTGCTATTTTTACCATTTCATCGATAAGATCGTCTGCATCAACCACTGTTCCTTCTCTGCTTTTCATTTTTCCGGTTGGCAATTCAACCATTCCATATGACAAGTGATGAATGCCATCTGCATAGGGGAGTCCAAGTTTTTTACAAATCAATTGCAATACCTTCAAATGATAGTTTTGTTCATCACCCACCACATAGATACTCTGATCAATCTTAAATTCATCGTATTTCAACTGTGCAAGTCCGATGTCCTGGGTTATGTAGACCGAAGTGCCATCTCCTCTCAAAACCAGTTTCTCATCCAATCCATCAGCCGTTAAATCTATCCAAACACTTCCATCAGGTTTTCTGAAAAATATATTTCTTTTCAATCCCTCTTCAATGGTATCTTTTCCCAGCAAATAGGTATTGCTCTCGTAGTAAGTTTTTTCAAAGTCGGATCCGATGCGCTTGTATGTGATATCAAATCCCTGGTAAACCCATTGGTTCATTGTTTTCCATAATTCTATCACCTCAGGTTTTCCATGTTCCCAATCAATCAACATCTGTTGGGTTTGCTTCATGATAGGGGCTTCTTTTTCAGCATCAGCTTTATTCATTCCTGTAGAAAGCAATTCCTCTACTTCAGATTTGTATGCGTCATTAAACTTGACATAGTAGTCTCCCACAAAATGATCTCCTTTTGATTGGGTTGACGAAGGAGTTGCACCGTTCGCGAATTTTTGCCATGCGATCATGCTCTTACAAATATGCACTCCTCTGTCATTAACTATACAGGTTTTTACCACATCGAATCCATTTGCTTTTAAAATTTCAGCAATGCTTCTTCCCAGAAAATTATTTCTGAGGTGACCAAGATGCAAAGGTTTGTTGGTATTCGGAGATGAGTACTCAACCATGATTTTTTTACCATTCATTGGCGCCTTGCCAAAGCATGGATCCTGGTAATGCTTGTTCAGCATTTCTGTAAAAAAATCATTTCGAAGTGTCAGATTTAAAAACCCTTTGATGATGTTGAAAGTATCAAATATGGCATGTTCTTGGTCAATCAGGTATTGACCAATTGTATTCCCAATGTCATCAGGGCTTTTTTTGAGTGATTTAACAAGTGAAAAAAGGACCACTGTATAATCTCCTTCAAACTCCGGTTTGGTGATATTTATTTGAAGTTCTTTTTCAGACAACTGAATATCATACAGTGCTGAAATGGCGCCAAGTGTCTTGCTTCTGATTAAATCTGTTAACATGAATGCTGAATTGCATCAAAGGTACGAATCCCATATTTTAATTGGGTCTTTATTGGTAAATTTGCCATTCAAACAATGAGATTAGTACAAGTCGCGGATCAAGCCACCGCAAAACAATTTTTAGAGGTTCCGATGATCATTTACAAGAATGATCCACAATGGATTTGTCCACTTTTCAATGACATCGAATCTGTATTCAATCCCACGAAAAACAATTTTTTCAGTTTTGGTAAATGCATACGGTGGATTTTGTTGGATGATGCAGACAATCCAATAGGCAGAATAGCTGCTTTTATCAATAATAAAAAAGCTTTCAACGATGAAGTCCCAACCGGCGGTTGTGGTTTTTTTGAATGCATCAATAACCAGGAAGCAGCTGTTGCTTTGTTTGATCAGGCCAAACACTGGTTGATGGATAATGGTATGAAAGCAATGATGGGGCCCATCAACTTTGGTGAAACCGATATGTGGTGGGGTTTATTGGTAGACGGATTTACCAATCCCTATTATGGGATGAATTACAATCCATCTTATTACCAGCAATTTTTTGTTGACTATGGATTCAAGGTCAAATACGAACAAATTTCCAATAAGGTTGATGTTCGAAAAGGGATGCCTGAAAAAGTAATCAAGATTGCCAAATGGGTGGAGAAAAGAAATGGATATATTTTCAAGCCACTAGATCCCAACAACATCCCCAAGTTCGCGGCAGATTTCAAAGAAATATACAACGACGCTTGGAAAGATTTTGAAAATTTTACCGAAGTCACAGATGCTACCATTATGGAGACACTGGAAAAAATAAAACCAATTATGGATCCAAATCTCATCTGGTTCAGCTATACTTCAACTGGGGAGCCGGTTGCATTCGTGATGATTTTACCTGATACAAATGAGTGGATCAGTGGTCTCCAGGGCAAATTGGATTTAATGGGGAAGCTGAAATTTTTATGGAATAAGTGGACGATCAAGCACAAAAAAATGCGGGCAGTGATCATGGGGACAAAGGAGTTGTACAGAAACCAGGGACTCGAATCCTGTATGTTCATGAAACTACAGGAATATGTTCAGCCACTGGGACATTATGAAGAATTGGAGTTGTCATGGGTAGGAGACTTCAATTCTAAAATGCTTGCATTGCATCAGGCTGTTGGGGCTACTTATGCCAAAAAACATACTACCTATATTTTGAAGTTTTAATCCAATATTTTGAAAAAGGCAATTGAAAACATATTGGACTTCTTTTATCCGTTTTTCAGTAAAATATTTGACAAAACAACTTTCAGATATGCTGCCTGTGGAGGAGCAAACACCGTTTTTGATTTGCTGCTATTTTTTCTGATTTACAATTATGCATTGCAAAAGCAATTCATACATCTTCCTTTCATCACTGTCAGTCCACATATAGGAGCTTTTTTGCTCGCTTTCTGTGTAAGTTTTCCAACAGGCTTCTATTTAAATAAAACAATCGTTTTTCAGGAATCATATTTAAGGGGAAGGGTGCAATTGTTCAGGTATTTTCTGACGGTCTGCCTAAGTCTCTTTTTAAATTATGTCTTCCTAAAATTGTTCGTTGAAAAGCTTCAGATCTATCCGACTGTGTCTAAATTTTTGACCACCTTTTTCGTCGTGGGTGTTAGTTTCATCTCCCAGAAATACTTCAGTTTCAAATCAAGCTCCAAGCAATAGGCTTTTTCAGCCAGTAATAGCTGACAAATTGTATTGAAATTTTCAATATAAGTACTTGTTTGTCAGTAATTTATCATAAAACATGACAAGTTTTCTTGAATTTCCCATCGGCATACAGATTGCAATCACTTTGTATCTAAACAATGAATTATGGCAAAAATTATCGGAATAGACCTGGGAACAACCAACAGTTGTGTATCAGTTATGGAGGGAAACGAACCTGTGGTGATTGCAAATGATGAAGGAAGAAGGACGAGTCCCAGCGTAGTGGCTTTTTTGAAAAATGGAGAGCGAAAAGTAGGTGATCCTGCCAAACGTCAAGCCATTACCAATCCCATCAACACTATTACAAGTGTGAAACGTTTCATGGGCCGCCGTTACGATGAAGTAACAGAAGAGATCAAACATTGGAGCTATAAGGTTGCCAAGGGTGACAATAACACTGTGCGAATTGATATCGATGGCCGATTGTATACACCCCAGGAAATCAGTGCAATGGTGCTTCAAAAAATGAAGAAAATTGCAGAAGACTACCTCGGTCAGGAAGTCACCGAAGCTGTTGTTACTGTTCCTGCTTATTTCAACGACGCACAACGTCAGGCTACAAAAGAAGCTGGTGAGATTGCCGGATTGAACGTACGCCGCATCATCAACGAACCAACTGCAGCTGCGCTTGCATATGGATTGGATAAGAAAAACGTGGACAGCAAGATTGCGGTCTTCGATTTAGGCGGCGGTACATTTGACATCTCTGTTTTGGAATTGGGTGATGGTGTATTCGAAGTAAAATCAACCAATGGTGATACCCACCTGGGTGGTGATGATTTCGACAAGGTCATCATGGACTGGCTTGCAGAGGAATTCCAGAAAGAAGAAAATGTGGATTTGAGAAAAGATCCAATGGCATTGCAGCGATTGAAGGAAGCAGCAGAGAAAGCAAAAATCGAATTGTCATCTTCAGCAGAAACTGAAATAAATCTTCCTTACATCACAGCCATCGACGGTGTTCCCAAGCACCTTGTGAAGAAATTGACACGTGCCAAATTTGAACAAATAGCCGACAACTTATTTGAGCGTTGTTTGAGACCTTGTGAACAAGCATTGAAAGATGCGGGTATGCAAGCCTCCGAGGTTGACGAAGTGATTCTCGTTGGAGGATCAACCAGAATTCCAAAAGTTCAGGAGATTGTAGAAAAGTTTTTCGGTAAAAAACCAAATAAGAGTGTAAATCCGGATGAAGCTGTTGCGATTGGTGCTGGTGTTCAGGGAGCGGTATTGACCGGTGAAGTGAAAGATGTGCTTTTGCTTGACGTAACCCCACTTGGATTGGGAATCGAAACAATGGGAGGCGTGATGACAGTACTCATTCCATCCAATACCACGATTCCAACCAAGAAATCTGAAACTTTTTCAACTGCATCAGACAACCAGCCTGGTGTTCAAATTCATGTACTGCAAGGGGAGAGGCCTATGGCGAATCAAAACAAAACTTTGGGAATTTTCAATCTTGACAATATTCCACCAGCACCCAGAGGTGTTCCACAAATTGAAGTAACATTTGATATCGATGCAAATGGTATTTTGAATGTGAGTGCAAAAGACAAGGGTACCGGCAAAGAGCAGAAAATCCGCATCGAAGCAGGAAGCGGTCTTACAAAAGAGGAAATTGAAAAAATGAAAGCGGAAGCAAAGGCCAATGAAGCAACTGATAAGGAAGCACGTGAAAAAGTTGAAAAAGTGAATGCGGCTGATGGATTGATTTTCCAAACTGAAAAACAATTGAAAGAATTTGGTGAGAAAATCCCTGCTGAAAAGAAATCAGTTATTGAAAATGCTTTGAATAAGCTCAAAGAAGTACACAAGCAACAAGATCTTGCAAATATTGAAGCAGCAACCAAAGAATTGAATGATGCTTGGATGGCAGCAAGTCAGGATATGTACAATGCAACCCAGGGAGACCAACCAGGAGCGCAACCAAGTACTGAGCAGGCTGGTGCTGCGAACGCCGAAAATGTAACAGACGCAGAATTCGAAGAAGTAAAATAGTAGCAAGTTTTAGTGAATACAAAGGGCGATCTGAATTTTCAGGTCGCTTTTTTATTTCACTTCAATCCATGTATGATCGGCCAGCATTTTTACTGAGCCAATTGTAACAAATTGATTGTTCCACTCGCTGGGCGCAATCATCGAAAGAAAATAAGATCCATCTTTCTTTTCGTAGAGATGGTATATATTTCCCATCACAGGTGTAAAACTCAATTGTGCATTGTAAATCATCATGGACAATTCTTTTCTGCGGTTGATTTCCTGTGCTTGTGCGGCGAGTAGTTCAATCTGCTGCCTGATTTGATTCAATTGCAAATCAGTTTGTTCCTCCATGGCAGCCAATGCCTTGTGCTTGATCATTCCAACTTCAGTTGGTTTGATGACGGCACCTGCAACCGATGCAGCATAAGGAAGTACACTCAATTGTTTATGGTAGATAGAAATGTCTATTGTTTGAGAGCCATCTGGTTCAAATTTGGTTTCGATGACTTTCAAATAACCATTGTGTAATATTTCATGAGAAATATCAACGAAGGGAGCCCCGTTTGAATAGAGATGAATCGTAAAGTTCTTATGATCCTGAAATGCATAGGCTGCTTCATCAAAAATTACATTGTTTTCAATCGCATGTCTATCACCATTTGGATTGATGTGATAGGATGTATTGTAGGCATTGTTGTCAATTCCCACCCAATTCAGATCAATCTGCAGTAGAGAGGCAGCGGATAAATAATTGATTTTGTATGTACCTGATTTTGGACGCTCAGCCGTATGGTAAGTGCCCATTTCAGGGAAAAGCTGCCAGGAGAAGAGAAAATTGTACAACTCGTTCATACTTACGAAAACAACCTTAATGGAAAATTGTTGAACGAAATTAGGACTATCCCATATTGGCCTTTTGATTTAACTTTGCAACCTATGACAATCGAGCATTTAAAAGATATGAGAGACCGAGTTGCTGTCTTGAGGAGGTTTCTTTGACGTCGAGAACAGGCAACATAAGGTAAACGAGGACAAGCAAAAGTCACTTTCTCCAGGTTTTTGGGATGACAATAAACGTGCCACTGAGATATTAAAGAATATCAAGCTGAATGAGTATTGGCTGAATTTGTTTCAGTTGACCTCCGACTCGGTTGAAGACTTCTCCGTTTTATTTGATTTTTGGAAAGAGGGGGAGTGTACGGAGGAAGAAGTCAAACAGGCTTATGACAAAGCTTTAAAATCTCTCGATGAAGCTGAATTCAAGAGCACTTTGAACCAGCCCGAAGACGAACTGCCAGCTGTTTTGCAAGTCAACAGCGGCGCCGGTGGAACCGAGAGTCAGGATTGGGCAGAAATGTTGATGAGGATGTACAGAATGTATGGAGACAAACAGGGTTGGACTGTAACAGAACTGGATTGGCAGGATGGTGATGGTGCAGGTATCAAATCAGCCGTTTTGCAATTCGACGGCCCCTTTGCCTATGGATTTTTAAAAGCAGAAAATGGTGTGCATCGGCTGGTAAGAATATCCCCTTTTGACAGCAATGCAAGACGACATACTTCTTTTGCTTCGGTTTATGTCTATCCATTGGTGGATGACTCCATCGAAATTGAAGTGAGTCCAGCTGATATTGAATGGGAATTTTACCGTTCAGGTGGCAAAGGCGGGCAAAACGTAAACAAGGTGGAAACTGCCGTTCGTTTGAAACATATTCCAAGCGGAATCATTGTTGAATGTCAGCAGGCCCGAACACAAGGTGAAAACAGAGAGAAGGCCCTGAAAATGCTTAAGAGTAAATTGTATGAAGAAGAGATGCGCAAAAGAGAAGCACTTAAAAATGCCAACAACGCATCCAAGAAAAAGATTGAGTGGGGAAGTCAAATCAGAAGCTATGTTTTTCATCCATACAAAATGATCAAAGATCATCGAACCGATTATGAAGTAGGGAATGTACAGCCTGTCATGGACGGGGAGTTGGATGGATTCATCAAAGCATTTCTGATGATGGAAAAAGAAAATGTTTCTTAAAGAAAATAAATGATATGAACAACGGACACTACAGTTTGCCTTTGCCTACCAATGAACCTGTATTATCTTATTCACAAGGTTCTTCCGAAAAAACAAGGTTAAAGGAAGTATTGAAGGAATTGAAATCAACCAAAGTTGACGTCCCAATGTATATTGGTTCAAAAGAAATTCGAACCAATCAACAACTAGAAATTCGTCCACCGCATGAAACCAAACATTTGTTGGGTCACTTTCATGTCGGCAATGCCAAGCATGTAAAAATGGCCATCGATGCTGCATTGGCTGCAAAAAAAGATTGGGAAAACATGCCTTGGGAAAGCAGGGCAGCTATTTTTCTCAAAGCAGCTGATCTGATTGCTGGAAAGTATCGTCCATATATGAATGGAACAACGATGCTGGGACAAAGCAAGACTGTTTTTCAGGCTGAAATTGACAGTGCCTGTGAGTTGATTGATTTTTTAAAATTCAATGTTCATTTTCTCAGTGAAATATATCAGCAACAACCTATTTCGAGTCCTGGTGTACACAACCGGCTGGAATACCGTCCACTTGAGGGGTTTGTACTAGCCGTGACACCTTTTAATTTTACAGCCATCGGTGCCAATCTGCCTGCATCTGCTGCCTTGTGCGGCAATACAGTAGTTTGGAAATGTGCCAATACCCAAGTGTATTCTGCTCAGATGTTCATGAAAGTGATGAAGGAGGCCGGACTTCCAGCTGGTGTGATCAACCTTGTTTTTGTTGATGGACCCACACTTGGTGAAGTTTGTTTCAAGCATTCGGATTTTGCGGGTGTACATTTTACCGGATCTACAGGTGTTTTTAATCAGATGTGGAAGACAATTGGTGAAAATATTTCCAGGTACAAATCATATCCCAGAATTGTTGGAGAGACAGGAGGAAAAGATTTTGTAATGGTGCATCCTTCCGCTGATCCAGATGTTGTGGCAACTGCCTTATTAAGAGGCGCTTTTGAGTTCCAGGGCCAAAAATGTTCTGCTGCTTCAAGAGCCTATATTCCATCCAATCTTGCCAATGTTATCAAAAAGAAATTGGTGGATGGGGTTAAAAGTTTCAAGATGGGATCTGTAGAGGATTTCAGAAATTTTATAACGGCTGTGATTGATGAGAAGTCCTTCACCAAAATCAAGGCATACATTGATGCTGCCAAGAAAGCACCAAAAGCCAAGATACTGGTTGGTGGCAAATGCGATAAAAGCAAAGGATTTTTTGTTGAGCCAACGATCATAGAAGCCATTGATCCCAAATATACCACCATGTGCGAGGAGATATTTGGACCTGTGTTGACCATTCATGTATACAATGAAAAAAAATTCACTGAAACATTGAAATTGGTTGATCAAACTTCTCCATATGCGTTGACAGGTTCCATCATCTCGCAGGATAGGAATGCGGTTGTACAAGCAACCAAGGCATTGAAGAATGCCGCTGGAAATTTTTATATCAATGATAAGCCAACAGGTGCGGTTGTAGGACAACAGCCATTTGGTGGAGCTAGAGCATCGGGTACCAACGACAAGGCTGGATCTGCCATCAATCTCTACCGATGGTTGAGTGCACGAACAGTCAAAGAAACATTTGAACCACCCAAAGATTACAGGTATCCATTTTTATCTGCTGAATAGAATCAATACCTTTGTACCTTATATGAAAGGAGTGAGTACCATCATGGAAGAAAAACAACTCAGGTTGACCCTGCAAAGGTTGGCGCATGAGTTGATTGAAAATCATTTTCCTTTTGAAGATACCTGCTTGATTGGGATCCAGCCAAGGGGAATTGCAATCAGTGATTACATCTATCAGTATATCAAAGAAATTCATCCTGATGTCAACATTCCATACGGGAAACTGGATATAACTTTCTACAGAGATGATTTCCGTGGACAGATTCACCTACCTAACATAACAGATTTGACTTTCTCAATAGAGAAAAAAAATGTTATACTAATCGACGATGTGTTGTACACGGGCAGAACGATCAGAGCTGCAATGGATGCATTGTTGGATCATGGCAGGGCAAAAAAAGTAGAACTTTGCATTCTGGTGGATAGAAAATTCAGCAGAGAATTGCCCATCCATCCCGATTTTGTGGGAAAATCCATTGATTCGATTGTGACGCAAAAAGTAAAAGTCTACTGGGGTGATGAAAAGAAGGTAATCCTCTACGAAAGTGTGTAGTAAAATAAATAATTCGAAAAATCACAATAAAGCAATAGCTTTGCACCCTAATGCAGCTTAGTACAAAACATCTGCTTGGCATTAGAGACCTTCATCCGAAGGATATTCAACTCATTTTAGATACAGCAAAGCAATTCAAAGAAGTTTTACAGCGACCCATCAAAAAGGTACCATCCCTCAGAGATATTACCATTGTGAATTTATTTTACGAAAATTCCACCCGTACGCGCATATCCTTTGAGCTGGCTGAAAAGCGACTCAGTGCGGATACCATCAATTTTTCTGCAAGTGGATCCTCTGTGTCTAAGGGAGAGACGCTTTTGGATACAGTAAACAATATTTTATCGATGAAGGTTGATATGGTCGTGATGAGACACAGTGCAACTGGCGCTCCTCATTTTTTAGCACAACATATTCCTGCTGCCATAGTAAACGCTGGGGATGGTATCAATGAACATCCTACCCAGGCTTTGTTGGATGCCTTTTCGATTCAAGAAAAATTAGGGGTGTTGAAAGGTAAAAAAGTTGCCATCATTGGCGATATCATGCATTCAAGGGTTGCCTTGAGTAATATTTATCTGCTCACCAAGATGGGAGCAGAGGTCACTGTTGCAGGACCACCTACATTGATACCCAAGTATTTAAAAGACTCTTTCGGAATACATGTAACATACAATGTAAGAGAAGCTTTGGAATGGTGCGATGTAGCCAACGTGCTCAGAATCCAATTGGAGAGGCAAAATCAGGTATTGTTCTCTTCTTTGCGTGAATACAACCGTGCGTATGGTATTACAAAGCCTCTTTTATCTTCCCTTCAAAAAGACATCATTATCATGCATCCTGGTCCTATCAACCGTGGAGTTGAATTGGACTCTGATGTAGCTGACAGTGGGCAATCCATCATTTTGGATCAGGTTGAAAATGGGGTAGCAGTAAGAATGGCTGTACTATATTTGCTTTCAGGAAGAAAAGAGGCAAATAATTAAACATCCGCACATGCAAAAAATCTGTGTTTTCCCTGGCACTTTCGATCCCTTGACACTGGGGCATGTTGATATCATCAACCGCGCATTGCCTTTGTTTGACAAGATTGTGGTAGCCATTGGAACAAATGTCGGTAAAGCACCTATGTTCAGTGCGGAGCAAAGAAAATTATGGATCGATGAAATTTTTGGGAAAGAGGAAAAAATTTCATCTGCAGTATATGAAGGATTGACAGTTGAATTCTGCAAGCAAGTGAATGCCAATTATATTTTAAGAGGGATTCGGTACGTAAGTGATTTTGAATATGAGAAAGCAATTGCAGATGCAAACCGGAACCTCGATCCAACCATCGAAACATTCTTTCTGACTTGCGAGCCAAAATATACTTCTGTTGCATCAACCATTGTAAGAGACATCATTCGAAATGGCGGTAATGCTTCTCAGTTCTTGCCCTCACAGGTTGCAAATTCCATCAAATCCAACCCCTAGATCAGGTAATATTTTTTTACCACCTCCCGGATAGATGCATATGCATCTTCGATTAATCTCTCAGCTTCTTTTTTATCAACCCATCTCACTTCTGTGATGTCTTCCTCTGTTTGAGGTACAGGAATTTCGTTTCCAACGTATTTCATGAAATACCAGTGAGAAAATTTGATAACTTTTTTTCCTTTTAGTGTGTAGGTATGATAAGTTGTCTGCAATTTTCGCCCAATGTTGAGCGCTGTCAGTCCAGTTTCTTCCGAAACCTCTCTCAATGCACATTCCTTGATTGTTTCCCCTTCATCCAGCTTTCCTTTGGGCATATCCCATTTGCCCTTTCTGAACATCATCAATAGTGCACCTTTAGCGTTTAAAACCATTCCACCTGCAGCTTCGATCTTGATACAACGCAACAGGTATTCATTGAAAGTTTGTGTTGATCTGAAGATTTTTTTACCCTTGGGTTCATGTATGGTGATGTACATAACTAAATTTCCATAATTCAAGTCCATGGTTCAAATTTGTAGGATGACAAATGAAACCACGGTAGCCGAAAAACTCTTACAAGTTAGTGCAGTTAAACTGAATCCGAAAAATCCTTTCACCTGGGCATCCGGATGGAAGAGCCCCATTTACTGTGACAACAGAAAGGTCTTGGGATTTCCCTATGTGCGCGATTTCATAAAAAGTGAGATGTGCAATGTCATTTTCGAAAAATTCCCAGATGCGGAGTTGTTGGCAGGTGTAGCTACTGCAGGCATTGCATGGGGAGCCATGTCGGCTGATCAATTGAAGTTGCCCTATATCTATGTTCGTCCAAAGCCAAAAGAACACGGTCTCGGGAACCAGATCGAAGGCCATTTTGAAAAGGGGATGAAGACAGTGATCATTGAAGATTTGATTTCAACAGGGAAAAGCAGTCTGCAGGTGGTGGATGTTGTTAAAAGCGCCGGGTTAGAAGTCATGGGTATGGTTTCAATATTCACCTATGGATTTGAAGCAGCTGATAAAGCTTGTACCGCTGCCGGGGTGACGACGGTTTCTCTAACCAATTATACCAGCCTAATTACTTTGGCCGTCGAAAAGGGTTTGGTGGGAGAAGAAGATCAGAAAACGTTGTTAAACTGGAGAATGGATCCTGCCAATTGGCAGCCAGGATCTTAATTTGCAATAAACCATTGTTATGCGCATTATCATTTCAACATTCATATATGTCTTATTTGCCTTATCAGCCATAGGTCAGCAGCAAAAGCCACTTACTGTAAAAATCAGTACGCCAACCGTCCAATGTGAAAAATGCAAGAAGAGGATAGAGGATTACATGAAAATAGAGGAGGGTGTCCTTAAAACGGTGGTTGATTTCAAGCAAAAGAGAACCACGGTCACCTATTTGCTCGACCGAACCAACATCGAAAATATCAAAACGGCCATAGCAAATTGCGGTTATGATGCAGAGGACATAAAGGCTGCGGAAGACATCTATGCCAAGCTGCCAACATGCTGTAAAAAGCCAATTGATCAATGATTTTAAACTATAATTTTTAGTTTTTAAGGTGTGTTCTAATCCTAGTTGATTTACTAAAATATTTATTTAAATAAAAATGAATATATTTATTGATTATCAACAAATTATGGAATTAAAATAAACAAATAGTTATTATTTAAACTGCCAATAATCAGCTAATTTTTCAATCCATTTATAAAATTTTATATAAAATTGTATACAACTGATTTACAATATTTTCCAAATCTTATTTATATTTTTACTTTATTAAAAGCGCGCGCTATTATTTTCTCTGGGGAAAGAAGGTATGAAAAGGGATCTTTCTTAAATAAAATGGAGCTGGCAGGGTCAAATGGTGTCTTAAAACTTTCTATTCCTATCAAGGGCGGCAGGTCGGTTGCATTGCCTTACAAGGAGGTTCAAATTGATTACAAAACGGACTGGCAAACAAACCATCTCAGGACTATTTCCAGTATCTATGGAAATGCCCCTTTTTACCCTTTTTATGAAAATGATATCAGGGTTCTTTATGGCTCCAAAGTGACAAATTTGTTTCAATGGAACCTTCAGTGTTTTGATTTTTTCCTCAGAAAAGCAAAGATGTCAAATTTGATACAATACCGAATTGAGATACCTGTAGATCAACCAACAGAAAAGACAAGGCCAATACTCACAACAGATGCATATTCATTGCCTCCCTATAGCCAGGTTTTTGGAGAGCGCATTGGTTTTATACCCAATATGAGTTGCCTGGATTTGCTAATGAATCTGGGTCCCGATACAGCCACATATATGAATGATTGCCTAAATAAACTTCCTTGAATATCAGCCGTCTAAGTACTATATCTTATTTTAGTAAACATATTTAGATGTAGTATCCAAACATGATGCGGTTTTCATTTTTTTTCTTTTTCATTTTTCTGGGCTTGATTGGATTTTCACAGGAT
>SXYR01000185.1 GCA_005788265.1 Bacteroidota bacterium | reverse complement strand
TATTGGCCACTTCCAGGATCTTGTCTCTCTTTTTACAACAGCGAGCGTACTCATACACTGCATTGCAAGCAAATAAAAAATCATCAGAGAATAACCTGTTGCCCTTGTATATACTACAGAACCATCACTTCTTTTGGCAGAACGCATTTTAACAGTAAGGGTCTCTCCTGTTTCAGATTCAGCCTCTCCCACACTGTACAATGTTGCCATTGTTCCTACAAATACTTCCCTGGCTGCAAAAGAAGTAATCAGCGCAATGCCTATTTTCCAATCATATCCGAGTGGTTCAATGGCTGGCTCTATTGCTCTTCCTAAAATTCCCGCATAAGAAAACTCCAGCAATTCAGCAGATTGTGCTTTTTGATATTCGCTTTTATTCAAAGGGTCTTGCGCAATTTTTTTTGAATATGCTTCTTGTATGGATAACCTTTTTTCTGAAGGCCCAAAAGAACTCAACCCCCAAAGCAACAAAGAAATTACCATGATTACCTTACCCGCATCAAAAACAAAAACTTTTGCTTTTTCCACCATGGTGATAAAAATATTGTTCCACCGCGGCTGTTTATAAATCGGAAGCTCAAGAATGAAAAAGCTTTTTTCTTTCATCTTGATAAAAATATTCAACACATAAGAAACCAACATTGCCACCACCACCCCAAAAACATAGAGACCCATTAAAACAAGACCTTGTAAACTGAGTACGCCTAAAATTTTTTCATTCGGCACAACAAGCGCTGCCAAAATGGTGAATACCGGCAATCTCGCGCTGCAACTCATAAAAGGCGTTACCAAAATAGTCAACAACCGCTCTTTTCTATTTTCAATATTTCTTGCACTCATGATAGCTGGAACCGCACAAGCAAATCCACCCACCATCGGCATCACACTTTTCCCGTTTAGACCCACCCTTCTCATTACACGGTCCGTTAAAAAACTGATCCTGGCCATATAGCCCGTATCTTCCAATAATGTAATCAACCCAAATAAGATCATGATCTGAGGAACAAAAACCAATATCCCTCCCAATCCTGCCAACACACCATTGATCAATAAATCTGCGTACCAAGCCACCGGTAAAACAGCACCTAAATAACCAGCCAACACCCCCATCCCTTCTTCAATTGCATTCATTGGATATTCTGCAACCAAAAAAACACTCTGGAACAAAAGAAACAATACCACCCCCATGATCAACGAACCCCATGTTCTGTGTAAAAAGAAGGCATCCAATCTTTCTGAAAATTGTTTTCTAGTTTCTATGCTTTCCTCCGCAACTGTTTTTTTTATAACCTGTCTGATTCTTTTGTATCGTTGTTGAATATCTTCCGCTTGAATCTTGGTATGATTGAAATCATATTTCTTTTCTATGCTTTCTATTTTTTTTTGAATATTTTCTGGAAGTTCAAAGGATTCATGGTTGATCAGGTGGTGTATCAGTGAATAATCGCTTGAACCAGGCAAGATTTCTTTTGCTTCTACCACAGCCTGCTCGGCAAGTGACCTGACCGGGAAAAAATCTTTGGCAATCACCGAACTGCCCAATAATTGTAATACGGTTGTTTTTAAATCCTCTATTCCCTTTCCGCTTCTTGCATTGACGTTTACCACAGGCACTTGCATTTCTCTTGAGAGCTCAACCGCATTGATTTTTATTCCTCTTTTTTTGGCAATATCATTCATGGTCAATGCCACAACGACGGGAATTTTTAAATCAATTACTTGTGATACAAACAAAAGACTTCTTCTCAATGCGGTTGCATCGGCGACCACAACGGCCAGGTCAATTTCCTCTCCTTTCGAGGGTGACATGAGTTGTTTGTAAGAAACCCACTCATCGCTACGTCTTGGATAGAGACTGTATGTTCCGGGCAAATCTGTAACGGTAACCTCCTCCTTGCTGGATAGTTTGAATACCCCCGATTTTTTCTCAACGGTTACCCCCGGAAAATTTCCAACCTTCTGCCTCAACCCGGTTAAATGATTGAATACAGAGCTTTTTCCGCTGTTGGGGTTTCCGATGAGTACAATATGTGGATTTCTGCTCACGAAGGGTAAAACACAAAGTTAGTACCAAATACAAGGTTGGTATTACGAAAGCGGTAAAAAGGGTGATTGTAGTAACTTTGCAAAAAACAGAGAAGATGGCAAGGATTCTATTCGGATTGATGTTGATCGCTACGGTTGGATTTGGGCAAAAACAGCATAAAAAACAGATGGTCGCCCTGCAAAAGCATACTTATTTTCTTGCTTCAGATGAACTTCAAGGAAGAAGAGCGGGTGATCCGGGAGAGCAAAAAGCGGCAGAATACATTGCGGAGCAATTCAACAAAAACGGATTGCTGCCAAAGGGCACAGAGGGTTTCTTTCAAACCTTTGCCATCAACGATGGAAGAATGGTGAGCCCCTCAACTACCCTTGCCATCAATGGTAAAATACTAGAAGCCGGAAAAGATTTCGAAGTCTTATCCAATGCTTCCAATGGATCTTTTTCTGGCGACGCTTCTCCTTCCATTCAAGAATCAAACCAGCCCTGGTTTCTTGACTTGGCCGATGCGCTGGAAGAGAACAAAGAAAATCCACATTTTGATTTAAACAACCTCCTGGCAGAAAAAATCAGACACGCTAAAAACAAACTAGCAAGCGGGGTGGTTTTTTTTAATTCAAAAGGACAGGATATTATTTCTTTCAATGGAAAAGACAGGTCTGAGCAAACACCCCTCCCCGTTGTTTTTCTAAAAAAAGAAGCTGTCGAAAAAAACATTGCTGATCTTTCTTCTACCTATCATATTGAGTCCAACATATCCCTCTCTCCGAAAATTAGAAACGCAAGAAATGTCGTTGGGTATATTGACAATGGAGCAGCTTTGACTGTTGTTGTCGGCGCACACCTCGACCATCTGGGATATGGGGAAGACGGAAACTCCATGATCAAAGCCGGTTCACCCTCTATCCACAATGGAGCGGATGACAATGCCAGTGGAACTGCATCACTCATAGAGCTCTCAGCTGTGCTGAAAAAAACAAAACAAAAAAAATTCAATTATCTGCTCATTGCTTTTTCAGCAGAAGAACTTGGGCTCAATGGCTCTAAATATTTTGTAGAAAATCCAACCATCTCTCTCAATACCGTTAACTACATGATCAATATGGATATGGTAGGAAGAATGAACGACAGCACGAATACCATTACATTGGGGGGATACGGAACATCTCCTTCTTGGGAAAAAATGATTGATGCGGTCAAAGAAAAACCTTTTAAGATTAAATACGATTCAAGTGGGACGGGGCCCAGCGACCACACTTCGTTTTACAGAAAAGACATTCCTGTCCTGTTCTTTTTCACAGGACTCCATACCGACTACCATAAACCAAGCGACGATGCAGATAAAATCAACTATATGGGTATGGTGAAGGTGGTGCAATTTATTCAGCAGATGATAGAAATGGACAAGCCGGCACAAAAAATTGCTTTTACAAAAACCCGTGAAATCCAAACAACCACTTCAGCCAGGTTCAGTGTTTCCATGGGCATCATGCCAGACTATTCTTATGGCGGAAACGGCGTCAGGGTAGATGGTGTATCTGACAATCGCCCTGCTAAAAAAGCAGGTATTCTTGCAGGAGACATTGTGAAACAGCTGGGAGATTACAAGACCTCTTCCGTTGAGGCATACATGCAAGCGCTTTCAAAATTTAAAAAAGGAGATAAAACAACCGCGGTTGTGTTGAGGAAAGAACAAGAAATTTCTTTTGAAATTATTTTCTGATGAAATTAAAACTCGACGATGAGCGCATGTCAGATGATTTTTTCGAGGATACAAAAATCCTTGGGATCGCCTGCCCCCTCAAAAACTACCAATTCTGTTGGCAGGTCGAAAAAATACTCAATATCCCTTTTGCTACTTCAGCCGATCTGCAAATTGGGATGGAAAAAAATAAAAGATCTTATTCTTTCACAGTCTATGAATTTATTCATCCTATTACATCCAAAGAACATTTTTTGTACAGCAATAAACACGAGGGTGAATTTCTCTTGCCCGAATTGCAACACCTGGATTTCATTTGGTTGATCCGAGATCCATACAATGACCTGGTTGAATTCAACGACCTGCAACAAAGACTAAGAACAATCCCGGGCGTTCAGCTTGTAACAGAAGTTGCACGCGAGAAAATTAAATCAAGAGACAATCTGCAGCGTTGAGCTATGCCATATGTACAGCATATTCATTCTTCGCTATGATTTCACCGATTGGATTTGTATGTATTTCTAATCCGGCTTCTTTCAAAACTGCTGCGACTTCGTTGTAGCTTTCTTTGCCTACTGAGATCAAGAGTCCTCCACTTGTTTGCGGATCTGCCAAGATATTTTTACACAAGTTTCCTGATTCGTTTTTTTCAATATTTACTCTGTGGCCATAGCTGTCCCAGTTTCTATTGGTGCCACCGGGTACAGATCCCTGCCGAACATAATCTTTTAGATCACTGGTTATCAACGGAACGCTGTTGAAATCAATGTTTGCCGATAAGCCGCTTCCATCGGCCATTTCAATCAAGTGACCAAACAACCCAAATCCGGTTACATCTGTCATGGCATGAACACCATTTACAGAAGCAAGCACCGATCCAATTTTATTCAACTGCATCATTTGATGCGCCGCAAGCATTTTGTGTTCTTCTTTCAACATGCCCTTTTTCTCTGCGGTTGTCAATATTCCTACACCAATTGGTTTGGTGAGTAGAAGCAGGTCACCCTTCTTGGCAGTATTGTTTTGTTTCAGGTGTTGGAGGTCTACCAAGCCATTCACTGCCAACCCAAAAATAGGTTCGGGTGAATCTATGCTATGTCCGCCCGCCAATGGAATACCTGCTTCCATGCAAATGCTCTTGCTTCCTTCTATTACTTTGGTTGCAACGGACGGAGGAATCAGGTTGATAGGCCACCCGAGAATGGCAATGGCCATGATGGGATTCCCTCCCATGGCATACACATCGCTGATGGCGTTGGCTGAAGCTATTCTGCCAAAACTGAAAGGATCATCTACAATGGGCATAAAAAAATCAGTGGTAGCAATCAGTGCAGTTCCATTTCTTAAATCATAGACTGCTGCATCGTCTTTGCTGTGGTTTCCAACAATCAACCGATCGTTGTCGGGCATGCTAAAACTTGAATGCAATATTTCATCCAAAATATTTGGAGAGATTTTACATCCGCACCCAGCACCATGTGAATATTGTGTAAGCTTGATGTTTTCCATTTTATTGAATTAAGCATGATGCATTTTCTTCTGCATCCACAAGGTTTGAATGATAGATTTTCAACAAGGGTTTGGGATCCTCTCTTTTTTCCAATCCCTTTCCATATAACTTATCATAGTATTTCAACAATATGTCGAATGCTCCTTTGATATTGTTTTCATCTAAACATGCTATCGCATTTTTTGTTTCGAGTCCACCGAGCTTCTTCTGAATCCTCTCCGTTGCGGCTTTCAACTCCGTCATAGGAAGCTTTCCATAGGTGTCAACCAGGTAGTCTAATCTTTTTTCAAAAGGGATATCTAAAAACTGAATATCACTTTTTCGCATGTGCAGCCAAAAATCCTGCGGAATATTCACTGTACCAATGCGCTGACTTTCATCCTCCAGCCAAATTGGTTTTAGTTCTCCGCTGCTAATAACACTGTGTAACTCAGCAGCCAGTTTGTTTTCAAACATTTCCTGGGTGGGCTGCTTGGGGAGTCCGATGTTTCCAAAAGCCGACCCTCTGTGTCCGGCGATTCCCTCCAAATCAATCACCCGCTCATTCTTTTTTTTCAGCGCATCCAACACAATGGTCTTACCAGAACCAGTATATCCACCAAGTATTTTCAATGCTGGTTTTTCAGCCAGTATCTGTAAAACCCAGTTTCTGTAAGCTTTATACCCACCAACAAGTGTATAAATTTTGAATCCATAAAGGTCCAAAAGCCAAGCCACGCCTGCGCTTCGCATGCCACCTCTCCAGCAGTGGACCAAAAGGGTTTTATTGGATGGATTTGTTTTGTGCAGACCTTCTTCAACGAAGTCAACCATCTCTTTCATCTTAGGTCCAAAAAATTCCAATCCTTTTTTGATGGCCTCCTCTCTTGATCTTTGCTTGTAAATGGTACCCACAATTTTTCTCTCTTCATTGTTGAAAAGAGGGAGGTTCCATGCACCCGGAATATGTGCATGCCCGAACTCCGCTTCGCTTCGCACATCTATGACTGGATAAACTTTGGCATGGGCAACAAATGCATCAACAGAAATTTTTTCAATGCCCATAACAGTCAGATCATCATTTGTTCATGCTGGTAAGGAACTCATAATTGTCTTTTGTTCCTTTCATTTGTTTCATCAACAGCGACATGGCCTCCTCGCTGTTCATATCAGCAATATGGTTTCTGATGATCCACATGCGCTGCAATACATCTTTATCGAGCAATAAATCTTCTCTTCTTGTAGACGATGCAGTAAGATCGATCGCAGGGAACACGCGTTTGTTGGCCAGTCTTCTGTCAAGTGCCAATTCCATGTTACCCGTTCCCTTGAATTCTTCAAAAATTACTTCATCCATTTTACTTCCTGTATCTATCAATGCAGTAGCAAGAATGGTGAGTGAACCACCGTTTTCAATTTTTCTGGCAGCACCAAAAAACTGTTTCGGTTTTTGCATTGCGTTTGCTTCCACACCACCCGACAATACTTTACCAGATGAAGGAGCAACGGTATTGTGTGCACGTGCAAGACGTGTAATTGAATCCAATAAAATCACTACATCGTGTCCGCATTCCACCAACCGTTTTGCTTTTTGCAAAGCCATGGCAGAAACCTTTACGTGTTTCTCTGCAGGCTCATCAAAAGTGGAAGCGAGTACTTCGGCTTTCACACTTCTTTCCATGTCTGTTACTTCTTCCGGACGCTCATCGATCAATACCACCATCAGATAACATTCCGGATGGTTGGTGGCAATGGAATTCGCGACCTCCTTCAGCAACATGGTTTTACCTACTTTTGGTTGGGCAACAATCAATCCCCTCTGTCCCTTGCCCAGTGGAGTAAACAAATCCATCATCCTGGTCGAATAAATATCTGGCTTTGTATAGAGATTGAATTTTTCAAATGGGAACAACGGTGTCAAATAATCAAATGGTACCCTGTCCCGCACTTCCTCCGGAAGCCTTCCGTTCACTGTGTCCACTTTCAGCAATGCAAAATACTTTTCACCTTCTTTTGGTGGACGAATGCTACCTGTGATGGTATCACCTGTTTTAATTCCGAATAATTTTATTTGTGAAGGAGAAACATAAACATCATCTGGTGATGACAAATAGTTGTAATCGCTGCTTCTTAAAAATCCGTATCCATCCGGCATCATTTCCAATACACCCTCACCCTGAATGGCCCCATCAAACTCAACCGTAAATGCCGGCTCTTTTTTGAGAAAGAGTTGTTTAGAAGCGCTGTTGTCCTCTCCAGTTTGTCCCTCTTGTTCCGAAGCTTCGGTTGATTCTTGTTTTGGCTCTTCCTGCACTGTATTTCCGGGTTCTTCTTTTTGAATGGAGGGTCTTCCTCTTTTGATGGGCTTTTTCTCTGGTGAGGTTTCCGGATCGTTTTCAACGATGGCTTCCTCAGTTGTATTGCCTGTACTTGTTTTTACTATTCTTTTTTTCTTGCCTCCCTTTTCCTCTTTTGCATCTCCTCCTTTCACGGCACTGTTCAATATGGCTTGTTTGTCCAGTATTTTATAAATAAGTTCTTGTTTTTCAAGTTTTTTGGCTCCTGTGATCTTGAGTTGTTCAGCTATGTCCAATAATTCCGGAACAAGCATGTCATTCAGCTGTAAAATGTCGTACATATGTTTTATTTGATAATTACCCTGATGGGAATGTTGGTATGCGAAGGATAAGTTTGGGTGGAAAAGAAAGCGGCTGATGTAACTAAATGGCCTCTTTGCGTATGCAATGTTACGGTTTTTTTGTCATCCCAAAAAAAATTTAGGTCAGCCCGGACCCTCCATTTAGTACCTTTGCAAGCGTAAAATGGGCTTATGTTCAATAAAAGGATCAAAATAAAGGAAATACTGCTGCAGTCACCCGGACAAAAAGGGATTGTTGTGATGGGATGGGTAAGAACATTCAGAAACAACCAATTCATCGCCTTGAATGACGGGTCCACCAATCTAAACCTGCAGGTTGTATTGGAGTTGGGAAAGTTTGAAGAAGACGTATTGAAGCGCATCACAACCAGTGCAGCCCTGAAAATCTCTGGAGAACTGGTTGCATCACAAGGCAAGGGTCAGGCAGTGGAGCTGATTGCAAACGAACTGGAGGTACTGGGAGATTCAGATGCTTCTGCATATCCCCTTCAGCCCAAAAAGCACAGCCTCGAATTTCTAAGAGAAATAGCACACTTGCGTTTCAGAACAAATACGTTTGGAGCTGTTTTTCGTGTGAGACATTCATTGGCATTTGCCATCCACCAATTTTTCCACGATAGAGGATTTTTGTATTTGCATACTCCCATTGTTACGGCGAGTGATGCAGAAGGTGCAGGAGAAATGTTCCGTGTTACTACATTGCCATTTGACAATCCCCCTCGAAATGAAAAGAGCGAGATTGATTTCAAAGAAGATTTTTTTGGAAGAAGTACGCACCTTACGGTAAGTGGACAATTGGAGGGAGAGCTTGGTGCCACTGCATTTGGTGAGATTTATACTTTCGGTCCCACGTTTCGCGCAGAGAATTCAAATACCACCCGTCACCTTGCTGAATTTTGGATGATTGAACCTGAGATGGCTTTTCATGATCTGGAAGACAACATGAATCTTGCAGAGGCATTCATCAAATACATCATTCAGTTTGCAATGGACAACAACATGGATGATCTGCAGTTTCTTGATCAGCGTTTGGCGGATGAAGAGAAACAGCTTCCTGCTGATAAAAGAAGTTCCATGGGGTTGATTGAAAAACTGAAGTTTGTGCTTGAAAATAATTTTGAGCGCATCACGTATACAGAAGCAATTGACATATTATTGGATTCACCTGCATACAAAAAGAAAAAGTTTCAATACGAAGTAAAGTGGGGCATCGACATGCAAAGTGAACATGAGCGCTATCTGGTTGAAAAACATTTCAAGAAACCGGTGATCGTTACCAATTATCCAAAAGACATCAAAGCCTTCTACATGCGCCAGAACGACGATGGTAAAACGGTTGCAGCAATGGATATTCTCGCTCCCGGCATCGGTGAAATCGTCGGTGGTTCACAACGAGAGGAGAGGCTTGATAGGCTTACCCAGCGCATGAAAGACATGCATATTTCCGAAGAAGAATTATGGTGGTATCTAGACACAAGAAGATTTGGCACTGTTCCACATGCAGGTTTTGGACTCGGATTCGAACGCATGGTGTTGTTTGTAACAGGCATGACGAATATCAGAGATGTGATTGCATTTCCCAGAACACCCAAGAGTGCTGATTTCTAAGCAACTGTTTCAGCAAATTCTTTTCTGATGCACATCAAAGGAATGCTGGTATGATGTATCAGTTCCCTTGTAAAGCTTTTCTCAAAAAGACTTTCAATGAACCGGTGTTTTCTAGGCAGTGTGATGATCAGGTCTATATTGTTTTTGGTTGCAAATTCATTGATCCCTTCATCCATGTCCTTGTTTTCAATGAAGTCATAGGTTGGGTTCAGTCCGGACAACATGGTATCAAGGTTCAGTGTTTCTTCCGGAGTATAACTGGTAAAATGTTTTCTTTCAAAATCAACATTCAATACATGCAACTCCGCATTGAACATGTTCACAACTGATTTGATGGGGGATACTGAAACAGCATCAACCACATTTCTCAAATCCGTAGCGAGTCCTACTTTCCTGATCGGCTTGAAGGTTGCTCCCGGTGGGATAATGAAAACAGGAGTACTTGTCTTACCAATCACCGAAAGAGAATTGCTTCCCAGAAAAAATCTTCCAGCACCTGTTACACCCCTGGTTCCCATGACAACTGCAAACGGATTCAATATTTTACACAAGGCATCTACTTCATCTGCCACTTCACCCATCTTGCTTTCTGTATAAATTTTTATTTTTCCTCCTGTAATGCTTTCTATTTGCTGTTTGATTTCAGCGAGTTTTTCTTCACTGATTTTTCTCAGTTCTTCGACTGATATGTTTACCAACGGGACTTCAGAAAAACTGATCGGCAATTGATATACATTCAGCAGCATCAGACTGCCTTCCATCGCAGATGCAAGGTCCATTGCATATTTCAGGGCATTGTCTGCCAATGGAGAAAAATCGGTAGGTACAATGATGAGTTTCATGGGTGTCGTTTTCTCAAACTTAGCAGCAGAGAAATTCAACACGCATGACCTTGCTCATAAAAAACAATGACCTTGGTTATTTTTTTGACTTGAAGGCGTCTATTCGCAGTGAAACATTTTCCCGGATATCGAGATAAAAAAGATTGATGTCTCCCGCATGATAATTTTTGTTCTTGTACAGAAAAGAACCAGGGAACCTGGGGCGGGTAACCCTCAAGGCATCTCCTTCCACCAATGCATCCTGGGTATGCGTATATATTTTATTTATGTTGTACAACACAGCTCCTTTGTGTATTGATTTATCCACCCAGTTCTCTGCTGTTTTCCAGCTCATGGGATTTACTACAGCAATGCTGGTATCCAGTCGGCTGACCCAATCGCCCATATAGTCATATCTATACGTGCGCCAGCTTACGAAACATCCGGTTTGTGACGGATCTGAACAAACTGGTATCCGGTTGTACAGATCTTTCTTCACCCTCATACCGATGATATAGGCACATACCAGTTGTTTCATCAATGGTTTCCCGTCAAAAAATTCTTTCAGCAGTCTGGAGCTATGGGTAGTGCCCTGACTGTGAGAAGCAATGATGATCGGTCTGCCGTTGTTTTCTTTTTCCAGGTAATATTGAAATGCTTTTTTTACATCTTCATATGCCAAATTAAATGCCCTGTGTAATTGTATACTGTCCGGCTCCCCATACATTTTAATATGTGCCTGCCTGTAGCGCGGAGCAAATACCCTGGCTCTTTCATTAAATGCAGAAGCCTGGTAAAGCATCGGTGAATAATCCGTTTTATAGTTCAGGGTGGAATCATCAATGTCTGCATTGGGCTTGCCTTGGGGCATCTCTCCGGTATAAGTGGTGGGGTGAATAAAAAAAACATCCGCTTCTTTTTCTTTCGGAGTTCCTCTCAATAATTTTGGAATGGTATCGGAGGGGTCCCATTTGTTGGGATGCGCTGCCCAGTAATTGAGATCAGCATAATCTGGAACGCCATTGGGGGTCTTAAAAACTTTCTGGCCTGTATAGCTACCAATTTTAGGCGAGCAGCCAAAGCCCATCACTGCAACGAAACACACCCAGTAGATACTTTTCAAACGAACCATCTTGTTGAAATTAGAGATCAAAATTATGTTTGTTATTTTTACAATTCAATTTTATATATGAATATACCAGTCGTAGACCTCAGTTTATATACAAACGGTACAGATGCCCAAAAGGTTCAGTTTTCCAATGAGCTTGGCAAGGCTTTTGAAGAAGTGGGATTTGTAGCTGTAAGAAACCACGGGATTGATCAACAACTGATCGATCGTGTATATGCTACCGTGAAAGCTTTCTTCGAGCTTCCTTCGGATCTGAAAAAGAAATATGAAATCGCCGGGCTCGCCGGGCAGCGCGGGTATACCTCTTTTGGCAAGGAACATGCAAAGGGGAGCGAGGCACCTGATTTGAAAGAATTCTTTCAATACGGACAAACCGTCGGCAAAAATGAAACCACACCTGAATCTTATCCCGACAATGTAATGGTGGATGAGATTGCTGATTTCAATCAATTGTTTTTATCAACCTATCGTGCATTTGAACAATCAGGATCTGCTCTCCTGAGTGCGATAGCGTCTTATTTGAATTTGGGCAAGGATTATTTCAACGAACATATCCATTTGGGAAACAGCATCCTTCGCGCCATTCATTATCCACCTATTGTTTCAGAACCCCAATCTGCGATTCGCGCAGAGCAACACGAAGACATCAATTTAATTACCCTGCTTGTTGGTGCTTCTGCTGAGGGGCTGGAAATTTTGTCAAAGCAAAATGAGTGGCTGCCCATTCAGGCAGGAGACGGTGAAATCGTAGTCAATGTTGGTGATATGTTGCAACGATTGACCAATGACCGCTTAAAAAGCACTACGCATCGTGTGGTGAATCCACCCCGTGAAAAATGGAATACTTCCAGGTATTCATTGCCATTTTTCCTGCATCCAAAAAGCCAGATGTCGCTTGCCTGTCTTGATTCCTGTATCACTGCAACCAATCCAAAAAACTATGAAGACTATACTGCGGGTCAATATTTGGATGAACGCTTAAGAGAAATCGGACTCAAAAAATAATTGTTGGCGCTGATTCGTCACATACCATTTCTGCGGGCTGTATTTTTTCACAGCATTTCTGCATTCGGCGGACCGCAGGGACATTTTGGAATGATGATGAAAACATTTGTGGAAAAGCGAAAGGATGTAACCAGCACTGAGTTGATGGACATCAATGCCTTTTGTCAGCTGATGCCCGGAGCCACCTCTACCCAAACACTTACCTTGATTGGGTATAAAAGGGGAGGTATTCCACTTGCTGTTTTAACACTTTTGATATGGATGCTTCCTGCCATCGTCATCATGTCGGGATTGTCTCTTATCGTCAATCATACTTCCTCCAATGGATTGCCCATTTTCCGATTCATACAACCAATGGCGTTGGGATTTCTGGCTTTTGCATCTTTCAAGACATTGAAACTTGTTAAACAACCATCATCCCGCATCATTCTTTTTTTATGTGCCGTTGCTACTTATATTTTTTTTAAAACACCTTGGATTTTCCCAATCATCTTAATTGTAGGCGGAGCAGCAGGTATTTTTTTCAATGAACAAAATGAGGAGCCGGTCAAATGGAAGCAACGTACCATTAAATGGTTCCCGATCGTATTGTTTTCCTTCTTTTTTATATCTGCCGCATTTGTTTCTGAAACTGCGCGAAAGAATGACTGGTCTTACCGCGCTCCCTTCAACTTGTTTGAAAACATGTACCGTTTTGGAAGTTTTGTTTTTGGCGGTGCCGACGTATTGATTCCTGTGATGTATGAACAATACGTTGTGCGTCCTGAAACAGAACGCATCAAATCGAACAACCAAAATGTCATTAAAATCAATCGCGAAGATTTCCTGACAGGCGCAGGTATGGTACGTGCCATACCGGGTCCAGCTTTTTCGATATCTGCTTATATCGGCGGCATGTCGCTTCAAAACAAAGGGTGGAACTGGCAATTGGCAGGGGCTATTATTGCAAGCGTTGGAATTTTTCTGCCCAGTTTTTTATTGTGTATATTCTTTTATCCCATGTGGGAAAATCTCCATAAATACAAAGCGATGGAACGCATGATGCAAGGCATCAATGCAGCAGTAGTCGGGATTATGTTTGCCAGTATTGTATACTTGATCAATGATACGGTGGTTCCGGAACTTGAACAACCGCTTTCTGGTATCATTTTATTTTTTGGGGTGATGCTGTCAACTTTTGTATCGCTGACGTTTACCAAAATTCAGGCGCCTTACGTTGCGATTGCCTGTTTGCTTTTGGGATGGGCAGTTGGATAACTATCTGTAATAATTTCCTTTTTGTATTTCTTCGTTGACGGTATCGGGCACCAAATAGCGAATCGATTTTCCTTCCTTCAACATTCTCCTGACCAATGATGATGAAATATTCAGCAGCGGTGCTTTCATGTCAATGATGGTTGCATCATCCAAATCATCTCTCATTGGATAACCCTGTCGCTCGTATACATAGAGCGGAAAATTTTTCATGATCAGTTCCGCATTTTTCCATCGATCCAAATTGTGTAAACTATCTGATCCCATGATGACACCAAATTCATGATCGGGATATTTTTCCTGCAAATAAGTAAGTGTATTGATCGTATAAGATGGTTTCGGCAATCCGAATTCTATGTCAACCGCTTTGATTTTTGTTTCTCCTTCCAATGCCTGTTGAACCAGAAACAATCTGTGGTATTCATTCAGCAGACTGTGACTTTGTTTGAACGGATTTTGTGGAGATACAATCATCCATACCTGATCCAATTTTGCATATTGGAGAATATAGTTTGCAATGATCAGGTGACCGTTGTGGATGGGATTAAACGTTCCAAAATAAAGTCCAATCTTCATAAATAATTGATAATCAATTTATTATATTGATTCTACCAATATGGAAGCAGCTTCATTCAACCGGAGGCTCACTTGATATCCTGCTACCATCACTGAAATGGGGTCACCAAGCGGTGCAATTTGCTCAACAGCTACCTCTTCTCCCTGCAAAAAACCCATCTCCATCAATTTTAAAATCAGTTCCTGGTCCTCCAATGATTGGATGACTGCCTTCTCTCCAACTTTTAATTCTGATAATTTTTTCAGCATGATGGTTGTAACGGGATGCAAAGCTACTTCGCTTCGGGGGATTTCTTGTACTTTTATTATTGGAATGTCGACAATTCATTTTTTTTACCAAAAAAGCCTCCATTCGCTTCGAAACAGAGAGAAATTGAAGCGTTTTCTTCAAAAAACAGCCCTTTCTTATAAAAAGCATGTAGAGGAGTTGAACATTGTTTTTTGCTCCGACGCCTATCTCCTGAACATCAATCAACAACACCTCTCACACGATTATTATACGGATATCATCAGTTTCGATCTGTCTGAAAAACGGGGAATCCTTCAAGCTGAAATATATATCAGCATTGACAGGGTGAAGGACAATGCAAAGACATTGGGAACTCCCTTTTACCAAGAATTGCATCGGGTGATTTTCCACGGCCTCCTGCATCTTCTTGGTTACAAGGACAAACAAGCGTCTGACCAGAAAAAGATGCGAAAGGCAGAAGATGACCTGCTTTCCAAGTATTTTGGATGATGTTCCACGTGAAACATATTGCTTTATTCCTTTTTGCTCTTCCTTCTTTGCTGATGGCGCAGGGAAGTTTTACCCTGAATGATATTCCATTTGAATTGAACATTGCTAGGGACCAGGCCATTCAACAGCATCTTGACAAAGAATTGGCCAAATCGGGGCTCTCAACCGGGGAGAAAGAATTCTTTTACTGGGTCAATTATATGCGGAAGAATCCCAACCAGTTCTACAAAGACTGTCTGCTTCCTTTCCTCAAGCAATTTCCTGAAGCCAATGGGAAAGAGGCCAAGAGTCTGGAAAAGGATCTGAAGGCATCGGCCAAACTAAATCTATTGTCTTTTTCACTGGCCGCCTCTGAGGCAGCCAAAATCCACTGCGCCGATCTTACCCTGAAACAGAATGGCATAGGCCATAACAGTTC
>SXYR01000045.1 GCA_005788265.1 Bacteroidota bacterium | reverse complement strand
TCCAATCCGGAAGATTTGACCGGTCTTTCATTGGGGCTTGCCATGACCAATATGGGATCCAAGATCAGTTATACAGGCGATGCTGCGCAGAAAGATTTCATACCTGCCAACATGACCCTCGGTGCGATGTATACCATCATCAGCAACGAGGTCAATCGCATTTCTTTGGGAATGGATATTCATAAATTGATGGTGCCTACCCCCCCGCTTTTGGGCGACAGTGCGGGCATGATCAATTACCGTTCTAAGAGTGTTGTGGGTAGCTGGTTTTCCTCTTTTGGAGATGCCCCGGGGAGATTCTCTGAAGAACTGAAAGAGTTCGCTTTTTCCTTGGGTGGCGAGTTCATTTACAATGAGCAATTTGCAGTACGTGCGGGGTATTTCTATGAAAACAAAAACAAAGGCAACCGTCAGTATTTCTCCATGGGCGCCGGATTCAGGTACAACAATCTTGATATCAATCTTTCATATTTGATTCCCTCTGGCACAGGGGTGAACAGGAATCCGCTTTCCAATACCATTCGCTTCAGTCTGCTCTTCAACCTGGGTCCCATCGAAGAGTAATCAATCCACAAATTTGTTTTCACTATTTTTATAAAAAATAGTGGATGTCATATAGAATTGGATTTGGCATAGATTTTCATCAGTTGGTCGAGGGAAGAGATTTGTGGATTGGTGGTGTGAAGATTCCCCATCACATGGGAGCCAAAGGGCACAGCGATGCTGATGTTCTGTTGCATGCCATTTGTGATGCCATCTTGGGTGCCTTATCACTCGGAGATATTGGCGTCCATTTTCCGGATACCGATCCTGCTTATAAAAATATTGATAGCAAAATCTTGCTCGCAAAAACTTTTGAACTCATATCTGCCAAACATTATTGCGTTGTGAATGTTGACAGTTCACTTTGTTTGGAAGCTCCTAAAATAAAGCCATACGTATCAGAGATGCAATCATGCATTGCGTCTATCCTGCATTTGTCTCCTGATGAAGTATCTGTCAAAGCAACCACTACCGAAAAGATGGGATTTGTTGGACGAGGCGAAGGATTGGTGGCATATGCAACGGTATTGTTGCAGAAAAAAAATTAGCCAAACAGCTTTTTAAATTCTACTCATTGCTGATCTGCTTCGCATGGATATTTGTAGATTTGCAAAAAAGTATTTTTGAAGGTTCAGATCGTCAATAAATCAACCCATGCCTTGCCTGCCTATGCTACAGCTGGTTCATCAGGCATGGATCTCCGAGCCTTTATTCCCAGCCCCCTTACGCTTGCTGCCATGGAGCGCATTTTGGTGCCAACAGGATTGTTTTTGGAAATTCCAGAAGGGTATGAAGCTCAGATCAGGCCTCGAAGTGGACTTGCTATCAAACAAGGCATCACCTGCTTAAATACGCCTGGAACAATCGATGCAGATTATCGTGGCGAAATCAAAGTCATCTTGATCAATCTTTCCAGCGAGCCCCAGGTTATTGAAAATGGCGATCGAATTGCACAAATGATTTTTCAAAAAATTGAACAGGCTGAATGGGTTGAAACCGAACAGCTAAGTGAGACACAGAGAAACACCGGTGGATTTGGACACACTGGAAAAAAATAAACAACATGAGGTCATTTACGGTCATCATATTAGCTCTGGTTTTGCTTGCTTCTTGCAGGTCTACCAGAAAACTTACCAATGTGATTGCGACGAGAGACAGTGTTGTGACGCTGGTGAATCCCTATGACTCCGACTCTGCTAAATTTGTTCGGGCCACGATGCAGAAGATCAAGGAACGTCAGATTCAGTTCAAAACCTTTTCCTCCAAGATAAAGGTCGATTACAATGATGATAAGAACAGAAAATTCGACTTCAATGCATTTTTCAGAATGCAAAAAGACAGTGCCATGTGGATTTCCATTGTTGCTGCCTTGAATATTGAAGCATTTCGTGTGCTGATCAGGCCAGACAGCATCATCATACTCGATAAATTGAATAAAACAGTTCAGCGCAAGCCATTTTCATATTTACAGGTGATTACAAAGGTCCCCTTTGATTACCAAACACTTGAGAACCTTATATTGGGGAATCCAATTTATTTGGACAAAGAGGTAATGGCTTTTTCAGAAAAAACCGAGACGCTTTCATTTTCCACCGTTGGAGAGGCGTTTAAGCATTTCATGACCGTAGGGAAAAATGATCTGAATGTTTTGTTCAGCAAACTGGACGATATGGATATAGCCCGAAGCCGTACAGCCAATCTTGCATATGCTGGGTATGTTCCAGTTGGGGAGAGAATTTTCGCAGAGGAACGGAAGATAGATTTAGCCGAAAAAACACAAATTCAAATTGGATTGAACTTCAAGCAAGTTGAATTTGACAAGGCTATCAGCTTTCCATTCAGCATACCAAAGAATTATAAAATAATAAATTAACTTATTCTTTGAACGCAAATTGACAACTTCGGGTAGTCATTTAGCATTTATCTTGAAATCAATGAAACCAATTTTATTATTTTTCCTCTTTTTTATATCATCCCAATTCTCTTTTGCACAAACACGCGATGAGCTGGAGAAAAAAAGAAAAGAAATTCAACAAGAAATTCAGGAACTGCAGCGCGCTCAATCCGAAATCTCAAAAGATAAAAAAGCAGGACTTTCACAACTGAAATTGATAGAACGCAAATTGAGAAGCCGCTATGCGGTGATTGAAAATCTCAATGATGAGATGAAGATGATTGACAATACGATTTTCAATGACAACAGAGAAATTTATCGTCTACAGAGAGAATTGGATACGCTCAAGAAACAATATGCCAGAACCATCGAGTATGCTTACAAAAACAGGAGCAGCTACGATATGATGAATTTTATTTTTTCAGCAACAAGTTTCAATGATGCAGTCAGAAGAGTGAGTTATTTGAAAACATATCGTCAGTACCGTGATGAACAAGTTGGCAACATCAATCGTACCCAAAAAGAATTATCTGTTAAGATCAACTCGCTCACAAAAGATAAAAAAGATAAGGGAAAAGTGTTGTTGGAGCAAAACATGCAAAAGGAATTGCTTGAGTCTGAAAAAAAGGAAAAAAATCAGTTTGTTACCAAATTGAAATCCCGTGAAAAGGAAATCGAAAAAGAAATGGCTGCCAAGCGGAAAATTGAGCGCAGCTTGCAATCATCTATCGCTGCAATTGTAAAAAGGGAGATTGAAGCAGCACGAAAGAAAGCAGAAGAAGATGCCAAAAAAGCAGCTGCTGTAGCAGTAAAACCTATTGAATCCAAACCAGCTGCAGCATCATCTAGTGCCGCTCCCGTTGCAACACGTAAGGTCAATGTTCTCGAAAACACACCAGAGGTAACAAGGGTATCGGTTGGATTCGAAAACAATCGTGGCAATCTTCCATGGCCTGTGGAGAAAGCAACGGTAACTGCTGGATTTGGTCGCCAAAAAATAGAAGGTACGTCTATCATAGAGGATAATATTGGGTTGACCATACAAACTGTGCCGGGCTCAAATGTCAAGGCAGTCTTTGATGGCACGGTTGCAACTGTATACGATGTTGCTGGAAGTCAAACCATTACCATCAAGCATGGCAAATATTTTACCACTTATTACAATCTCTCCAGCGTAAATGTTTCAAAGGGCTCTGTAGTTAAAATGGGACAACCGATTGGCAAAGCTGCCCAGAATGATGATGGGGATGGGGAAATTATTTTTGTAGTGAACGTTGAATCTAAGTTTGTTGATCCAGAAGATTGGTTGAAAAACCGCTAAGTTTATTTGTTCAATACCTTTTGATAGAGTTGTTCGTATTTGGGTACGATATTGTGTATATCAAATGTTTCTGCCTGTTTTCTTGCTGCTGCGCTGAATGCTTCCAATGTTACATTGTTTCCTAATATGGAGATCGCATGGTTGCTCATTTGCTCCACATTTCCAATTTCATTTAGATAGCCATTTTTACCATGCGTGATGATTTCAGGAATTCCACCTGCATTGGTTGCTACCACTGGCGTTCCTGCAGCCATTGCTTCCAATGCGGCCAAACCAAAACTTTCATATTCTGAGGGCAATAAAAAAAGATCTGCAATGGCGTAAATATCTTCCATGTCTTGCTGTTTGCCTAGAAATCTTGCTTCTTCAAATATTCCCAATTCCCTGCAAAGCTCTTCTGCCATGTGACGCTCTGGGCCGTCACCTACCAGGAGTAATTTCGAAGGAATTGATTTTCTTATTTTATTGAAAGTATAAATCACATCTCCAATCCTTTTTATTTTTCTGAAGTTGGATGCATGCAGGATGATTTTTTCTCCATTGGGTGCAATTGCTTTTTTGAATGCATCCATTGGTTTTACAGAAAATCTTTTAATATCTACAAAATTGTGAATTACATCAATTTCTTTTTTGATATCAAAATTGTCCAAGGTCTCTTTTTTGAGATTATCTGATACAGCAGTGATTGCATCACTTTTATTGATGGAAAATGTTACTACTGGCGCATAGGTTTTATCTCTTCCAACCAATGTGATGTCTGTACCATGCAATGTGGTGATGAATGGAACATGTATTTTTTCTTCAGCCAAAATTTGTTTGGCCATAAAAGCAGCAGAAGCATGTGGGATGGCATAGTGAACGTGCAGCAGGTCTACAGTATTGTTTTTAACCACATCCACCATGGTGCTTGCCAAGGCAGTTTCATAGGGGGGAAAGTCAAACAATGGATAAGCGGGGACTCTTACTTCATGATAGAAAATATTTGCACTGAATCCAGTAAGTCTTACTGGCTGTTGGTAGGTGATGAAATGGATCCCATAACCTTTATCTGCCAATGCTTTGCCAAGTTCGGTAGCAAGTACCCCACTTCCCCCGAACGTAGGATAACAAACGATGCCAATATTCATGTGTTACAAATCTGATATGAAGGTACCATTTAAGCACTAGATTCAAATCCGGGAAAAAATAATAATATTAAAATTGTTAGCTTAGTCCATAAATTTCCATTACATGAAACAATTTCTTCTCTTCTCAGCCATGATATGTGCTTTTTCATCATCAGGACATGCTCAATCAGCTGATTCATTGGCAATAAAAAAAATATCAGATGAAATTTTCATGAATGGAACTGCATACAGCAACTTAAAATATCTCTGTAAAAAAGTTGGTCCGAGATTGTCCGGATCTCCCGGTGCTGCGCTGGCTGTAGAGCAAACTGCAAGAATGCTCAGGGAAGCAGGTGCCGATACCGTGTACCTCCAACCTTGCATGGTTCCACGCTGGGTGAGAGGTGCGAAGGAAGAGGGCAATGCCAATTTGGTTGATGGCAAGAAGATACAATTGAACATCGTTGCTTTGGGCAATGCTGTTGGAACTCCTTCTGGCGGAATCAATGCGGAAGTAGTCGAAGTAAAAAATTTCAAGGAGTTGGAAATGCTGGGAGCAGACCGCGTAAAAGGGAAAATTGTTTTTTATAACTACAGAATGGATCCAAGGTATATCAATACTTTTCAGGCATATGGAGAAGCCGGTGCTTACCGGGGCCAGGGTCCCTCTCGTGCTGCAGCACTGGGTGCAGTTGGAGTGATTGTAAGAACGCTTTCTCCAGTACTGGATGACAATCCACATACAGGTGCGACCAGGTATGAAGAAGGAACGCCAATGATTCCTGCTGTTGCCATCAGCACCAATGGTGCAGTTGAACTGAGCAAATTGATTGCAGAAGGAAAACTAAGGTCTATTTATTTTAAAACCAACTGTCAGATGCTGGAGGATGTGCCTTCTTTCAATGTGGTTGGTGAAATCAAAGGGACAACCTATCCTGATGAAATCATCACAGTAGGCGGGCACCTTGATAGTTGGGATTTGGCAGAGGGCGCGCATGATGATGGAGCTGGTTGTGTTCAGAGTATAGAGGTAATCAGGGCACTGAAGTCATTGGGCATGCAACCAAAAAGAACAGTGCGAGCTGTGATGTTCATGAATGAAGAAAACGGATTGAGAGGCGGAACCAAATATGCAGAAGTTGCAAAAGGGGAGGGTAAAAAATTCATCATGGCACTGGAGAGCGACGCAGGGGGATTCACACCAAGGGGGTTTGGATACAGTGCAAGTGCAGGCCAATCTGCACAAATTGAAAAATGGCAGTCATTATTTGTGCCTTATGGAGCATCTGAGTTCAAGCGAGGTGGAGGCGGCGCAGATATTGGTCCCCTGAGACCACTGGGAACTGTATTGATAGGGTTGAATCCTGATTCTCAGCGATACATGGACTTGCATCATGCAAAAACAGATGTTTTCGAAGCGGTGAGTGAGCGAGAATTGAACTTGGGGGCTGTTGCAATGACTGCGATGGTATTCTTGGTTGCCCAATACGGACTATAAACTTCCAATTGCAAATAATGTAGGCTGTTTGGGAATATCTGCATTCGATTTTTTCCAATCCATGACTGTTTTAGTTTTGATCCACTCTTCTTTTGAAGTGACCTGGCTGGCAATACATACTGCTGTATTTTCACCCAGGTTTTTCAACAACGATTGAAACAGCTGATTGTTTCTATAGGGAGTCTCGATAAATAGCTGTGTAGAATTTTCTTTGATCGATTTTGCTTCTAGCAATTTGATTTTCTTTGCTCGATCTGCTTCATGGATGGGCAGGTATCCGTTGAAAGAAAATGACTGTCCGTTCAATCCACTTGCCATCAGTGTCAGCAAAATACTGCTGGGTCCGACCAAGGGTTTGACAGGGATGTTATTTTTTTGTGCAAGGCCAACCAGGATTTGTCCTGGGTCTGCAATACCTGGACATCCAGATTCACTTGCAATACCAATTGTTTTGGATGCATCCATGGCTTTGGTGAAAACAGGAATGAGGGCTGCTTCATTTTTATCAATTTCATGCCATTCTTTCGCATCTATATCAAAATGCCTGTCCAATTTTTTGAAAGCCCTTCTTGCTGTTCTGAGATTTTCAACAAAAAAAATATCACAGCTATTGATATATTCTGAAATATAAGCTGGAAGCGAATCATATCCATCCTCTGCAATACCGATTGGAATGAGTATAACCGTTGCCTTGATCATTTGCGTGTATTTTTCACTTCATGCATGGTGATGGTTGCTGCAATGACTGCATACGCGGGGGCAAAAATCCAACCAACAAATACAATGCAATGCATCATGTAAAATACCATGCCATTTCCAATGGCGAGTCCCCTGTGCTGATTGATGAATGTTGAACTATTGAAATTACTTGAATTGAATTTTTCAAATGAGTAATTAAGCATCGAGAATCCGTAAAAGTAACATTCCAGCATTCCAGCCAGCAGGGGCGTTGCCCACCCAATGAGAGGAAGCAAAGAGATGAAAATGATTGCGATGACATAAATCGTTTGCCACAGCGTATTTCGAGCAGCCATTTTTATACCATCCAATATCAATGCATTATAATGTTGAGGTTGGACTGGCATGGGTGTTTGCTCGAGAATGGAAATTGTTCTTTGCGTCAAAAAAGTAAAGACGGGAGCTCCCAAAATCAACCAAATGTATTTAAACATAGAAAAATAAAGCAGCATCAGGATGATCCATATGATGATCCCGCCGATGGTAAAAAGAAATCCAATCCAACTCTGATCCAATGTTGTGAGCCAATTCTGGAGTCCGGTTTCAACATTGAGCCAATGGATGACTGCGTTGGCTGATTTTGAGAAGAAGTACATGCTGATAGAGAAAAGGATTGCATAAATAAGTCCGGGTATCAGCACCCATTTCCACAATCGATGGTTTTTGATCAGTTCATGTGCTTTAAAAAAAGCCTGTATCGATATGATGAAATCTTTCAGCATGATAATGATGAAGGGCAAAATAACGATTAATGCTGAAATCCGGACTCCAATCAGAATTTTGAATTGGTTAACTTTAGTTGAAATTCATCAAGGATGAGCGATTTGCCAACAGTTAAACCAGCCAAAGCAAAACAATTTGAATTATTTAAAATCATGGGCGGCATCTTTTTGCTCCTCTTGATGTTGGCGTTCAATCCTTTTGGCATGGATCCACTTCCATCGAAGGTATTGGCAATTGCATTTCTCATGATAGGCTGGTGGATCACCGAGGCACTTCCCATGCCGGTGGTAGCTTTGCTTCCATTGGTCCTCTTCCCATTGATGGGCATCTCATCCATCAGTGAAACAGCAGCGCCTTATTCCAACGAGGTTATCTTTCTATTCATGGGTGGGTTTTTAATTGGACTGGGAATTGAAAAATGGGGGCTCCATAAAAGAATTGCTTTGAAAATTGTTTCATGTACAGGCTCGAGCGGAAATAAAATTTTATTGGGATTTATTTTATCGACAGGTTTCATCAGCATGTGGTTGAGTAATACGGCTACAACCATGATGATGTATCCAATTGCCATATCTGTTATTTCTGTAGTAATCAATATGCATGACAAGGAACATGCCAAGAGAAATTTTGCATTGGCCATGATGATTTCAATTGCATATGCTTCTAATTTTGGCGGCATTGCGACCATCATCGGAACGCCGCCCAATGCGGCTTATGCTTCCTATATCAGTAAAAAGTACCAAGTTGATATTTCATTTTTTGATTGGATGCTTGTTGCAATGCCTGTCGCTATTTTGTTATTGATTCTTTTATTTTTTGTTTTGGTATTTATTTTCCCCAATCATATTAAATCCAGTATAGATTTTGAGAATATGATAGCTGCCGATTTGGATGAGTTGGGGCCGATGAGCATTCCAGAAAAAAGGGTGCTGATCATTTTTTTGATCACTGCCTCTCTTTGGATCTTCAGGAGTTTGATCAATCAAATGCATTTTGTAAAGCTGGATGACAGCATGATTGCAATTTTTGGAGCCGTTCTTATGTTTGCCGTTCCTGCAGGGAATGATCAAGGCAAGACAGAAAGGTTGTTGACATGGCATGATACGAGTAAAATGGCATGGGGAATTTTGCTGCTCTTTGGAGGAGGTATTGCTTTGGCAGGAGCGCTTGAAAAATCTGGTATCATTCAGATGATCGGCACTGCTTTGGCTGGGAATGCCTCAATGACAGTATTTTCTATGATCGTAGTTGTTGCGGTCATTTCACTTTTTTTAAGCGAGGTCATGAGCAATGTTGCTCAGGTCATTGTATTTGCTCCCATTGTAACAGTGCTCGCCGAATCTATGCATATCAATCCTTTTTTATTGGGGATACCCATGACGCTTGCTGCCAGTTGTGCCAGCATGTTGCCTATGGGAACTCCGCCCAACGCAATTGTTTTTTCAAGCGGACATATTACAATTGCGGACATGGTGAAGGCTGGATTCATCATGAACCTGATTTCAATTATCTTAATTGTGATTGCGTCCTACTACATTGTGCCATTGGTAATGCACCTGTAATCATTTTAGGATTGTGTTTTTTCTCCAAATGCCAAATCGCCTGCATCACCCAGTCCGGGTACAATGTATCCTTTTGCGGTCAATTCTTCATCGATATCGCCACACCATATGGTAACCTGTGGTTCATTTCTTCTTACGAACTCAATGCCCTCGGTGCAGGCTATCACAGACACAACATGCATTTGAGCAATACTTCCCTGTCGTTTCAGGAATTCGATGGTTTTCACCAGTGAGGCACCTGTGGCAAGCATGGGGTCGCATAGTATGACAACCCTTCCATCCAGGGAGGGAGAAGACATGTATTCAAGACTGATCTCAAAGCTTCCGTCACGGTGGTGTTTTCTGTATGCTGCAATAAAGGCATTGTCCGCTTTGTCAAAATAATTGAGTAGACCCTGGTGGAGCGGGAGTCCGGCTCTTAATATGGTTGCAAGCACTGGTTGGTTGGCCAATGCTTTTGATTTAGCAATACCCAGCGGGGTTGTGATATTTTTCTCTTCCCAGGGGAGTTGTTTGCTGATTTCGTATGCGATGACTTCACCGATTCTTTCGATATTTCTTCTGAATCGCATTCTGTCATGTTGGACATCCACGTCTCTCAGTTCATTGATCCAATTGTTGACAAGAGAGTGTTGCTGACTGATATTAATTACCATAAATGTTTAATTTCGGACCAGCCACAAATGTAGAAAAATAAGATGGTATACAAGGTAATTGGATTAATGAGCGGAAGTTCATTGGATGGACTCGACATCGTTTTTGTTGAGATAGAGGAGAAAGGAGGGAATTGGAGCTATCAAGTACTGAATGCTGCTTGCATGTCATTTGAGAATGATTGGAAAGAGCAACTTAAAAATGCTCCGTTGCTGGGTGCAAGAGAACTGGCATCACTGGATGCTTTATTTGGCAAGTACATCGGATCGCAAGTCAATCAATTTGTTGAACGAAACGCGTTGCAATACAAAGTTGCCTTGATTGCATCACACGGGCATACTGTTTTTCATCATCCACCTCATTATACCACTCAAATTGGGAACGGAGCATTCATCGCTGCAGAAACTTCTTTGCCTGTTGTAAGTGATTTAAGAACAATGGATGTGGCCATGGGTGGACAGGGTGCACCCATTGTGCCAATCGGGGAGCAGTTGCTTTTCCCTCAATACAGGTATTTTTTGAACATTGGCGGAATAGCAAATATTTCTTACAACGGGCATACTGTTTATGATGCATTTGATGTTTGTCCGGCCAATCGTGTGCTCAATATGCTGGCAGAAGAATTGGGGTTTTCGTTTGATGAAAATGGAGAAATAGCCAGAAAAGGAAATATTATTGAGGGGTTGCTAGATCAACTCAATGCCCAGGAATATTACTGGCAGACTTACCCTAAATCTCTCGCCAATGAATTTGGTACTGAAGTGATTCTTCCTTTGATAAAATCATTTAAGCTGGATCCTCGTGATGCACTCTGCACATACGTTGAGCATATCGCCATGCAGGTAAGCGAGTCGGTGCAACAGATCAACCGCAAAAGAGGTGTCATTCACGCTGACAATAAAATGCTTGTCACAGGTGGGGGAGCTTTCAATCATTTTTTGATTGAAAGATTGAGTGAACACTTGAATGCTTCAAACATAATTATTGAAATTCCCAATCGTCAGACGGCAGAATACAAAGAAGCCATCATCATGGGGCTTCTTGGAATATTGAGATGGCGTGAGGAGCCTACGGTTTTAAAAACAGTAACAGGAGCCAAAGAACAAAGTATTGGTGGAGCCCTGTGGATGGGAAAATCATGATATAAAAAAACCGGATGATTTCATCCGGTTTTTATTTTTTTAGTAGCCCCATTTTTTCATGATGGCCAAATCTTCTTTCATGCAATCAAGTGGAAGTTTACCTTGATAAGATTCCTGTTCGATGATGAAGTGTTTGGTGCCCCATTTTTTTCCAAGATCAATGATCTCTTTAACAGGTACAATACCTACACCCAGAATGGTGGACTCATATTTTTCATGTCCAGCATTGGAAAGCACCTCATCTTTTACGTGCATCGATTCAAATCTGCCTGGATATTTCTGCATGATGTCAAGTGCCTTTGCGCCACCATTGATCATGTTCCCAATATCCAATTGCTGCATAACCAGTTTTGGATCGGTTTCTCCTAATATGATATCATAAAGGGTTCTGCCTTCGAGTTGCTCACTGAATTCAAAATCGTGGTTGTGATAACCGAATTTCATTCCGTATTTATTGCAGAGCTCCCCAGATTTATTGAATACCTGCATGAATGCTTTGAGTGCATTTGCATTTCTGCGGGTGGTGGTTTCCATTGATGGACTGATGACAAACATTTGTCCAACGGTAGCAGCATCCTCTACTGTATATTTCCAGGCATCCGTAAAATCCTTTTTGCTTTCATCCCAATGCTTGGAACTCATCACGGTATGTCCGCTTGGCATTTTCAATCCAAGATCATCCAATACTTTTTTGAATTCTGCAGCGGTCCAGCCGTAGAACTTACGGTTGATATAATTGGCATGCTCTACATGCTTATATCCCATGCTGGACAGTGCTTTGAGTGTTCCCAAAGGATCTTTGCTCATTTCTGTTCTAATGGAATACAACTGAATGCCTGTTAGTTGTCCTTTTTTAGCATTTTCAGCAAAAAGAGAATTCGAAAACAAGGCAGTACCTGCTGCAGTCAAGGCAGCATTTCGGATAAAAATTCTTCTAGATTGATTCATATGGAGGGGTTTAATCGGATCAGTAATTTACGAAAATTTAAACAATGCAAATGCTATTTTCATAGAAACTGAGCTGTCTTGCTCTGTTTAACCTTTTTGATTCCGAACGGAATGCCTTCATAAATAATTTTACCGCCTTCGTCCCCGGCCTCTGGACCCAGTTCGATCAGCCAGTCGGCTGATTTAATGACATCTGTATTGTGTTCTATGACTATGATGCTGTGCCCTTGGTCAATCAGGGCATTAAAAGACATCAGTAATTTATTAATGTCATGAAAATGCAATCCAGTTGTTGGCTCGTCAAAGATGAAAAGTATTTTATCCTGGTGTCCTTTTCCCTTTCCTAAAAAACTCGCCAATTTCACTCTTTGGGCTTCTCCACCAGAAAGTGTATTGCTGGATTGTCCGAGTTTAACATATCCCAGTCCTACATCACTCAGCGGCTTGAGTTTTTGAGCAGTTTCTTTGTGATCGTTAAAAAACAATATTGCTTCATCCACACTCATTTCCAATACATCATGGATATTTTTCCCCTTGTAGCTTACTTCCAACACTTCTTCTTTGAATCTTTTTCCATTGCAACTTTCACAGGTAAGGTGCACATCTGCCAAGAACTGCATCTCAACCAATTGTTCTCCTTCTCCTTTGCATGCGTCACATCTTCCTCCATCCACATTGAAAGAAAAATGTTTTGGTTGATAGCCTCTGATTTTACTCAGTGCCTGAGATGAAAATAAATCACGAACACTGTCCCATGCTTTAATATATGTCACCGGATTGCTCCTGGAAGACTTGCCGATGGGATTTTGATCAACCAGCTCGATCTGTTGAATCAAATCGAGGTCGCCTTTTAGTTGGCGATGAGCGCCCACCTTTTCTGTGGAGGCCCCTGTGAGGTGTTTCTCCATCGCAGGGAATAAAATTTTTTTTACCAAGGTTGTTTTGCCACTGCCGCTCACTCCACTGATCACAGTCAATAATCCCAATGGGAAATGCACATCGATTTCCTGAAGATTGTTTTCTGAAGCACCCTCTATCGCAATATGGTGTTTTGCTTTGCGCAATGATTTTGGAACCTCTATCTTAAGTTCTCCATGCAAATATTTAGCAGTGAGGCTTTTTTCTGATTTCAAAATAGCTTGCATCGTACCCTCTGCGACGACTTCTCCGCCAAGGTGACTTGCCAGTGGACCCATATCAATGATATGATCAGAGGAGCGCATCATGTTTTCATCGTGTTCTACTACAACAACAGTATTTCCCAAGTCGCGCAACTTTTTCAAGACTTTGATAAGCCTGTCCGTATCCCTGCTGTGCAATCCAATGGATGGCTCATCAAGTATATAAAGAGAATTGGTCAGGTTGCTTCCAAGGCATCTGGTCAGTTGGATGCGCTGGCTTTCACCACCACTCAGGCTGTTGGCCAATCGGTCAAGGGTCAGGTATCCCAGCCCAACATCCAGCATGGTCTCGAGACGTTGATTGATCTCAATCAAAATCCTTTTTGCGATGGTTGACTCATGGGCAGTGAGGTCAATATGTTTAAACCATTCTGCCAGATCTCTGATGGGAAGTTTGCATAGTGTGCCAATATGTTTTCCATTGACATGAACATGGAGCGCTTCTTTTCTCAAACGGAAACCATTGCAACTTGTACACGTGGTTCTGCCTCTGTATCTGGAGAGCAAAACCCTGAACTGTACTTTGTACAGATTTTGTTCAACTTCTTTAAAAAAATCATCGATCCCATATGCATGTTCATGTCCCTTCCACACGATCTCTTTTTGCTTTTCCGTCAATTCACCGTAAGGTTTGTGCACTGGAAATGATATTGGTCTAGCGCCTTTTAGGAACTGCTCTCTCCACCAATTAAGCTTTTCGCCTTTCCATGGTGCAACAGCTCCTTCATATATGCTCAGTCTCTGATTGGGAATTACCAGTTCCTTATCAATTCCTAAAATCTGGGAATATCCCTCACAAGCTGGACATGCACCAAAGGGGTTGTTGAATGAAAACAAATTCGGAACTGGCTCTTCAAAAAGTATTCCATCCAATTCAAATTTGTTTGAAAAAGGAAACAAGGTTTCTTCGTTTTTCAAGAGCTGGAGGGAACCTTCCCCTTCATAAAAGGCAAGTGAAATAGAATCGGCCAATCTGTTTTCTTCGTCTTCATCAAAATCCTTCGCCACCATTCGGTCGATCAGCAAAAAAGTTGAAGACGTCATTTTCCATTTCTGATCATTGATCAGTTCCTCCAGTGAGAGAATTTTTTTGTGTTCGTAATCGTATATTCTTGAGAAACCTTTTTGAATCAATATGTTGATTTCCTCTGTTGTTTTTCTGTTTTTAGAAAATTTCAATGGAGCAAGAATATAAAATTTATCCCCTTGTTTGAATTTTCTAATGGCTTGCAGTACATCTTTAACATCATCTTTTTTTACCTCTCTTCCCGAAACCGGTGAAATGGTTTTGCCCACTCTTGCAAACAAAAGTCTAAGGTATTCATAGATTTCCGTCATGCTTCCTACAGTAGACCTTGGCGTTTTTGTAACTACTTTTTGTTCGATGGCAACCGCAGGACACAATCCGGCTATATGGTCAACTTCCGGCTTGTCCATTCTCATTAAAAACTGCCTTGCATAGGCGCTCAAACTTTCTGCATACCTGCGCTGGCCCTCTGCAAAGAGGGTATCTATGGTCAATGAGGATTTTCCTGATCCGGAAACACCCGTAACCACCGTGAGCTTATTTCTAGGTATTTCTACGTACACATTCCGTAGATTATGCATGCGTGCCCCTTGAATAAAAATTCCATCTTTGAACAGATTTTTATTCGGAGTTCCTTTCTTTTCCTTTGCTGGAGCGACTTTGGACATATGGGACTGCAAATATATTGCTTAAGCGGGAGTAAATGACTGCGTATTTTCACGTAGGCATTAACACTGCATTGACAATTTAATGCGTAAGGGACGTACATCTAATTACGTAATTCAGAAAATTAGCTGCCATATTATTTCTCCTTGCGTTTGATCGATTCTAGTTTTGACTTGTCAAAGCGAAACTCAAACACTCAAAAAGGTTTTTATGATAGCAGCTACAAGCCAAAACGACCAACAGTTGATCTACGAATTCGTATCAGGCAACATGAGATCATTTGAGCAGTTGTTGAATCGCCACAAGGACAAAATTTTTACTTCCATTGTGATGATGGTAAAGGACAGAAATTTGGCTGATGATATTTTCCAGGATGTATTCATCAAAGTAATAGACACCATCAAAGCAGGACAATACAACGAGGAAGGAAAGTTTCTTCCATGGGTGTTAAGAATCGCCCACAATCAATGTATTGATCATTTCAGAAAGGTGAAAAAGAATCCATCGGCGAGTTATGGTGATCAGGCTGAAATGTCAGACTCGGTTTTGTTTACGGATGAGAATGCAGAAACGAGCATCATCAAATTCCAAAGAGCATCGAATATTCAGGGTTTGCTCAATAAGTTGCCTGAAGATCAGCGTGAAGTGATCGTGATGAGGCATTTTGCCAATCTTAGCTTTAAGGAAATTGCAGAAAAAACAAACTGCAGCATCAATACAGCACTTGGAAGAATGAGGTATGCATTGATCAACCTTCGCCGTCTTATGGCTGAGGTACCTGCTGCTGTTGCTTGATAGTTTTCATCCCATTTAATCCGCAGGTCAGCCACTGAGCAAATGCAGTTGGGTTGGGAGTATATCCAATAGGCTGTGTGATTAATTTTTCATCTGGTGAAATGACCACATACCAAGGTTGTGATGTTGCATTGAAATTTTCTGTTTGGAACAAACTCCATTTGGTTCCAATCGTTTTTATTTGGATAGTGGTCCCATTTGATGTTTTGTAAGTTTGTTGCTGGTCAATCGGTAACACTTGCTTGTCATCGACATAAAGAGATACCAGCACATACTGGTCCATCAAGTTTTTTACTTCTTGGTTTGTCCAGACATTTTCCTCCATCTTTCTGCAATTCACACAAGCCCATCCTGTGAAGTCTATCAAGACTGGCTTATTCTTTTCCTTGGCCAATTTCAATGCTTCCTGGTAGTCTTTGAGTGGTTCATCACAATTCACAGGATCAGCATAGATGCTGTAACAAACAGGAGGCGGGAACCCACTGACCAAAGAGATATTTGCGTATTTGGAATTGGTGATGCCAGGCATGAGGTAGAGTGTAAATGCAAGAACGGCAAATGCAAAAGCTTTTCTTCCATTGGAAATTTTTTCGCCTTTTGAATCATGAGGAAATCGAATCCATCCCATTAAATACATGAAAAGTGTAAGGAAGATCAGTATCCAGGTTCCAAAGAAAATTTCTCTTTTAATGATTGACCAATGTGCCACCAAATCAGCGTTGGAAAGAAATTTCAGGGCCAATGCGAGCTCAATGAATCCCAGTACGACTTTCACGGTATTGAGCCACCCACCGCTTTTAGGAAGAGAATTTAACCATTGTGGGAACAGTGCAAATAAGGCAAACGGCAATCCCAATGCCACTCCAAATCCAGCAAGTCCAGCGGTCAAGGGCCATGCCCCTGATGTAGAAGTTCCCACCAAGAGGGTTCCCAGAATCGGACCTGTACAAGAGAATGACACGATGGTAAGTGTCAATGCCATGAAAAATACTCCCAAGGCATCAGAACCATGCTTTGCATTGGTTGAATTGGCCAATCCACCTGGAAGGGTGATTTCATAAAATCCAAAAAATGAAAATGCGAAAGCCAGGAAGATGATAAAAAATGCTGTATTCAGATAAACGTTTGTCGAAATATCATTGTATACTGTTGGATTGATATTTCCTGCCAAATGAAATGGAATAGAGAAGGATACATAAATCAGGAAAATAAAAAAGCCATACATGAACGCAAGCTGTTTTCCTTTCTTTTTGTTGCTGCCGTGTTTTGTAAAAAATGATACCGTCAAGGGCACCATTGGAAATACGCAAGGAGTAAGCAGGGCCAACAATCCCCCTAAAAATCCCAAAAGAAATATCTTCATCAAGCCTGCCTCTTCCTCTTTTGTTTCATTGGTTCCATCACATTGAACCAATGGCTGATCGATGTTCAGCTTTTCTATTTTCAACGATGCTGCTTTTGCAACCCCTCCTTCAAAATTGATTTCAATGGAGGTTGATTCACCAGGAAAAAATTCTTCATCTCTTCCATACGTATAATTCAGTTGAAGTTGAATGGAAGCAGGCACTGAGCCAGAAAACTCCAATCCAGCATGCCAGGTAATATCAGTGTTGTATATTTCAAAATTTGCACCCTCAAAGACCTTGCTTTTTTTTAATATGCCCGCTGTATTTGCAAGCAGTGGGGAGATGATTTTGATAGATGCGTCTGGCAGTACAAGTGCCGCAGAGGGGATGCCTTCAAAATTGATTCCAGGAGCATACAGGTCCCATGCAGCTGGATTGCTTGCCTTTAACTCAATCTGGTATTGGTTTGGAGAGATGCGGGTGGATTTACCTTCCCATTTGATTGGAGCAATATTATCTTGTCCATTTACCTGAAAAACGAAAATGGATAGCAGTGCGATCAGCAGGCCGTTTATTTTCATTACAGCTTTCTTTATCCTCCGATGGGAATTTTGAATATTACTTCAGATGGGGGTAAACACATATCGTCATTGCAAACCATGAATTCAACCTTTCCGTTGATATTTGTTTTGGCGTTGGACTTGGTTTTGACCCTCTGAACAAATGTTACTGTTTTTTCAAAGAAATTCACATTTCCATCCCATGCTTCCTCACGTTTTGTTATTCTCTTTCCTCTCTCTGCAATGGCCCCTTCGAGCGTAAGCAATGGATTGGGCGAAAAAACGAAACTGGTGGGAATGGGGCCCTCCACTCCAGCCTTTGTTGCATAGAGGTGATAATTTCCTGATATATTGGCTGTAATCTGTAGTTCGTATGATTTATCAGCAATTTTTTTAGATGCATAGGTCCAGCTGACTTGTTTGGCTGATCCCATCTGGGCATAGGAAAATATCGAAAGCAGCATTGAACAGGCGAGTAAAATTGTACGCATAAAATCAGGCTGAAATATTTGATGAAATCGATGCAAGCAATAAGCTGTTGAATACCTTTTTGCCATCCTCATTTCCTAGTTTGGCAGAGCAAGCACGTTCTGGATGTGGCATCATGCCAAATACATTTCTTTCTTTGTTGCATATGCCTGCGATGTTCAAGAGGGCACCATTTGGATTGCTGGATGCATTGATTGCTCCATTGGCATCACAATATTGGTAAATGATTTGATGGTTGTTGTTGATTTGCTCCAGTGTTTTATCATCGGCATGGAACCTGCCCTCACCGTGGGCGATCGGGATTTTCAATGGTTGTTTTTCTTGTCCGATGATATGTACATTTTTACAAATGAATTGCTGGTTGGCGTTTTTCAATAAAACCCCTGGAAGCAATCCCGCTTCACATAAAATTTGAAAACCATTGCATACACCCAATACTTTGCCGCCTCTCTCTGCGAAATTGATTGTTGCCTGCATCATGGGACTGAATCTCGCAATTGCACCACAACGAAGATAATCGCCATAGGAAAAACCCCCTGGCAACACGATACAATCTTCATCAGAGAAACTACTCAAATCATTGTCCTTGTGCCAAAGTTCCAACACTTCTTGCCCAAGATCATTGCGCAATGCACCAATCATGTCTTGGTCGCAGTTGGACCCTGGAAAAACGACGACTCCAAATTTCATGAAAAATCATTTTGGCAAAATTAATGCCTTTATGGGTTCAACATTTTTGTATTTGTTGATTTAACGTATGTATGACAAAATAACCAGGAGGATCAAGACAAAATTGGGGATAAAATCCCGCTTGAATGATTGAAAAAATGGCGCGAAAAGCACGGAGGCGGGCACCAATAAGAAATACAAGTATTCATTCAGTGTCACAAGATTCAATAGGGCAATACATATGCAAGCTAAAAACAAGGCAAAAAGAATGATGTATGCCTTTCTGTTTGGGAGGAGCATTTTACTGATTTGTGCAGATCCTGACCACAATCCAATCAAAGGCAGTGAAACAATGCACGATATTTTAATTGCATCTATGGTGGCAATAGGGGGAAATGCAAAAGAAGGTTTGCTGACTTGTATCAGTGCAGCGAGCGAAAACTGATTGGTCAAATAGAGCATGCTGGACAAAAAATAATACGGCAGGAGGAATCCAAGATTTAGTATACTCCATTCCCGAAGCGAAGTGGGTCTCATGATGAGCAATGCAATCGATAGCCATGCGTACAAAATAAAATAATTGTTGACGACTGTTGATATTGAGGCTGTTACAAAACCAACAAGTATAATTTGGTTGAATGGGTTATTGGTTTTGTACATAGCGATGAACGCGTTGAATACGATGATGATCAAAGCATTCACGATGAGCATAAAAAAACTGATTCTGTAAGGAATCAAAAAAGACATCAACAAATAAGTCAGGGCAATAATATATGTTCCCTTTTCCAGCAGTTTATTGTCTCTGGCCAATTTATTGAGATAAAGAGCTTCTGACATAAGCAATAGCAATGAAAATATTTTCATTGTGACACTCGGATTTTTTTCAAGGGGGGCAAGCATTGATTCAAACCATTGGGCGATGAACTGGTTTTCATTTCCGCTGTGCATGAAAGGCATGCCTGGTTTGATGAAAATACTTACATACCCCAGTCCAAGGAGTAGCAAGAGGGCAAGGGGATTGTTATTCCTAAATATTCCCAACATTGCAGTTAGTATTCAATTTTTGCAAAGCAAATATAATTTTTGTACATGCATGGCATGATGATTTGACGCAAACTGATTTGCTTTCCATACTTTGGCATGAAATCGTAATCTCTATTTAGATTTTTGAGTGTTGGTTGCCTTTTGACTCTGCCATCGGCATCTATAGAAGCGCTGTTCAACAACAATTCCCGCTTTTCTTTTTGATTGAACAGAAATCTTATCTCGGTTCCCGTATTGAACATTTGGTAGCCTAAGAAAGAGTCAGCGTTGTCATCATATTGGCTTTTTCTGATGGTATTGCCCCATTTTAAATGACCATTCTCATCGAAAAAGAATGTTACAATATTCTCCGAAACATACCTTGTGAGACTGTTTTGTGTGCCATAGCGGTTGAAGGGATCGTAGAAGCCATAGGGATAAAATCTCGTCATGGGAGAATAGTAAAATGGATTGTAGAAAGGCGACATGAACATGCCCGGACCATACAGGTAATCAAACCTGTTCCAAGGATTGTTCCTGGAACTTGAGTAAAAGGATTCTGTGAAAACCGCAAAGCCACCGTCTTGTGTGGGCACGACCTGTCTTATGAACTGATCATTGAATGCGGTTTTGATTGAATTGTTCTCGGATTTTGCTTCGAGACGGATGCTGTCATTGAAGATGTACTGTTTGGGTTTAAGGGCCTCCTTTTTATTTTTATCCCAAATCAGCGTGTATACACCTTCAATGTTTCCTCGGCGCTGTTTGTAAAAAAAGGATGCCATCATCAATTTCTTGTTGCCGTTGTCGAATTTTATCTTCAACTCATCCAAGGTCAGATCATTCAATGGCAATTTTTGAACAAGTATAGAGTCGGCTGATGCAGCTTTGATGACCAGATCAACTTTGTTGATATAATCTCTGCTTCCGATTCTGGTGCATTTTCCAAATGCAAAATCGCCTTCATTGTCCATTACAAAATCCGTGAAAACAACATCTCGATCAGGCGATTTGATTTCAAAATTACTCCTCTTCAATACCTTCATTTGCTGGTCGTAGAGGATGGTTGTAAAAAGGTAGTCGCGTTCCGTATCCCTTTTTATTTTGAAAAGCATGATTTTTTTCTTGTCGTCGCTGTTGATCAGTGTATAGACCTTGTTTTCTGTGTTGTTGTTCACTTGGGTGGTATCCAGGTCAACAGGTTCAGACATCATCTTTCCCTCGCCATTGATCTTGACCATGCTGCAAAAGATGGAGTTTCTTTTTTGATGTTGGTAGATCATATATGCAAAATCATTGTATGAAATGAAATCAACATTGATGATTTTTTCCGGAAGGTTGCTCAGCTCTATCCGGTTTTTTTGTTGCATTTCGTTGTCGTATACGGAAATGGCATGTCGGTTTCTGTAGTTTTTATAAACAAGGATATTGTTACTGATTCTTCCCAGAATTTCGAAACTCATATCCCTGACATCGTCTTTGTCAACCAACGAGTAGTCAATTTTTTGTCCCTGGGCGGTATGAAGAACAGCCAGCAATCCAATCAGCGCTGCCCATTTGAATGTCATGTATTTCATATGGCATAAAATTAAGTGATGCATTGCAAACAGATTCATAAGACTTGGTAAAAAGGGATTTGTTTGCGGGCCCTGGGTTTTTTATTATTTTTTTAACCATTTTTAAAATCAATCCATAATACCTATAACTTTGTTCAGCCACAGGCACTTAATCTTACCACATAGTGAGTAAACAATTGAACAAAGTAACCGCAGCAGGGTTGCTCATCGCATTAGGAATCATTTACGGAGATATTGGAACTTCCCCCTTGTACGTTTTCAGTGCCATCATCAATGGAAGGGTTATCAGTGAAGAGCTTATTTTAGGAGGCATTTCCTGCATTATTTGGACGCTCACCCTGCAGACTACGGTCAAATATGTTATCCTCACACTCCGTGCTGACAACAGAGGGGAGGGGGGTATTTTCTCCCTGTATACACTTGTGAGAAGAAGAAAAAAATGGTTGATCGTACCAGCCATGATTGGAGGAGCAGCCTTGCTTTCTGAGGGCATTATCACTCCCCCAATCTCCGTTACTTCTGCTATCGAAGGGCTCACGCAACTGCCAAGATTTTCAGCCATCACTGAAATGCAAATTGTTTTTATTGTGCTTGGTATCTTGACAGCCCTGTTCTTCTTGCAACAATTTGGGACTGCATCCATCGGAAAATTGTTCGGTCCAGTAATGTTTATCTGGTTTGCAATGTTGGCTGTAATGGGGGTGTATAATATGATGGGCAACTGGCATGTGTTGAATGCATTCAATCCCTCATATGCCATCAAATTGTTGATCAATTATCCGGGTGGATTTTGGTTGCTGGGGGCTGTATTTCTTTGCACCACCGGTGCTGAAGCCTTGTATTCTGACTTGGGGCATTGTGGAAAGCGTAATATTCGTATTACGTGGATTTGGGTCAAGACGGCGTTGATATTGAATTACCTCGGACAAGGAGCTTATTTGTTGGGTGAGAAAGGTAAATTGTTTGCCAATGCCGGTCTGCTGAAAAATACAGCATTTGTAGCCGCGCACCCTGAGGCAGAATTGCTTAGGAATCCTTTTTATGCCATGATGCCCAATGCATTTTTGCTGATTGGCATCATCATTGCCACCATGGCTGCAGTTGTGGCGAGTCAGGCGATGATCAGTGGTTCATTTACATTGGTGAGTGTTGCAATGCGACTTAATTTGTGGCCAAAATTTCGGATCAACTATCCTACCGAGGAAAGAGGACAGCTTTTTATACCTGCAATCAATACAATGCTTTTTCTGGGTTGTTGCTTCATTGTCTTGTACTTTAAAAGTTCCAGCAATATGGAGGCGGCGTATGGACTGGCCATTACTCTTTGTATGTTCGCAACATCTATCTTGTTTGCCAATTATCTTGTATTGCACCGGGTCAATCCATTGTGGATCTATTTATATCTCGCAGTTTATTTGACCATAGAGTTCAGTTTCTTGATTGCCAACTTGGAGAAATTTCCACATGGAGGATTTGCCACTTTTGTATTGGGCGGATTATTTGTAATCATCATGTACATATGGTTCAAAGCTAGAAAAATCAAAAATCGCTATGTTGAATTTGCCAGACTGGATAATTATTTGCCCGTTTTGCAGGAACTCAGCAATGATCAGTCCATCAATAAATATGCAACCCATCTTGTTTATTTGAGCAGCGCCAACAATCCCAAGGAGATTGAATACAAAATCATACACTCCATTTTAAATAAAAAGCCGAAGCGTGCCGATATTTATTGGTTTGTACATGTTGATACATTGGATGATCCATATACCTGCAAGTATGAAGTTCAAACGATCATCCCCAACGAAGTGATCCGCGTAGAGTTCAGCTTGGGATTCAGGGTTCAACCTAAGATCAACTTGATGTTCAGGAAAGTTGTAGAGGACATGGTTGCCAACAAAGAAGTGAATATTACTTCACGCTATGAAAGTTTGGCACGCAACAATATTGCCGGTGATTTTGAATTTGTTGTAATGGAAAAATTTTTAAGCCAGGACAACGAGTTGCCCTTCTGGGAGCAGGTCGTAATGAAGCTGTATTTCTGGCTCAAGGAAGTTTCTTTGTCTGAAGAAAAAGGCTTTGGATTGGATGCCAGCAATGTCACCGTTGAAAAATTTCCACTCGTAGTTGCACCTGCAAAGTCTCTTAAGCTCAAAAGGGTTTATTCAGAGGAATTTTAGTTACCTGAGTCTATCGGCACTGCTCAGCAGTTTTTCATCTTTTTGTATTCCAATGAATGCAAACACCTGAAATAAAAGAATGAAGATGGGAAGTATGGCGCTGATTTCCCAATTGCCTTGAAGTATTTGAAAGCTTGATTTAAAATCTTTTACAATAAAAAATTGCGCTGTTATAAATCCAATGGTTGCAATAGAAGTTGCTACAATGAGGGTTTTCTGTCTTTTTCTGTTTTGAAAAAAGAAAATATTTACAAAGTTGCTGATGCCAATGAATGCAATCAGAAAGAGCAACAAAACACTTTCGCGCACCGAGAAAATTTTTACACTTCCATCTGTTGCAGAACCGGCGAAAGTAGGAACCAGCCAGGTTATTCCGGCACATGTTGTGCTCAGCAATAACCACAATGATTGAATGCGTTGAATCATGAGATATGTTTATCCTAATTCTGGGTAAAGCGGAAACTGTTGCATGAATGATTTTACTTCATTTTTTACAGATGTGATTGTTTGCTCATCATCTGCGTGCATGATCACTTTATCAATCATGTCAACAATTGTCTGCATGTGTTCGGTTCTAAGTCCACGCGTGGTAATTGCCGGTACACCAATTCTGATTCCTGATGTAACAAAAGGACTTTTGTCATCAAAAGGAACAGAGTTTTTATTGAGCGTGATATGTGCTCTGTCAAGTGTTTCCTGCGCTTTCTTTCCGGTGATGTTTTTATTCCTAAGGTCAATCAACATCAGGTGGTTTTCAGTCCCACCGCTGATCAGATGATAGCCCTTCGATACAAATCCAGCTGCCATTTTTTGGGCATTCTCTTTTACCTGCTGTTGGTAGGTTTTGAAAGAAGGATCCAGAATTTCGCCGAATGCCACTGCCTTGGCTGCAATTACATGTTCCAGAGGGCCTCCTTGCATGCCTGGAAAAACAGCCAGGTCTAACAGTGCACTCATAGACCTGGTATTGCCTTTTGGATCCTTGATGCCAAATGGGTTATCAAAATCATTTCTCATCATGATCACACCGCCTCTTGGTCCTCTTAACGTTTTATGTGTTGTTGATGTAACGATGTGACAATGATCGAATGGGTCATTTAACAATCCAGCTGCTACAAGTCCGGCAGGATGTGCAATATCAGCCAGCACCAACGCTCCGATTTCATCTGCCACTGCTCTGATGCGTTTGTAATCCCAGTCTCTGCTGTAAGCAGAAGCACCGCAGATGATCATTTTCGGTTTTTCTTTTCTGGCGATGTCTTCCAACTGGTCGTAATTGACCAGTCCTGTTTCTTTGTCAACGCCATAGAAAAATGCCTGGTAGTTTTTGCCGCTGTAATTGGCCGGGCTTCCATGTGTAAGGTGTCCGCCCATGCTTAAATCGAGTCCGAGTATTTTATCACCTGGCTTTAAGCAAGCAAGGAATACGGCTGTATTTGCCTGTGCTCCACTGTGCGGTTGTACATTGGTCCAAGATGCATTGAAAACTTTTTTCAATCTGTCAATGGCCAGTTGTTCAATTTCATCTACCACCTCACAACCTCCATAATATCTTTTTCCAGGATAACCCTCAGCATATTTATTGGTGGCTACAGAGCCTGTTGCCTGCATAACTTGAAGGGATGTAAAATTCTCAGAAGCGATGAGTTCGATGCCTTCTCTCTGTCTTTTTAATTCCTTGTTCAGTAGATCGAAAATCAATTGATCGCGCATGTAGTGGGATTTTGCGCAAAATTAATCCTTTTTTACACACCCAATTGGATGAGTTGTGTACATCCTTCTATCTCAGTTGGATCGTTGCTGCTGATGATCACAATTCTGTTTTTTGATTCTTTGTTTAGCAAATCCTTGTAAAGAGCTATTCCTTGCTGATCAAGATTTGTACAGGGCTCGTCAAGAAGCAGTACCGGAGTTTTACTGAAGAAAGCCTGCGCCAGTTTGATGCGCTGCTTCATTCCGCTGCTGAAATACCTGATTTGTTTATGGGCATGCTTGGACAATCCAATTTTTTCAATGATATCGGTTATGGTTGTATGGTATTGAAGAGATTTGAATTGCTGATGGTAGTGAAAGAATTCAAGAGCAGTCATTTCCTCAATGACCTCAAGATAGGGGGCACATATGGAAACATGAGAGAATACTTCTTCATTTGCAATGGTCTTCCCATCTATGTTAAAGATGATGTCTCCCTCTGATAGCAAGGTAGATCCCGCAATGCATTGGAGCAGGGTAGATTTTCCGGCACCATTGTGCCCAGTAATGGCATAGCTTTCCTGATCAGAAAAACTTGCATCTAGGTTTTTAAATATCCAATCTCTGTTGAATCTCTTACCGGCATTAATCATCCGAATCTCCATCTGATCTTGATTTTGAGCGGCTGCGGATAATTCCTCTCTTGCTTTCCTTGATGAATGCAACAATCGTTGATGTCATTTCTGAAGCTGGCGGATCATTTTCGAGTTTTTCCAATGCCTGTGTAACATTGAGGTTGCTGTTGTATAGGATGCGATATACATCCATGATTTGATTGATTGTCTCTGGTGAAAAGCCCCTTCTCCTCAATCCAACAGCATTGATGCCTGAGAAGCTGGCGGGAATATTTCCTGCTCTAACAAAAGGCGGCACATCCTTCCTGACTGTTGTGAATCCTCCAATATAAGCATGGTCACCAATCCTTACAAACTGGTTCACACCACACATGCCAGAGATGATGGCATGATCCCCCAAGCTTACATGTCCAGCCAATTGTGTACTGTTGCTTATGATGCAATGGTTGCCAACGACGCAATCATGCGCTACGTGACAGTAAGCCATGATCAGACAGTTGCTTCCGATCACAGTTTTCATTTTCTCTTTTGTACCTCTGTGTATGGATACAAATTCTCTGATGATGGTATGGTCTCCAATTTCTGCAGTAGTATTTTCTCCATCGAATTTCAAATCAGCCGGCGGTGCTGAGACAATGGCGCCGTTGAATACCTGACAATGATTGCCGATTCTTGTACCATTCATGAGGGTCACATTGCTGCCAATCCAAGTATTGTCGCCTATAACAACATCTTCTTCAATGGTAGTGAACGCATCGATGCGGACATTGCTGCCAATCTTGGCGTTGGGGTGCACGACCGTTTGGGGATGAATCATGAAACAGTGTTATGTATTCTCTCTTTTAACCAATTGGGCCATTAGATAGGCTTCGGCTGCGATTTTATTGCCAACAAAAACCGTTCCAATCATTTCACAAATGCCTCTGCGAATCGGACCGAGCAGCTCTAACTTCAACAGCAATGTATCACCGGGTACTACTTTCAATTTAAATTTACAATTGTCAATCTTAAGGAAATAAGTATCGTAGTCGCCAGGAGGGAGACAATTGATGGCAAGAATTCCACCTGCTTGTGCCAAAGCTTCAATTTGCAGCACTCCGGGCATGATGGGGTTGCCTGGAAAGTGTCCAGCGAAAAATGGTTCGTTGGCGGTTACATTTTTCACACCCACAATATGCATATCTGAGAGCTCGATGATTTTATCCACCAAGAGGAACGGATACCTGTGTGGGAGTTTTTTCTCTATATCGGGTGTAGTGTAAACAGGGGGAAGGCTTGGATCGTAAGAAGGTATGTTCTTCAGCGATTTGTTCTTTTTGATGTGTTGCTTGATTTTTTTTGCCAATTCAACATTCGAATAATGCCCCGGTCTGCTGGCAATGATATGTGCCTTGAATGGAAATCCAACAAGTGCCATGTCTCCTACAATGTCAAGCAGTTTATGTCTTGCAGGTTCATTGGTATGTCTGAGTTCAAGGTTATTGAGAAATCCCTGGCTGTTTACATCAAAGTCAGAGTTTTTGAATGCTTTCCCTAATTTCTTTTTTACTTCAGCTGTCAGTGGTTTTTCTACCACGACGATGGCGTTGTTGATGTCACCTCCTTTGATGAGATTGTTTGCCAACAACGCTTCCAGTTCATGCAGAAAGCAAAAAGTTCTGCTGGAGGCAATTTGGTCTTTGAAATCTCCTATTTTCTTCAAAGAGGCATGTTGTGTACCCAGTACATCGCTGTTGAAATCAATCAGTGTTGTGATATGATAGTCAACTGCAGGAGTTGCCTTCAGTTCAACTCCTCTCTCTTCATCGAAGTGAATGATATTGCTGTCAATCGTATACCAGTCTTTTGAGGCTTCCTGCTCTGCAACGCCTGCTTGTTCAATCACCTCTACAAATTGAATGGCACTTCCATCCATGATGGGTACCTCCGGTCCATCTAATTCAATCAAACAGTTGTCAATCCCCATCCCCACCAAAGCGGCGAGAATATGTTCAACCGTACTGATACGGGCGCCATTCGATTCAAGCGTAGTCCCTCTGGTAGTTTCTACCACCAGGTCGCAATCAGCTTTGATTACTGGTTGTTCTTCCAGGTCCATTCTTTTGAACTGAAGTCCAAATCCGGGTTCTGCAGGTTGCAGGGTCATGTTGACTATTGCCCCAGTATGCAGTCCTGTGCCTGAAATTTTTCCAGGTTGTTGAAGGGTGTGCTGCTTGTTAGGATTGAAATCTTTCACGATGGCAGATTTTTGGTACCGCAAAGATAATCCATTTTCTTAAGGAGATAATGATGTATAAATTACTGAATATCAATATTTATGAGGAAAGTTCCTCTTTCTCTTTGAGCATAATTTCTACCAGGTTTTCCAACTCTTTGATTTTTTTATCCAAATCAGGAAGTCTTCTGAAGATGGCCTGTGAACGCATGGCAGAGCTGAATTCGAAGGCAGGACTTCCTGTGACGGTGGTATCCTTTTCTCGAATGCTTTTAGAAATGCCACTTTGGCCATTGATTTTGGCTCCATCTGCAATTTGTATATGTCCGACAATACCTGCCTGTCCACCGATGGTGACATGGTTTCCAATTTTTGTGCTGCCGCTGATACCTGCCTGTGCAGCAACCACCGTATTTTGTCCTACTTCCACATTGTGTGCAATCTGTACCAGGTTGTCCAGTTTTGTACCCATTTTAATAGTGGTGGAACCCATGGTGGCCCTGTCGATGCAAACATTGGCGCCAATTTCAACGTAATCTTCCACTGTAACATTTCCCAGCTGTGGCACTTTCTTGTAAATGCCATCAGATTGAGGTGCGAATCCGAACCCATCACTGCCAATGACAGTGCCCGCATGAATCAATACATGATTTCCAATGCTGCAGAGGTGGTAAATTTTGACCCCTGCAAAAATGGTGGTATTGTCTCCAACGGTCACACCATTTCCCAGAAAAGTATGTGGATACAATTTAACATTGTCCCCAATTATTACATTTTCTCCTACGTAGGTGAATGCAGCGATGTACACATTTTTTCCGATTTGGGCGGATGGATGAACAAACGAAGGTTGTTCGATTCCCACAAGATTTGTTGAAAGTAAATTTTGGTAATACCTCATCAATTTTGCAAAACTGGCATATGGGTCACTCACCCTGATCAAGGTTGGTTTGACTGTTTGTCTTAGTTCCAAAACGTTTGAAACAACCACAATAGATGCTTTCGTGGCGTAGAGGTGGTCTTCGTATTTAGGATTGGCAAGAAAACTGATATCGCCTTCTTTGCCTTCCTCAATTTTGGAGAAGCCATTGACGGAGGTTGTTTCATCTCCTTCGATTGTACCACTGATATGAGTCGCAATTTGCAATGCCGTGAACTTCATAGTGCTGATGCTTTTAAATTGAAACGGGAGGTGTGGATCGAAAGGTATGCAAACCTATGACTGTTTTTTTTGCGTTTTGTTACAAGAAATATAAAATTTTTTTACAGGCTGAGAAATGTGCTGATGAATCAGCGGTGAATCAACTTGGGAAATATCTCTGACAGTACCATCTTTATAGAGGATGTTTATTTTCTCATCATGCGGATTGTACAGACTGTTTTCTGCGACACCTGTGAATACAAGAAATTGGGTATCCTCGATGCTCAATCCGTATTCACGCGCAGTCTCCTCTCTTTTTTCAACTACTTCAGCCTCGGAAATTGGATCATTTTGAATTCTCAATTTCAGTAAATTTCTGTTTAAAATAGCAGCAGACAGCATGGAAATAATTTTATCAGGATGATTTTTCCATTTCTTGATTTCACTCATCACGTCGCTGTCATCTAGTGAACAAAACATTTCCAGGAAGTTGTTGTCAAATTGACTTTTTTTATCAAACAGTATATTTCCCAATCCATTGGAGCTGACAACGGCATCATCTCCTTTTTTGAAGAGCCAAATGGCTCGCTCAAGAATTTTCACCAGCGTCATTTCTGCACTCAATACAGTTTTATGTTGGTATACCTGCCAATACATCAATCTTCTTGCGACCAAAAAATTTTCAATGGAGTAAATACCTTTCTCTTCCACCATCAACGAGCCGTCATGAACAGTCAACATCTTTAAGATTCTGTCACATCCTACACTTCCTTCGATCACACCTGTAAAAAAGCTGTCTCTCGTCAGGTAGTCCATCCTGTCTACATCCAATTGTCCGCTGACCAATTGATGCAAAAATTTTTTGGGATAGCTACCCGTGAAAATATCAATGGCTATTTGGAGTTTACCATTGAATTTTTCATTCAGCACATGCATGATCATGAGTGATATTGCTTCATGCTCCATGTCTTTTATAAGAATCGATTCCAGTGCATGTGAAAAAGGGCCGTGGCCAACGTCATGCAAGAGGATGGCGATTTTTGCAGCCTGTTCTTCCTCCTCTGTGATGGTTATTCCCTTTTGCCTGAGTTCATACAAAGCACTACCCATCAAATGGTAAGCGCCCAAGGCATGGTGGAGCCTGGAGTGCACTGCACCCGGATAAACAAGGTAAGACATGGCCATTTGGTTGATTCTTCTCAATCGCTGCACCCATGGGTGTGAAATGATCTCATATATCAACGGGTCGTTGATGGTGATGAATCCATGTACCGGGTCATTGATGAATTTTCTAAATCCCATGATGCTGATTTGTTAATTTTCTGAATCGATGCTGCAAAGGTACTTACCTGTTGATCGATTCATTAACTTTATTCGATTGTTTTGATGTTTTTTTCTCAAAAATAATTGCATGTCACTTGCCAGTATTTTGTGGGTAGATGATGAAATTGAAATCCTGGAAGCCCATAAGCTTTTTCTGGAGATGAAGGGGTACCATGTAACCAGCATGACCAACGGCTTTGATGCGCTTGAATTTTTACAAAAACAGTCAGTTGACTTGATTCTGCTGGATGAGTCAATGCCGGGGATGAGCGGACTCGAGATGCTGCAGCGAATCAAAAGAATGCATCCACATATCCCCGTCGTGTTGGTTACAAAAAACGAGACAGAGAGTTTAATGGAAGAAGCAATTGGAGCTCAAATCACAGATTATCTGATCAAGCCTGTCAATCCAAACCAGGTGTTGCTGATCCTTAAAAAAAATTTAGACAATAAAAGGTTGATCACAGAATCCATCATTTCTAATTACCAACAACAGTTTCGCTCCATGTTTGATGCGCTGGGGGCTTCGCCCACTTTTAAGAATTGGACAGAGGTGTATCGGCAACTTGTATTTTGGGAACTTGAAATGGAGAAGAGTGATACTGCAGAGATGTTCGATGTTTTACTGGACCAAAAAAAAGAAGCCAATGCTGCTTTTTTTAAATTTATCTCCAGGAATTATGCAGCATGGATCAATCATCCCGATGAAAATGCCCCGGTATTGAGTCACCGGTTTTTTTCAAAGAAAGTACTTCCTTTTATTTCAAAAGGCAAGCCACTTATTTGGATTCTCATTGATAATTTTCGATACGATCAATGGAAAGCAATTGAACCACTGATGACGGAATTTTTCAGAATTCAAGAAGAAGACTGCTTTTATTCAATTCTTCCAACAGCAACACATTATTGTAGGAATGCCATTTTTTCTGGGTTACTGCCCAGCAGCATGGAAAAGCAATTTCCCGATTGGTGGAAAAGAGATGATGACGAGGATGGAAAGAACAACCATGAAGCGGAATTTTTTGGGTCACAACTGCAAACATTGGGAAGACCTGATATACAATTTTCGTATCATAAAATTTTATCCGATACCGATGCGTTAAAACTAACAGACAATGCTACCGGTTTGTTGACAAATGATTTAACCATCGTTGTTTACAATTTTGTTGATATGATCAGTCATGCTCGAACCGATATGAATGTGATCAAATCATTGGCATCCGATGAAAAAGCTTACAGGAGTTTAACCAAGACATGGTTTTTACATGCGCCTTTGTTCCAATTGCTCAAAAAGCTTTCTCAAAAAAAATGTGATCTGGTACTTTCAACCGACCATGGAAGTTTGCAAGTCAAGCATCCATTGAAAGTGCTAGCGGATAAGCAAACCACCAGCAATCTTCGGTACAAAAACGCAAAAAATTTGGATGTTGATTTGCGCGAAGTACTTTCTTTCAAGGATCCATCTCTGGCAGGACTTCCCAAGTCGAACATCAGTTCGTCATTTATTTTTGCAGGCAAGCAAGATTATTTCTGTTACCCAAATAATTTCAATCAGTTTGCCCAACTGTACAAAAACAGCTTCCAGCATGGCGGTATATCAATGGAAGAAATGATCATTCCTTCGATACGAATGACCAATCGATGAATGAAAGATTCTTATTCACATTGGATGCTTAAAATGTTCACAATTAATGATTTGAGTCTGGGAAAAACCCTGGTGCATTTAGTAAATTTGTACAAACCTGCGGTATGAAATTGAAATTCACTCCATCAACACTTGAGAAGCTGGAAAAAATAGTTGACGAAACAGGTTATATCCTCAGATACGAACGAGGAACTTTTCAAAGTGGATATTGTATTCTTGAATCCAAGAAAGTGGTCGTGCTGAACAGGTTTCTGCAAACCGAGGGAAGAATCAATACATTGATTGATTTGATTCCAACGCTCCAGGTCAAAGTTGATCAGTTAACCGAAGAAAGCAGAAAAATATTTGAAGAAATCACCGCAGGCGCTGCATTTGATTCACATGCTGCTTAAATTTGACTACAGTCAATTTCATTCATTTTGTCTATCACAGTTGAGTTTTTAGGAACAGGTACCAGCGGGGGAGTGCCCATGATTGCATGCAAATGTGCAGTTTGTAAATCTTATGATTCAAAAGACAAGCGCTTGCGAAGCAGTGTCCTGATCAAGTCATCTACGACAACAGTTGTGATTGATACTACTCCTGATTTCAGGACTCAAATGCTCCGTTCAGACGTTGAGCACATTGATGCAGTGTTATTTACCCATTCACACAAGGATCATATTGCCGGGCTGGATGATATACGTGCTTTCAATTTTTTTTCAAAAAAATCTATTCCCATTTATGCAAATCAGGAAACATCTGAGGCGCTTCAACGTGATTTTTATTATGCATTTGCAGAGCTGAAATATCCTGGTATACCTGAAATCAATCTGCACACCATCGGTGATAAACCTTTTCAGGTTGGTGATTTATTCTTTCAGCCTTTTTCCGTGAAACACATGCACATGGATGTAACTGCATTTAGAATGGGTGATTTCACCTATATCACAGATGCCAATTTTATCGATGAAAAGGCAAAAAAAATAATTCAGGGTACAGAGATACTTGTATTGAATGCACTTAGAAAAGAAAAGCATTTATCTCATTTTACTTTAACCGAAGCCATTGAGATGGCAACTGTTCTGAACCCACGGCAGACTTATTTTACCCATATCAGTCATCAAATGGGGTTTCATCAAGCTATTTCAAAAGAGCTTCCGAAGGGAATTTACTTGGCCCACGATGGACTCAAACTTCAAGTGAATAATCCCGCATATAATTGTGTATTTCTCCATGCTGGACCCTCGTGAATACCTGATTTTTGTTCCATGCAATGGAAAGAACATGTGAAGGACTGGATCTACTTCTCTAAAAAAGAAAGACTAGGCGTTTATATCATGGGATCACTGATTGCCCTGCTTTGGGTATTGCCAACTTTTTTCACAAGCGATATCCATCCATTGGAACCTTTGAATTTTTCGATCGTGCAATTGGATAGCATGGAAAACATTCTCCTTACAAGAGATGTCAAGCAAGCTTCAAAATCTTTCAAGTCCAACCACGCTGCTCCTCACCCTTATCCCATTGGATCCGCTACTGCCATGCAGTCAAAAGAAAAGATCAGCATCATTGATGTCAATATTGTTGACAGTGCTTCATTGGAGCGATTGCCCGGAATAGGAGAAAAATTATCAGCCCGCATTGTAAAATACCGAGATCGGCTGGGTGGCTTTATCGACATCAATCAATTAAGGGAAGTATACGGCATGACCGACAGCAACTTTTTCAAATTCCGGGGAAGGGTGAAAGTTGAAAAAGGATTTACGCCGATAAAAATACAAATCAATAAAGCGTCCTATCGGGAATTGAGAAGACACCCATACATCCATCATCTTTTTGCAAAATCTGTATTGGCATACATCCAATCTCATGCATCGATCAGCGATCTTGAGGCGTTGCTGGCAATTGGAAGTTTATGCAAAGACGAGGTCTTTAAAGTTGCTCCTTACCTGGATTTCAGACTTTAATCCGGCAACTCATCTTCTTGTTTGGTCTATACGGATCGAATAATTTATCAATTGCTCAGCCAGCTGTTTCATGATCAGGCTACTTTGAGCACATTCGTTTTTGCGTGTTCAAATTTCTGGGTTGCGTAGATCAAAGAAAGGGTGAACTCTTTTTTGTCTGTCGAAGGCAATTCAAACATTGCATCTGTCAACATGGTTTCGCAAATGGATCTGAGTCCCCTTGCACCTAATTTAAATTCCATTGCTTTATCGACCATGAATTCGAGCACTTCTTCTTCAATTTTCAAATCAATACCTTCCAGTTCAAACAATTTTCTGTATTGCTTGATCAAAGCATTTTTGGGTTCGGTTAAAATCGATTTCAATGTTACCTTATCCAAAGGATCTAAGTAAGTAACGATTGGCAATCTTCCCAACAGTTCAGGAATCAAACCAAATGATTTCAGGTCTTGAGCATTTACAAATTTCAAGAGGTTGTTTTTCATTTCCTCCTGCACTGATTTATTTACATTGAAGCCGATGGCATTGGTATTTACCCTTCTAGCGATGACCTTATCAATTCCGTCAAAAGCGCCTCCGCAAATGAAGAGGATATTTTGGGTATTGATCTTGATGAGTTTTTGATCAGGGTGCTTTCTGCCTCCCTGTGGTGGAACCAATACATCTGTACCTTCCAATAACTTTAGGAGTCCTTGTTGAACACCTTCCCCGCTCACATCTCTTGTGATGGAAGGATTGTCTGTTTTTCGGGCAATTTTATCAATCTCGTCAATGTATACAATTCCACTCTCTGCTGCTGAAACATCGTAATTGCAAACTTGCAGCAGTCTTGTTAAAATGCTCTCCACATCCTCGCCTACATAACCTGCTTCCGTGAATACCGTGGCATCTACAATTGCGAAAGGAACATTCAAAAGTTTGGCAATTGTTTTTGCAAGCAGTGTTTTTCCGGTGCCTGTTTCCCCAACCATGATGACGTTGCTTTTTTCTATTTCAACATCGTCTTGTTTCTCGCCCTTCTTGTTTTGTTTGCCGTTGCTGCCGGTTGGTTGGTTGAGTCGCTTGTAATGATTGTATACAGCAACTGCAAGTATTTTTTTTGCTTCATTCTGACCGATGACATATTCATCCAAATGATTTTTTAATTCGATCGGTTTTTTTACGGACAGTTTGAAGGCTGATTTGCTGTCTTTTTTTGATTCCACTTCCTGGAATACAATTTCTTTGGCGTGGTCAACGCAAGATTCACAAATATGGCCCTCTTGACCTGCAATCAGAATTTTTACCTCATCGCGATTTTTACCGCAGAATGAGCAATGCAATGTAGTCTTGGCCATATAATGGATTGTGCTTGTTAAATTGATTTCACCAGTCCGTCTACGATGCCATATTTCACAGATTCTTCTGCATTCATCCAATAGTCTCTGTCAAAATCTTTCATGACTTTGTCAAATGCTTGTCCGCAGTTCTGTGCAAGGATCTTAGCACCCAGCTCTTTTATTTTTCTGATTTGCTCTGCCATGATTTCAAGATCAGCTGAGGTGCCTTGTCCGCCCCCAGAAGGTTGGTGAATCATTACCTCACCATGTGGGTAGATGTATCTTTTTCCTTTTTTCCCTCCACTTAATAAAATCGATCCCATGGATGCAGCCATTCCCATACATATCGTGGATACGGGTGATTTGATCATCTGCATCGTATCGTAAATAACCATTCCACTGGTAACGACTCCACCAGGTGAATTGATATAGAATTTGATTTCTTTGCCTGGATCGACAGCATCGAGGTACATCAAGCGGGCTGTGATGTCTTTTGCAGATTTGTCATCGACAACTCCCCATAGAAAAACTTTTCTCTGTTCGATGAATTTTTTATCAAACTTGGCAACAGACAACATGTTTTCCATCATGTTTCCGTTTTCTGCTGGCTCGTGTTCTTCGTCGAGTCTTATTTTATTGTACATGTTCATTTGCTTCTCTTTTACGCTTTCTTCTTTTTTGGATTCAGCAGCAGTACTTCATCTACCAATCCGTATTCCTTCGCTTCCAATGCCGTCATCCAAAAATCTCTGTCAAAATCTTTTGCAATCCTGTCTACTGGTTGTCCGCTGTGTTGTGCAACAACTTCGTATAGTTCGTGTTTCAATTTTCTGACTTGTGAGACAGTGATTTCTATATCACTTGCCTGTCCGCCTGCACCTGCACTTGGCTGGTGCATCATGATGCGTGAATGTTTCAGCGCAGTTCGCTTGCCTGCAGTTCCAGCACACATCAAAACGGCAGCCATGCTGGCAGCCACACCGATGCAAATGGTAGATACATCTGGCGTTACATATTGCATGGTGTCGTATACACCGAGTCCTGAGTAAACAGATCCACCCGGGCTGTTGATATACATTTGAATATCTCTGGTACGGTCCGTACTGTCCAGAAACAGCAACTGTGCAGTAATGATGTTGGCAACTTCATCTGTGATGGGATAACCCAAAAAAATGATCCTGTCCATCATCAACCTGCTGTAAACGTCCATGACTGCAACGTTCATGGGTCTTTCTTCAATGATGTTAGGTGTGAGGTTGGTTACCATGTGATTGGTATATCCATGCAGTGTATTACTGGAAATTCCCCTCTCTTTGATTGCAAACTTTTCAAATTCCTTTCCGAGATTCATGTTTTCGGCATTTATTTAGGCAAATTAATACAAATACAGTCCAAATAGCATGCCTGAAAACAAAGCAGACATTTTGTCTAGCTTTTTTTCTTATTTTTTAGTTAACCCCTAACAGCCTGCGTTTTGATCAACGCATCAATGCTGGTGTTTTTCAGATAACTTTTGGAACTCTTCTGCGGTAAGTTTTTTCTCCGTGGGTTTAGCTTGTGATGCTGCCCAGGCCAGGACTTTTGAGCTGAATACGCGTTGGTAAGCGCTTTCAACTTGCTGCTTATCACCCATCATTCTTTCAACATAGCTTTCAAGCCAATCCATGTTTCCTCCAAGATTCATAGAACCGAAATAGCCCATGAGTTGCTGACGGAGACTGTCCATTATTTCCTCTCTGCTCACTTGCAATGATTGTTGTGTTCCAATTTCATTGCTCACCAATGTCCAGCGAAGTTGATTCAGGAAGTTTGGAAAATCTTTTTCAATGGCTTCCGGGCTCTGTTCTTTTTCACCGCTTTTGAGCAACCACTTCTTCAGAAAATCTTCTGGGAATTCCATCTTTGTTTCCTCCGAAAGCAGATGGAATATTTCATGCTCTAACATATGTTGTGCCTGGTGTTTCCAATATCCCTCGATTTGTGTTTTTATCTCGTCTCTGAATGCTTCTTCGGTTGTGATTTCTTTTGCGGGAATGGCCTCTTTGAAAAAAGCTTCATCAAGCGATCTTTTCTCAACAAAACCTATTTTTGTTATCTGCATTACAAAATGCTGCTTCAGGTCATCTTTATTGTCTTTGTCAAGTCCTAGGTCTTTCGCCAGCCAATCTCTTTCTTTCTCTTCAAATGCTTTTCCGATTTGCAAAACAATTTGTTCATCTTTCTTTTTGCCCATCAGTTCTTTTTGAGTGGCAGCTGAAAAGTATTTAAGCAATAGAGAATTTTCTTTCTTTTCTACACCTTCTTCTACAACTCCCTTTGCATCTGACTTCTGGAATGAAACATTGAGAATATCTTCCTCATTTGTAACAGATGCTGGTTCAGTCAGTTTGCCCAATCGTTGACAGAGTCTGTCAACTTCTTCATTTACCATCTCGGTTGTTGCATCTACAACATTGAGCGTGGTTTTGGCTTTTCCTATATCTGGAATGGTAAAATTCGGCTTCAGTCCAAGCTCAAATGAGAAGGTATAATCTTTTGGTTCTGCATGGTTGATTTGTGCAGGATCGTTGTTGTCTTCTGGAAGCGGTTGCCCCAGGTAAGCAATGTTTTCCGTCTGCAAATATTGCATCAATTCATTTTCAATGTTGCGCAATACTTCTTCTGTGAAAACGGCTGCTCCGTACATCTTTTTTACAACACCTGTGGGTACCATGCCCTTTCTGAATCCGGGTATGTTGGCATTTTTTGCATATTTCTTGAGTGCTGACTCATATGCTGGGTTGTAATCGGACGGAGAAACGGTTACCTTGATTCTTTCGTGTAGTGGAGCGATCTGCTCTCTGCTGATAGTTGCCATGTTCAAATTAATTTGGGAAAAGAGTGCGGGTGGAGGGACTCGAACCCCCAAGCCTCACGGCACCAGATCCTAAGTCTGGCGTGTCTACCAATTTCACCACACCCGCAAATGGTTAAGCTTGCAGCTGCTCTTTTCAACTGGGGTGCAAAGGTAACCCTTTTTGAGGTAATTAAAAGGCATTCCCAGGCTTTTTCAGTAAATTTGATAGGCATGAATTTAGTCGATCAAGATATGATGGCTGCGCCTTACGCGCTGAGCGAGGAGGATGAAAAAAAGGAGATCGTTCGTCGCTACAGGTCCTTGCTCAGGACCCTCAAACCCAAATTGAAAACGGGTGACAAACGGCTGGTGAGAACTGCTTTTGAGATGGCAGTAGATGCGCATAAAACCATGCGCAGAAAAAGCGGTGAGCCCTACATATTTCACCCCCTTGCAGTGGCGATGATTTGTGTGGATGAAATTGGTCTGGGTGTCAGGTCCACCATCTGTGCATTGCTGCATGATACCGTAGAGGATACAGACATTGCTTTGGAAGATGTCCAACGGGAGTTTGGAAATGAGATGGCAAAAATCATCGACGGACTCACCAAGATTGCTACGGTGGTCGATCACAATTCTTCTCAACAGGCAGAGAATTTCAAGAAAATATTGCTTACGCTTACAGATGATCCCCGCGTGATCCTGATCAAATTGGCAGATCGTTTGCACAACATGCGGACGCTGGAGAGCATGAAACGGGAGAAGCAATTGAAAGTTGCTTCCGAAACGATTTATGTGTATGCACCGCTGGCGCATCGCATGGGACTCTACAATATCAAAACTGAAATGGAAGATTTGGCCATGAAATACATGGAGCCGGATCAGTACAAAGAAGTTTCACAAAAATTAGCTGAAACAAAAAGAGAAAGAACACGCTATATCAACGAATTCATCAAACCTGTAAGAGAAAAACTGGATGGCATTGGGTTTCAGTATGAAATATACGGTCGACCCAAATCCATTCACTCGATATGGAATAAAATGAAAAAGAAGAATGTGGCGTTTGAAGAAGTGTACGATCTTTTTGCCATCAGGGTTATTATCGATACGGCCCAGGAAAACGAAAAGGAAAGTTGCTGGAAAGTCTATTCCATCATTACAGACATGTACAATCCATCACCCGAACGGATGAGGGATTGGTTGAGCAATCCGAAATCAAATGGTTACGAAGCCTTGCATACGACTGTGATGGGTCCGCAGGGAAAATGGGTGGAAATACAAATCCGATCTAAACGCATGAATGAAATTGCGGAGAAGGGATTGGCTGCACATTGGAAATACAAAGAAGGAGGTGATGCAGAGGATCGTTTCGATAAATGGTTCTCTCAAATCAGAGAGGCATTGGGAGGGGAGGATATCAGTTCAATTGATTTTTTGCAGGACTTTAAGACATCATTTCTCGCAGAGGAGATTTACGTCTACACACCCAAAGGGGATGTGAAAATGTTGCCTGTAAATTCAAGTGCATTGGATTTTGCATTTGCGATCCACAGCGCGATCGGCTCTAAATGTATTGGTGCAAAAGTGAATCACAAGCTTGTTCCACTGAGTCATCAACTGAGGAGCGGAGACCAAATAGAAATCATCACCTCCAACAAGCAAAAACCCAATGAAGACTGGCTCGGTTTTGTGGTTACTGCCAAAGCGAGAAACGTTATCAAAGATGTATTGCGTGATGAGAAAAGAAACATTGCTGAAGATGGGAAATACACAGCAGAGAAAAAACTGCACAATATTGGTGCCAAGCTATCCTTACATAACATCGATCTTTTGGTGGATTTCTATAAAGTACAATCCTCCTTGGATTTGTTTTATCGCATTGCGACCAAACAAATTGATTTGAAAGAATTGAAAGAGTTTGATGTAAAGGGCGATAAGTTGGAATTGAAAAAAATCAGAAAAGGGGAGGTTGCAGGCGAAACAGCTGTTAAGCAAGATTCCAAAAAAGATACCGAACTCGTCATTTTTGGTGAGCGAAGCGATCGGATTGTATATACACTGGCCAATTGCTGCAAACCTATTCCGGGTGACGATGTATTTGGATTTGTTTCAAGTGGCAAGGGGTTGATTATTCATCGGACCAATTGCCCGAATGCAACCCAATTGCTTTCAAGTTATGGGCATCGCGTGGTCAAGACCAAATGGGCGAAGAACAAGGAGATTTCATTCCTCACAGGACTTAAAATTACCGGGCTGGATGATGTGGGAGTTATCCACAAAATTACCAACCTCATATCAGGGGAGTTAAAGATCAATATCAATGCCATCACGGTAGAAGCCAAGGAGGGTATTTTTGAAGGAAACATCAGGTTGTTTGTCCATGATAAAGAGGAATTGGATGAATTGATTTCAGAACTGAAGCTCCTGCCCGGCATACAAGATGTGAGTCGATATGACCTGGAATCCTGATGAGGATATTTATATTTCTGCCTTACAATGCATTGGCATAAATTCGCGACTTAACATTCAAGATTCATTATGGTAGATGTTTTGCTAGGACTACAATGGGGAGATGAAGGGAAAGGAAAGATTGTTGATTTTTTTGCTCCAGCGTACGATATCATTGCTAGGTTTCAAGGTGGACCCAATGCGGGTCATACCCTGTATGTGAATGGTGAAAAGATTGTGCTTCATCAAATTCCCTCTGGAATATTTCATGAAAATACCATCAACCTGATTGGGAATGGTGTCGTATTGGACGCCGTAACGTTGAGAAAAGAATACGATAAGGTTGCAGCTTTTGGAGTAGATGGAAGAAAAAATTTATTTGTTTCCGAAAGAACCCATTTGATACTTCCAACCCACAGAGCGCTTGACAAAGCATCTGAGTTGTCGAAGGGGAATGAAAAAATAGGATCTACTCTGAAAGGCATTGGTCCGGCTTATATGGACAAGACAGGAAGAAATGGATTGAGAGTAGGTGATCTGTTGGATAAAAATTTTACCACACAGTACATCAAACTTCGCTTAAAACACCAACGTTTGCTGGATTCTTTTGGATTCAACGAAGACATAAGCGAATGGGAAGAGGAGTTTTTTGAGGCAATCGAATTCATGCGCAGTCTTAAAATTGTGAATGGAGAATATTTCATCAATGAAAAAATTGCCTCAGGTAAAAAAGTGCTCGCAGAAGGAGCCCAGGGCAGCATGTTGGATGTGGATTTTGGAACATTTCCATTTGTAACCTCCTCCAATACCATATCAGCAGGTGTTTGCACCGGTTTAGGGGTGGCTCCTCAAAAAATCAAAGACGTGATCGGCGTATCAAAAGCCTATTGTACAAGGGTAGGAAGTGGGCCTTTCCCAACAGAGTTGCATGATGAAACGGGTGAACGTTTGAGAAAAATTGGGAATGAGTTTGGTGCCACTACAGGCAGACCACGCAGATGCGGCTGGATAGACCTGGTTGCATTGAATTTTGCCTGCATGGTCAATGGCGTTACAAAAATTGTAATGACCAAATCGGATGTGCTGGATGCATTTGAAGAGTTGTCCGTTTGTACAAGCTATGGTATTGATGGAAAAGAGGAAAAAACAGTTCCATATCAGTTAAGCAAGGTGACAATTCAACCCACCTACAAGAAATTCAACGGTTGGATGACAGATACTTCCAGGTTAAAGCAACATGCAGATTTGCCCCAAGCCATGAAGACTTACATCGATTTCATCAATCAATACCTGGGTGTTCAAGTGACGCATATTTCAAATGGTCCGGAAAGAGACCAATTGATCACTGTTTAATCATTGGTATTTTTTGGGAAAAATATTTTTAAAATATTTGGTGATATAAAAAAGTCTCAGAAATTTTACACCGTAATTATTTGATGATTATGGCAAAGCCCGAAAAAGAAAAAAAAGTTGGTAAAAAATCAGTTGCTGAAAATGCTTCTTTAAAATCTGTGCATCCCGCTTCAAAGTCAAAAAAAGATGACGAAGAGGATGAATTTGATGAAGAGGATGACAAGCCTCTGAAGAAAGCAGCAAGATCTAGCGATGAGGATGAAGATGCAGAAGATGTAGAAGATGATTGGAACCAAGTGGAGGATGATGAAAATTGGGATCCTGATTTCGATGAATTTGATATTCCAAAATCAAAGACCAAAAAAACTGGTGGTAAAAAATCAGCCGATGACGATGATTTGGGAATGGATGATGAATTCAAAGATTTGGGCTTCGATGATTTCAGCGGCGGCGGTGGCGGATTTGACGAAGAGGATGATTTCTAATTACTGCTTCGATTTCTTCTTTTTTATTGTTTTTGCCGGTGTCTCTGTTCTGGGGGAAGCGGTAGGTGTTGGGAAGCCGATCAATTCTCTGGTTCCTTCTTCCATAAAATATTGAACAGATTGTTTTACGATTCTATCATGTTGCAGTTCAAATGCAGCTTTCTTTTCTTTTGGTATTTTCAGTTGATAAGGTCCTGTTGATATTTTCTCATTGAAAAGGGGATTCCATTTTTCAAAATTTTTTCTGTCGATGCCAAGCATGTCAGCGATGACTTCTCCTGTGTATCTTCCGTAGATGGTGATGCTGTCTAGGTTGTTGAGCTCTTCCTTTCCAATGATCGGGTTCGGTTCATTTGACAATTTTCCAGTAGTCTCACTGCCCTTCCCTTCAAAAATATAATGCGTAGCAATGAATTTTTTTACATGGTTTCTGGATTCAGCAGGGAGCTCCTGTTGAATATCCCAGAAATTCTTATTGTCATTTCGTTTGATGATCTTATCCAACCTTGCGGGTCCACCGTTGTATGCCGCAACCACCAAGAGCCAATCACCCAATTGCTTGTATAGGATGGATAGGAACCTGGCTGCTGCATGCGTGCTCTTGCTCAGATCGGTTCTGTCATCTCTTCCCTTGGCAACTGTCAATCCCAAATCTCTTGCAGTTCCTGGCATGAGCTGCCAGGGTCCCACTGCGCCTGCAGAGGACAATGCGTTTGATTTCAAGTCAGATTCAATCACTGCCAAATATTTAAGCGTGGGGGGCAGGTGATAGCGGTTTAAAATTTTTTCAATGGAGAGGAAATAGGGCGCACCCCATGTTTTCATTTTCGTGAGGCGCTCTTGGTGAATCGCCAGATAGTCTTTCACAAAACCGATTGCTCTTGGATTCAGTTCATCCCATGCAATTTCTTTTTTAATGGTTGTATCCATTGCATGGAACTCAGCCGCGATGGACGAGGACTGAACAGTTACTATCAAGAACAATATGGTCAACTTTTTATTCAACATGTTTCATCTGATGCATCGCCTGGTTGGAAAATTGAAGCAAGGTTGATTCCTTCATTTTATCTGCAAGAATTTGTAGGCCAAAAGGCATGCCATTGGAATGTTTGAACATTGGCATGCTGATAGCAGCGATGCCCGCTAAGTTGGCGTAGACGGTATACAAATCTCCGAGGAACATTTCCACTGCATCATTGCTTTTTTCTCCAAATTTGAAAGCGGTAGACGGAGTGGTAGGCATCAACAGGAGGTCGTATGATTTGAAAATTTCTTTTGTTTGATCAGCGATGAGTCTTCTTACTTGTTGTGCCTTGGCGTAATAGGCGTCATAGTATCCGGTGCTTAACACGAAAGTGCCCAGCATGATTCTTCTTTTGACTTCTTTTCCAAATCCAGCGGACCTGGATTTTTTATACAGGTCTTGCAGGTTATCAACGGGCGCATCGGTGCGGTAACCGAATCGTACCCCATCATAACGAGAGAGATTGGAAGATGCTTCTGCGGTTGTGAGGATATAATATGCTGGCACGATAAAATCAAGGTAATCAAAACCTACTGCTTCTACCGTATGTCCTTGTGAACGCAACTCTCTGATCCGCTGTTCGATATTGGTCTTGATTTCTTGATCAAGCGATGGGTGTTCAAGGCATTCAGGGAAATAAGCAATTTTAAACGTTGCTTTTTGGTTCAGAGATGAAATATAATTTGGAACAGGAGATGAGCTGCATGTGCTGTCGTATTCATCTGCTCCTGCAATTACCTCTAGCACCAGTGCAGCATCTTCAACGCCATGTGCAAAAATTCCGATTTGATCAAAGGATGAAGCATATGCCAACAATCCATAGCGTGAAACTCTTCCGTAGCTCGGCTTGAGTCCAATGATGCCGCAAAAATCAGCCGGTTGTCTCACGGATCCGCCTGTATCTGAACCAAGACTGACCATGCACATGTTGGCTTGAACAGCAACTGCAGAGCCTCCTGATGAACCACCTGGAACCCGCGTTTCATCCCATGCATTCAAAACCCTTCCATGAGAGGAATGTTCATTGGAGGAACCCATCGCGAATTCATCACAGTTTAAATTTCCGATGATGATGGCATCTTCATCCAATATTTTTTGGATGGCAGTTGCATTGTAGATGGCCGTATAATTTTCAAGCACCTTTGAAGCTGCTCCAACGTGATGATCCTTGTAACAAAGAACGTCCTTGATGCCAATTACTGTTCCGAAGAGTTTGCCCCAGCTGTTTGGGGTTTTCAATTTTTGGTCAAGTGATTTTGCCTTCTCAAGTGCCTCTGCTGCGTATACCTCAATAAATGCGTTGAGGTGTTTTTTGTTTTCTATTTGCTTGAGATAGGAAGATACGATCTCGGTGCAGGTAACTTCACCGCACGACAACTTGTTTCGGAGATCTGATATAGATCTGTGAGTATACAATCTTGTAGCAGGAAATATTAATTTGCTTGCTGGTTCTCTTTTTCCTTCATGCCTTCCTCAATTTCCTTTTTCACATTTGATTTGGCATCGTTGAACTCTCTGATTCCCTTGCCAAGCCCACGCATGAATTCAGGTATTTTACGGCCACCGAACAGGATCAGTACTGCCAATATGATAAATATCCATTCAGAACCTCCAGGCATTGCGAGCAAAAAATCGCTATGGAACATCATAATCTTGTGTTTTTGATCAATAACAAATGTAATGTTTTTCACGCTAATCAATGTGGATGGGGGAATAAAAAATCCCGCCATGGGGCGGGATTAACAGAATATTTTGGAGTATCTTATTTGACTCTTTTTTCCTTGATCCTTGCGCTTTTCCCGCTTCTGCTTCTGAGGAAGTACAATTTTGCTCTGCGTACTTTACCGGTTTTGTTCAAAACGATGGACTCAATGTTGGGAGATGATACAGGGAAAGTTCTCTCAACGCCCACACCATCAGAAATCTTTCTTACGGTGAAGGTTGCTGTGCTTCCTTGGCCCTGACGTTTGATCACATCGCCTTTGAAGCTCTGGATCCTTTCTTTGTTGCCCTCAATGATCTTATAGTTTACAGTGATGTTGTCACCTGCCTTAAAAGAAGGATGGTTTGCTTTTGGAGTCAACTGCTCATGTACAAACGCGATAGCTTGATTCATAACCACAAATTTTGGACGGCAAAGTTAAGGAAATAGGGTTTTATAGCAAAATCATGTTTACCTGGCCACATTGACGGCTCTTTTTTCACGGATGACTGTTACCCTGATCTGGCCTGGATAGGTCATTTCAGTTTGTATCTTCTGGGCCATTTCAAAGCTGAGTTTTTCGCTCTCTCCGTCCGTAACCTTGTCAGCCTCCACGATCACACGAAGTTCCCTTCCGGCCTGAATGGCATAGGCTTTTTCTACACCATTGTAGGTCATGGCCAAGTTTTCAAGGTCCTTGATACGCTGGATATATTGCTGCATGATTTCACGGCGTGCACCCGGACGAGCACCGCTGATGGCGTCGCATGCCTGAATAATAGGTGAAATGACATATTGCATTTCAGTTTCATCGTGGTGGGCTGCAATGGCATTGACAACAGCCGGATTTTCTCCGTATTTTTCTGCCAGTTTACCGCCGAGCAATGCATGGCTGAGTTCAGTTTCTTCATCCGGAACTTTTCCTATGTCATGCAAAAGACCTGCTCTTTTTGCAAGTTTGGGATTCATGCCAAGTTCAGCAGCCATGATACCGCAGAGGTTGGCTACTTCGCGGCTGTGCATGAGTAGATTTTGTCCGTAGGAGGACCTGAATCTCATCTTACCTACAATACGAACCAGTTCTTTGTGCAATCCATGAATGCCAAGTTCAATGATGGTTCTTTCTCCAATTTCCACCACCTGCTCTTCCAACTGCTTTCTGGTCTTTTCAACAACCTCCTCAATACGTGCAGGATGTATTCTGCCATCACTTACCAGTCGCTGCAGGGAGAGACGAGCGATCTCTCTCCTGAGTGGATCGAAAGATGAAAGGATGATGGCCTCAGGCGTATCATCTACCACCAAATCAACACCAGTAGCGGCTTCAATGGCACGTATGTTTCTTCCCTCTCTTCCAATGATTTGTCCCTTGATCTCATCGCTTTCCAACTGGAAAACGGTTACAGTATTTTCAATGGTTTGTTCAGCAGCAGTTCTTTGAATGCTCTGAATCACAATTTTTCTGGCTTCTTTGTTCGCCTTTTGACGTGCCTCTTCGATGATTTCCTGTTGCAGGGAGAGAGCCCTTGTCTGTGCCTCCTGTTTCAGGCTTTCAATCAATTGCGCTTTGGCATCCTCCGCACTGAGTCCTGCTATTTTTTCCAGTTTGCGGATGTGTTCCTCCTGGTGCTTTTCAAGCTCAGTTCTTTTTTGGTTGACGACCTCGATTTGTCGGTTCAAATGATCCTTGATGGACTCATTCTCCTTGATCTGCTTATCCAGTTGCTCGGTCTTTTGATTGATGGATTGTTCTTTCTGCTTGCTCCTGTTTTCCGCATCATTGATTTTGCGGTTCTTTTCCAGGATTTCCTTGTCATGTTCTGCTTTTAGCTGAACAAACTTTTCCTTGGCTTCAAGCAGTCTCTCTTTCTTTAAATTTTCTGACTTCAGATTTGCATCTTCCAGAATTTGCACCGCTTTTGTCTCTGCCTCTTCGATTTTAGCTTTAGAATTTTTACCAAAAATTCTACCCAAAAGGAGTCCTGCAATAACGGAGACGATTCCCGTAACAATGGGTATAATGAGTTGCGATTCCATGAATAATTGTTTTTTGCTGTTTCATAATCAATCCCTTCGAAAAATATTTCATATGGGCAATAGCTACGAAGTTAAAGAAAAAAGCCCTAAAACCCTCGTTAAAAATGGGTCTATTTCAATTGCAGTGCTTTGTCGAGCAACAATTCAAGTGATTGAAAATCAATATTTACCGACTGGTCGTTGGCGGCTGCAGGAGCGCTATGCTGCTCTGAAACAAATGACAGGAGTACCATGGCAAGATAGTCTTGCATGTCCTTTCCGGCATACTGTGATTTGTAGCTGGCAATTTGATCGTTTAGTTTTTTTGTCATTTTTCTGACAGTTTCCTCTTCAGCGGCGTCTATTTTGATCCGGTAGCTACGGTCCCCTATGATAATATTTATTGGGATCAAATTTTGCATTTTATCAATATTTACTTAGGTTTATACACAATTTGTTCACTATCCAACGAAAGCCGACCTGATTTTTTAACCGAACGATTGCTTTTCACATGTTTGCCAAAACCAAAACGCCAACGTTTATAGACAACCTTACAGTTGAAGTGGATGATATAGTTCCATCTCCTCTGCATGTAGTGTTGTTGAGTGAAGATGGAAAAATTTGTTGTAAAACGCAAAAGTTAATTTCCACAGCAAGTACATCATTTTGTATCGAGGGACTCAGTGAACTTCCTTACGGCGTGTATACGTTGCAATGTATACAGGGTGATGAAATGGTAGAATGCAAGGCGGTAAAACGTGTTTAGTTTTGATCTCCCAATTGGGCGATGCACTTGTCAATTTCTTTGATGTATTCGTTGATTTTTTTCTCCAACGCATTTCTGGATTCCTTTGATTCTTCCGGCTCACCAATTTTAAGCATGTTCAATTGAAGCGTGATTTGGTCATTCTTTTCTCTTAACAGATTCAACTCACTCGTTGAGTCATGCACGCTTTTTTTCAGTCGCTCATTTTCCTTCAACAATCCATTGTGTCTCTCGATCAGCATTGAGAGTTTCTGTTGAATCATATTGATATGTTCCTGTGCAGTCGGCATTATTTTCTGATCTCTATCTGAAACTCTTTTTCCAATTGATGAGTAATTTTTTTCATCATTTTTTCTATTTCCTCGTCCTTCATTGTCTTGGTTTCATCCATGAATGTGAAATTCATCGCCATGGATTGTTTGTCCTTGCCAAGTTTGTCACTTTTGAAGATATCAAACAACCTGAATCCTTTCAGTTGATGGATGGATAATGAAGATAATGCATTTTCAATTGCTCCATACGTGAGTGCAGTGTTGGCGATGAAAGACAAATCACGCTGTACAGAGGGAAATTTTGAAATCTCTTTGTATTTAAGCAAATGTTTTTTAGACAAAGAGAACCAGCTGTTCCATTGGATGTCGGCATACCATACTGGAACTTTGATATCAAACTTTCTCAACAGATGTTCAGTGGGTTTACCTATTTGAACAATTGTTACATCACCTGATTTACCCTCCAGTAAAACATCAAATTTTTCATGATTGGTCAGCTGATACTGGAGATTGTTGATGCCTGATTGATTTTGCAGCGCATTCAACACTCCTTTTAAAAAATACAAATCAGCATCCATCTCTTTGTTGTTCCAAGTTGCTGGCTGAATGACACCTGTTGTGAACAAGGCAAGGTGATCTGCTTCCGCATAGGATTGTTTGGAATGGGTATATGTTTTACCGAACTCAAACAATTTCAAATTATCATTCCTGTGGTTGAGATTTTTTGAAACCGTCTCCAAGCCAGTTTCCAACATGGTCAATCGCAGCATGTCGAGCTCTGAACTCAAGTTGTTCAACATCTTAACAGCAACATGTAATTCATTCTCTGCATAATGTTTGCTGTTGGTGATCGAGTTGTTGAGCATTTCACTGAATCCCACGCCATTCAACACAGCTGATATTTTTTCACGCAGCGCACAATCATTCGCGGGATTGGATGTTGCAGGTGTAATATAAATGCTCTTGGGAATTTCAATGTTGTCAAATCCATCTATTCTCATGATTTCTTCAACCAGGTCAGCAGGAATATGTACATCGGTTTTGTGGGTGGGAACTTTTACTGTGATGAATTCGTCTGATGAC
>SXYR01000006.1 GCA_005788265.1 Bacteroidota bacterium | reverse complement strand
GTCCCCCAGCCATACAATTGAATCATATTGCTGTTGATCATAAAATCTTTCAACGGCATCAAGGCATTCCCCACTACAACAATTGCAGTGCCCAGTGCAAATAAAGTCAATGCAATGACTCCCAAAATAAAGAATACAAAAACTTTAAATAGGGCAGCAATGAACCTGAAAAACCCTCTGCCAGCAGGTTGGGCTGTTTCTTTTACCTCTTGTGCAAATTCAGATGATTTGGATTTGAGGGTGGAAGCCCATTTATCTTTGTTCTCATCGACATGTTTTTTTAATCCATGCATTTCATCCTGAAATTTTTGTTTGATTGATTCAAGATCAATTTTCTCCCCCTTCATCTCCATTTTTTCAGTTGCCGTTACTGCTTTGGGGATCACAGCCCATAAGATGATATAAGTCAACACAAGTGAGCCCGAGAACCCATAAAAAATCGGGAATCCGAATGGGAAGCTTTCTTTGAAAACACTTAACAACACAGGAAGCAAGAAAATCAATCTTGGAATCCAAACCTGTATATTAAAATATTGTGCAATGCCACTCAGTACTCCTCCAATTACTTTATGATCTGCATCGCGGTATAATTTTCTTCTGACCACTGTTTCAGCAACATATTTTGATGGAAGGATGGCCCATAATATGATGTAGAGAAAAAACATAAATCCAAATGATCCAAATGCGAGCAGCACAAACAATACTCTGATGATGGATGTATCCACCCTGAAATAAGAACCAATGCCACTGCAAATCCCTCCAATCAATTTATCATTGGCATTGCGGAATAGATTTCCCCTTGGATGCTCTGTACGTTCATGTTGATTGCTTTGTGATGAAGATGATTCATCGTTCATGGAAAGCTCATCGAATTGCTCTGGTCTTCCCATACTGGAAATAATTGCTTCAACATGTGCTTCGGTAATAAACGAAGCACCTGCTTTCATTTTCTCATTGAAGAGTTCTGCAATTCTGTTCTCGATGTCATTGACGATTTCTTCTCTTCCTTCTTCATTGGAAAAATAAGTACGAAGACTTTCGACATATTTTTTCAAATTTTCATAAGCTGGTTCCTCAATTGGAATCACCCTGCCTTGAAAATTGATGTTGATGACTTTTTTCATTTTGTCTAAGTTGTAAGTTGTAGGTTTTAAGTTGTTAGTTGACGGTTAACAGTTGACGGTTAACAGTTAACTGTCAACAGTCAACGGCTGTTCCTCCTGCCCCTCGTCCCTCTTTTCTTCTCCCTTTGTATTGATAACTCTTTCAACAGCACCCGCCATTCCCCTCCAAGTTGCTTCCAGTTCTGCATAAAAAGACAAACCCTTGTCAGTCAGGGAAAAATATTTTCGCGGCGGACCACTCTGGCTTTCCACCCAACGATAGCTGAGCAAATCAGCATTCTTCAATCTTGTCAACAATGGATAAAGGGTGCCTTCCAAAATATGCAACTCGGCCTTTTTCATCTCCTCGATGATGTCCGATGGATAGGCTTCCCCCCTGCGGATGATAGACAGGATGCAGAATTCCAGCACCCCCTTTTTCATCTGACTCTGTGTATTTTCAATATTCATGTCCTGTTTTTTGACCGAAAATGATCGGTTAACAGGACAAAGATATGGATATTTATAATACTATGCTATACATAGTAGTATTTTTTTTATAGTACTCTAATATTTAATTATATGGAGCTTTTCTTGCCTCCCACCGATGTAGCGGAAGCCGGAGCCGTCAAAATACCCATCCTCTTCCAACATGATTCTGATATCTTTCTTCCATTCCGGGATAAATGTGGAAGAGTTCAACTCAATGGAATAGGCAGTTTTGGGATATAATTTATAATCACCACTGCCTGGAACACCCTGCTGCATATCCCACATGCCAATCGTTGGGCCTGCCGCATGTCCGTTGAAACCCAACGGATGGGTATAGATGCTTGGGGTGATGCCCTCTGACTTTGCCTGTTTGATAGAGGAAAGCAATATTTCATTCCCCGTTCTTCCCGTTATAAAGTTGGAAGTCAGAATGTCTTGCAACCTGTTGCTGTTTGCAAATGCTTTTTTGATGGATGCTGGTGCATCTGTTTCACCGGGTTTCAATACATAAGCATGTTGCTGACAATCTGTATTCAATCGCAAATAAGTAATCCCAAAATCTACATGCAATAAATCGCCCGGCTGTACAATATCGTCTTTCGGACGATTGGAAAAACTTCTCAAGTGTTCAAAGCTGGTTGAATCACTTCGCTGAATGGCAACGGATGGGTGAAACCATGTAACCAATCCAAGAGAAGTGAGTTTTTGTCTGAACCACCAAACGAGATCATCCGTGGTGGTAAATCCGGGTGTGATGACCTTGTTAGAAAATCCTTCTGCAATGATATCGTGTGTAATAGAAACCAATTTGGGATAGATCTGCATTTCCTTTTCCGTTCTGGTCTCCAGCCATCCCACAGCAAGTGGTTCTGCACTGATGACTTTGAATTTAAATGCTGATGGAAGTTTTTTCATGAACATATCATAATGTGTATGATCCAATCCATCTGCATGTCCGTAATCATCCGAAATATTCAATCCGATTTTTTGGGGGTTTCTTGAAACAATGATATCCATCAATGCATCCCATTGATCAGGAAATTTATTCATGTCCCAGGATGCCTTGATCGACTCACCCACATTGTATCGAGCAATCGCTAATTTTTCGATTGATTTCTTTTTCACATCATGGTAAAAAACAATCATGGTGGTTCTTCTGGCAGAGAGCCAAGTAGACGGCAACATGGTTCTCAATACAGGATCTTCGTTGTATTCGCGGGAAATAATCACCCACATATCGATGCCGGTTCTTTCCATCAATGATGGCAAAACAGTATTGAAGCGCTCTTCGAGCATTTCATCAACTACCCGCGCCTGCTCTCTTTCTGGCAGTACCACTTGGGCATGAGTTGAAGCAACAATAAGAAAGCAGATTAAAAATTGTACTACCCTTTTCATATAGAATATTTATTTTTTTCTTTTGTGATTTTGTATAAAACTGCACCCCTTGTCC
>SXYR01000184.1 GCA_005788265.1 Bacteroidota bacterium | reverse complement strand
TGTATGCAACCCTCCGTTAAAAAAATTACTTATACCATCGATGCAATCAATTACGGGTATGATATTACCAAGCCTCAGCCGCAACTGTTTGTTACCCCTGCGTTCCAAAACCTGATTGACGTTTTAGAACAGTTTGAAAGCAAGATGGCTTTCAGGGTAGGTGGACTTCCAAGTGTTGAAAAAGCCATTGAGTGCAAAAATATATGTACATCTACTTTTTCATCCGGCATCCAGGTATCAGGTATTTTTTCAAAAGTATTTACTGATCAAAAGGGTCATCTCAAGTACATTCAAACTACTGGGCCATCTGCTTTGTCTTTTAAAGATGCCATGCTAGAGGGTCATGGGTTTGACTATCATCACCATGGATATGGATCGCCAGTAGGCAATCTGAAAGATTCCTCCAAAAAACTAGAGGATTTCAGCATAGCAGATCTTGAAGAGAGAAAAATACAATTGAATCAACCAGCTGTACTTTCATTTGAGAGCGGTATTTCTGTTCAGGGGATATTGACAGGAGCAGTTCATAAAAATGAGAAATTGATCTTGTTGTCATTTGATCAATGCAGTGTAACAGATGCAGATGGAACGATCTATTTTGAACCATCATGGGGAAGTTTTGATATGGCAGTTGGCAATGAAATCATTTCTGTTTTCAATGGCGTAGCAGATAAAAACACTTCACTCGATCAACTTTATGTTTCTTCAGAGCGAACACATCAATTGAAATATACTGAACGGGATTTGCAATACCAATCCATCTTTCAGGCGATTCGTCAGATACGTGAGGAACATCGTTCTTCAAGTGAATTGATTCCTTTATGGAAAGCTATTCAACAATCTTTCAAGGAAGATTGGTTGGCCTCCATGGAAATACTTGAACTCATTGCAGAGGATTTTTCACTGACATCTTTCGCTGCAGCACTGAGAAGTTATTTGCTTAACCAGCAGCAGATTTTTCCCCAATACAAAAAGCTGATCGGGGATGGGTTGAAAATTATTGATGCGCAGTTGAAGTTTCAATAATTTTCCAAGCCAATGTTGTATTGTTTTCTCTCAATGCATCTTTTATTTCACGCATCTTTTCGTCGGAGAGTGAAACATGATTATTTGTTTTAAGCTGCTCAGGTATTGCACTTACATTGGCCAATTGCCCTTTTTCGTTATTCGATAGCAATGAATGATTGCGTATGAATGCTGGCAACTGATCCATGCCAATGCCTAAGTTGGTATTTGGCTTCTCAACTTTGAACAGACTTTGCTCTGTAACACGTGTGTACCAATCTTCTCCCAGCCTTGCTACGAGATCAAGTTTTGCAGGATTGATCTTCTTATTTTCATCCAATACTGCTTCGTTGATATGTATTCTTTTGATTTCTGCCAGTACTAGATTTCCAGCACCTGCTTTTTCGCCCAAGGAAATGATTTCCTGGACAATGCATTCCAGCTGGATGGGGGATTCTGCTACACGTGGTGGTTTCACGAGCTCAGACGGTGCTTCTGTAAAACCGGCTTTGATGAACTCGTTCACATCCTTTGGATATTCACAGCTTGCCAATGACATCTGCTGGACCATGTTGTAGTTGACAATGTTGATCACACATTCGGGTACCTCCTTCAAATTGTCAAGTGTATGTTTGGTTGTATTGTCTCTCACTCTTCTAGAAGGTGAAAAAATACAAACTGGGGGGTTCATGCTAAAGAGATTGAAAAAACTGAACGGACTTAGATTTACATTTCCCTTGAGATCAATGGTGGAAGCAAAGCAGATGGGTCGCGGTGCAATCGCAGCCTGCAAATATTGTTGCAATGCCTGTGTGCTCAACTCCTCCGTATGTATTGTTAGCATAACCTGATCCTTTATTTCTTCAATGCTAAAATAGACCAATCTGTCTGTTCTGCACGTATGGTATTTTCAAGTGTTCCCAATCCGTCAATCATCATTTTTACCACATCACCTTCTTTCAACCACTGAGGTTGGTACTGAGGATTATTCAATTTTGCAGTTCCATTCAATTCCAGAAAACAACCTGTGCCAACGGTACCAGATCCAATTACATCACCTGGATACAGTGTAACACCATATGAACAGCGTTCAATGATTTCTGCGAATGTCCAGTCCATATCCGCCATGTTCCCTTCAGAAACAAGTTGATCATTGACCCAACATTTCATAGAAAGATTGTAGTTGTTTCCTGTATGTCCATCTTTGGGAGCAACCAAAAAGGGTTTCAGTTCATCAGGGGTTACCAGCCAGGGACCAATAACAGTTGAAAAGTCCTTTCCTTTAGCAGGGCCCAAGTTGAGCAGCATTTCCTCCATCTGTAATTTTCTTGCACTCATGTCATTCATGATGGTAAAACCTGCAATGTGGGCATCTGCATTTTTTGCTTGAATATTTTTTCCCTCTTTCCCGATGACAATGGCAACCTCTAATTCAAAGTCAAGTTGCTCAAAATGATCAGGCATGCAAAATATATCACCTGGACCTTGAATAGCCTGGTGATTGGTAAAATAGAATATGGGATACTGATCAAATTCTTTGATCATTTCAATTCCTCTGTTTCTTCTAGCAGATGCAACATGTTGGCGAAAAGCATATCCATCTCTGCAGGATCTTGGATGAGGAACCGGTGCCAAAAGATGAAAATCATTTTCCGGCAATGCTTTGATCTCGCCATTGATCAGCTGCTGAGTTTTTGTCTGAAGTGACTGCATGGCTGTTTCTCCTTCATCCAAAAATGCCAATACATCTGATGGAAAATTTCCTCCCAGTGAAGCGATATTATAGAGTTTTCCCTGAACATTTATCCCAAGGTGTTGTTTACTATTTTTTAAGTAACTGGCTATTTTCATTCATTAATAATATTAAACAGGTGTTTTTTAACCCTTTTTTTGAATAAAATTTAATTTCAATCAGCGTGAAGTTAGAAATAATATTTTACTTCGTGTTTCAGGTTCGTATTACAGAACAGCCCTAAAACGAAAGCCATGCCAATCTACCACTCACTTGGTTCAATACCCCACAAAAGACATACTATTTTTAGAAAACCTGACGGTAAACTCTATGCGGAAGAGCTGGTTTCTACAGAAGGATTTTCTGGCATGTATTCACTGGTTTATCATGCACATCCACCAACCATTGTAAAATCTTTGGGGGAACCTTATTCCGTAGAACCAAAGATAGCAAGGGAAAAACATCTCAAGCATACCAGCCTGCTTGGATTCAATGTCAAGCCTGAAAATGATTTTTTGGAAAGCCGAAAGCCAGTTTTGGTGAATGCAGATTTACACATATCACTCGCTGCTCCCAGAAAATCAATGACTGATTATTTTTATAAAAACAGTCAGGCTGATGAAATCATTTTTATACACAAGGGGACAGGTGAATTGAAAACCGGTTTCGGGAAGATTCAATTTAAATACGGCGACTACGTGGTTGTTCCAAGGGGCACCATTTATCAAATGAGTTTTGATGGGGAAGATAACAGGCTTTTTATCATTGAGAGTTTCAGTCCCATTCGTTTTCCCAAAAGATATCTGAATGAATTTGGTCAATTGATGGAGCATGCTCCTTATTGTGAAAGAGACATTGTTCGTCCCTCTTCCTTGGAGACCTAT
>SXYR01000005.1 GCA_005788265.1 Bacteroidota bacterium | reverse complement strand
TTGACGATCGCACACTTGTAAGTCATCAAAGCTGACAAGGCCATCACTTCATCCAGGTTTACCATTTCGCTGAAACGGATACCGCCTTTGCATGGCAACTTGTGGTGTGAATGTTGAACCCTGTATGCTTTTACCACTTCAACCTTATCGCCGATCTTGACAGGGAAGTGAAGGCGCAAAACACTGTTGCACTGTTTAATTTGTTCAAGAATTCCCTGATCGAAATTGGTATACTTGGCAGCCTTGTCAAAACTTTTACAGACTGCATCAAAAAACTTATATTCTTCTGCCATGGCAAGTAATTTATAAATGCAAAGCTCGTTTTAAAGAACGGTTATTCCTTTTCGAGTTTGGATATCTTTTTATCCAATCGAACCAGGTAGGCGATGAGTCCAACTAAAATAGTCGTTAAAACTGCTACAACAACATAGATTTTCCCGTTTGAACGCATTGTGTTGGCCATAGTTTCTCCTTGGGCTTGTGAAAAATAAGATGCAAATAATGCAAACAGCAGCAAAAAGAATTTGTTCGATTTATACATTGCTGATTTTTTTTTCTTTGATGATTTCCAGTCTGATTTTCAATCCAGCGATCCATGCTCCAAGAAGCGTCCACCCAATTACTGCAGGATAGAAAACCATGCGCATCCTCGCGTCGATGTCATTGAAGTTCAGTGCAGGATTTCCTTCCTGACCGGGGTGTAAACTCGGTAATAACCTGGGTATGATCCAAATGGTTGGGAAGAGCATGGCGTAGGCAAAAATATTGTATACAGCACTTACCCTTGCTCTTTGATCCATATCGGTAATCGAGCTTCTTAAAATAAAATATGCACCATAGACCAGCAATGCCAATGCAGCACCGATGAGTTTTGGTTCTCTCATAATGGAACCAAGTGATGCGTATGCTGGATTGTTTGGGTCTGCCCAGGTATAACTTGCCCATATGGCGCCAGTTGAATATCCCAGTATACCAAGAAAAGAGCCTACAGCTGCGTATTCCTTTGCTTTGATATCATGGATAATTGATTTGTTGTTCAGGTATTTGATGCTTTGGATGATAGAAACCGTGAAGAGGATCATCATGGCAAACCACATGCAAACATGGAAGTACAAGTTGCGGATGGACTCACCCAATTGTGTGAGTGCTGGAACCGGCAATAAAAATCCCCCGATAACAGCATAAAAGAGAAGAGCAATCGTCAGCAATTTCCACCAGGCAAGGCGCATGCATCCATTGTTTGAAGGGTCAAAATTAGGCTCTTCAATTAATCTTTCCATAAAAATGGAAACAAAATAACCGACAAGACGATAATCAATGCGTCGAATGCCAGCAAAAGCAAAATCATTTGCAAAGGAATGCCGTTGTTGAAAATTTCCCCAAAGGCTGATTTGGAAAGCCTAACCAGCAGCATCAGCTGAGGCAGTATCAATGGGAATCCTAAAATGGCCATCAGGGATGCTTGTTGAAGGGCCTTTGAAGCGATGGCTGCCAGCATGGTGAATATCAGCCCAAGTCCACAGCCTCCTAAAATACCAATTGCTGCGAATGACCAGTATGCTGCTGTAGGGTTGCCTAACATGGCAGTATAGAGCAAGAGATTGATAACGCTCATGATCGTCATCAAAACGACATTGTATATCAATTTAGATAGGATGAATGCAACAGGGGAGGTGATGGTATAATAGTACAACATTCTTCCTTTTGCTTCCTGCAAAAAACTTTTCGCAACTGCGTTGATGCATATAAACAATTGTGTGATCCAGAATATGGCGTTCCATGTGGTGGCATCTGGATCATCCAGTGTTAGGTAAATAACAAATATGGTGGAGGTTATATAAAGCAGAATGCCATAAAGCGTATGCTGTTGTCTTCTTTCCAGCAGAAGATCTTTTTTGAGGAGCGCTGATATTTGATGTATGGTATTCACAATTGTTATGCGTGAAAGCAAGATCTGCATCTTGCTTCGTAATGGTCTTTCTCACCGATGACAACCTGATCGGTGTTGTTTGAAATTCTGAATGAGTAGCTAGCTGCTCCACCGCACTGCATACAGACTGCATGTAATTTGGTGACAAAATTGGCAATCGATAAAAGTTTTGGCATCGGTCCGAAAGGCTTGCCTGCATAATCCATATCGAGTCCTGCGACAATAACCCTCTTTCCCATGTTGGCAAGTTTCTCTACAACGTGCAGGATATCTTCATCAAAAAATTGTGCTTCATCGATTCCGATCACCCCAAACGCATCTGCCAATTCCAGTATGCTTTTTGCATTTGCAACAGCGCTTGCAGAAATGGTTGTTTCATTGTGGGAAACAATATTGTTCTGGTGATAGCGGTTGTCAAGCAGCGGTTTGAAAATACCCACTTGCTGGTGTGCAATCTTTGCTCTTTTTAGCCGCCTGATCAGTTCCTCTGTTTTGCCGGAAAACATAGAGCCGCAGACAACCTCGATCCAACCTGATTTCTGTGCAATATTGCTGGGTTCTGTGAACATTTGTTAAATAATATTTGAATCCTGTAAAAATACCATAATTCGTGAAGTTGCACCTTGATTGGATGATACAAATTCTTTTGCGCAACGATTTTTTGCTTCCAGCTCGGCATTGTTCTCAAACAAGTCAGCAATTTTATCTGCCAACACTTCTTTTTGGTGAAAGCTGAATCCACAGCCCATCTCCAGCATTCTTTTTGCTTCCGCAGAACGTTGGTAATTAGGTCCCCAGCAAACAAACTTTCCATAGGCTGCTGCTTCCAGAATGTTGTGTATACCTGATTTGTTGAATCCCCCGCCTACGTATGCAATGGTTGCGTATCTATAAATTTTTGATAGCATGCCAATGGAGTCAATGATCAGCACCTTGGCAGCTTCATCATGGTTGTATTCGCTCAGCAATACCGCATCTTTGAAAATTGATTGAATGGAAGCAAGGTGTGCTGTATGGATTTCATGAGGGGCAATGATCAGTTTCAACTCCGGTATGCACGATTGCACATGCCGCAGTGCAGCTTCATCTTCCCGCCAAGTGCTCCCGGAAATCAACACTTTTTCATTCCCGCAAAAATGTTCGATGGCATGATTGGAAAATAATTCACGGGTTATTTCAGCGACCCGATCAAATCGGGTATCACCTGAAATGGAAACATTGTTTTCAATGCCAATGGATGAGAGCAAGTGCTTGGATGGCTCATCTTGAACAAAAATATGTGTGAACATTTTCAGCATGGATTGAAAAAATCCGCCCAAGATTCCAAAATAAGGTTGAGAAGGCAGGATGATCGCTGAAATGAGCATCGTTGGAATATTGCGTTTATTCAAGGTGTTCAAATAGTGAAACCAAAGCTCATACTTGATAAAAACAACAAGAGATGGTTGAACTGTTTCAATGAAATCAACCGCATTGGTTTGGTTGTCCATTGGCAGGTAACAAACATAATCTGCGCCATGAAAATTTTTTCTTACCTCATATCCGGAGGGAGAGAAGAAACTGACGAGAATTTTACTCTCTGGAGATGTTTTTTTGATAGCCTCTATGAGGGTTCTTCCTTGTTCAAATTCCCCCAATGAGGCACTGTGGATCCAAATGAGTTTATCTCGCTTTCCACTCAGTTTTCCTTCCAACTCTTTTCTCCAATTTGCTCTTCCTTTCACCCATTTTCTTGCCTTGGTATGAAAGGGCGATGCCAAGTGCATCCCCAGTGAGAATAAATGAGTGAAAATGTTATATGCAAACAGCATGATAATGAGTACTTTGCGAAGCTAAGACCTTATCCGGGATTGCCCCGTTTTTTCTTAACTTTGCGGCCATTCATTCAAGCGCATGAGGCCCATTCAAATGGTTGATTTAAAAAGGCAATATGCCGGCATCAAGCAAGCCGTTGATGAGGCCGTTGCAGCTGTAATGGATTCAACTGCATTTATCAATGGACAAACAGTGGTTGATTTTTCTGATCAACTCGCAGCTTATCTGGATGTCAAGCATGTGATCCCCTGCGCCAATGGCACAGATGCACTGCAGATTGCACTGATGGCCGCCGGACTCCAGCCGGGGGATGAAGTAATAACCCCCTCATTCACTTATATCGCAACAACAGAAGTGATTGCACTTCTGAGATTGACACCGGTATTTGTAGAAGTGGATCCCGATACTTTTTGCATGGATCCATCAGCCATCGAAAAAGCCATCACACCCAAAACAAAGGCAATTGTGCCGGTGCATCTCTATGGACAATCTGCCGACATGGAAAAAATTCTAGAAATTGCCAAAGCGCATCATTTGCATGTAATTGAAGACAATGCACAGGCAATAGGTGCTGATTATACTTTCAGTGATGGAACAGTCAAAAAAACAGGGACAATGGGAGATATAGGGTGCACCTCATTTTTCCCTTCAAAAAATCTGGGATGTTTTGGCGACGGCGGCGCAGTCTGCACCAACGACGATTCACTGGCAGAAAAAATGAGGATGATCGCCAACCACGGTCAAAGCAAAAAGTACTATCATGATGTAGTCGGTTGCAACTCGCGACTCGATTCCATTCAGGCTGCCGTTCTCAACATCAAACTGAAGCAACTGGATCGTTACAATGCTGCGAGATTTGAAGCAGCTGCATACTATACAGCTGCCTTCAAAGAAAATCCCCGCATCAAAACTCCTTGCATCGCTCCCAACAACAAGCATGTTTTTCATCAATACACCCTTGTAATGGAAGGAGTCGATCGCAATCAATTGGTTGAACAACTGGCATCTGCTCAGATCCCGGCAATGATTTATTATCCGGTACCGGCACACAGACAAAAAATGTTTTCTTTTTTGAACCTGCCCAAAGTCGATCTGCCTGTGACGGATTGGTTGACGGAGCGGGTTGTCTCTTTGCCGATGCATACTGAATTGGACAGAGAGCAGTTGGATTATATCACAGATAAAGTAAATTACTTCACGAAATAAATTAACCTCATGAAAATAGCTGTAGTTGGAACTGGTTATGTGGGACTCGTCACGGGTACCTGCTTTGCCGATACCGGCAATGAAGTTACTTGTGTGGATATTGATCAGAAAAAAGTTGATCAGCTCAAATCAGGTCAGATAACTATTTACGAACCCGGACTCGATGAAATTTTTCTCAGAAATCAAAAGGATGGAAGATTAAAGTTTACGACTTCTCTGATGGAAGGTGTCAAAGGTGCACATGTTATATTTCTTGCGCTTCCTACTCCTCCAGATGAAAACGGCTCTGCAGATCTAAAATATGTCTTGCAAGTTGCAGATGAACTTGGTAAAATCATGCAGGAGTATGCGGTAGTTGTAGATAAGAGCACTGTTCCAGTTGGAACTGCTGACAAAGTAAGAAATGCTTTGATGAAACATGCATCTGTTCAATTTGACATTGTTTCAAATCCAGAGTTTCTTCGCGAAGGAGTTGCAGTTGAAGATTTCATGAAGCCTGATCGTATAATCATTGGAGTTGAAAATGACAGGGTAAAAAGCCTAATGTCTGAATTGTATGCACCTTTCGTTCGGTCTGGCAATCCGATCATATATATGGATTTGCGATCTGCGGAATTGACGAAGTACGCTGCCAATTCGTTTTTGGCGATGAAAATTTCTTTTATGAACGAAATCGCTCAGCTATGTGAAAGACTGGATGCTGATGTTGATATGGTAAGATTGGGTATAGGCAGTGATTCAAGGATAGGGAAAAAATTTCTATATCCTGGAATTGGGGTTGGTGGCAGTTGCTTTCCAAAAGATATTCAAGCATTGGTAAAGAGTGCAAGTGAAGTTGACTACGACTTTGAGATTTTAAACTCTGTTATAAAAGTCAATCAAATTCAAAGAGTCCATTTAGTGAGTAAAATAAATCGCTATTACGCGGGGGCATTGTCGGGAAAACATTTTGCTGTTTGGGGGCTGTCTTTCAAGCCCAATACCGACGATATTCGAGAAGCACCATCCCTTTATATGATTGATGAATTATTGAAATTGGGTGCAACCTTATGCGCATTCGATCCTGAAGCAATGGTGAATGCAAAAAATTACTATGGTGCAAAAATCAATTTTGCAGAAAACCAATACGATGCATTGGACAATGCCGATGCATTAATCATTGCGACCGAATGGAATGAGTTCAGATCACCTGATTTTAATAAAATCGCCGACAGGATGAAAGATAAAGTGATTTTTGATGGAAGAAATCTTTACGCTAATTCAAAAATGCAAGAACTCGGATATCACTACGAAAGTATAGGCCGATCAGCTGTTGAAAAATCGAAATAATAAACATGAAAAAAATACTCGTTACCGG
>SXYR01000183.1 GCA_005788265.1 Bacteroidota bacterium | reverse complement strand
GTAGCTACTTCCCTATATTTTAATCAATTTAGATTAGTTTAAGGGAGAACTATATAACTATAACTCCATTATATTCAGACATTTAGGTCATTTAGGATTAGATAGAATTAAATTCAATCACGCCGTCCGGTCCGCAAAAGGTTCACTTTATTTCAAGTGAGCCTTTTTTGTTTCTGTATTTCAAAAGCAAAAAATTCAAAACAATAAAACCAAGCATCGGCAGATAAAAAATCAGGAAATATGTCCCGTACCCTACTGTAATCTGTGGACTTGGTTTTGCAAGGATCCAGATTCCATTTCCAATGCTTCCGCTGGAGAATGCAAATCCCTGTGTAAAATTCCATCCCAGGTGCATGGCAATGGTTGCATACAATGAACCGGACTTTATAAATCCCCATGCATACAAACATCCAACAATGGATGTAGTGATAAAAACCTGCATCATTGCAGCAATATTTCCCAATATTTCAAAACTGAACCAGTGATAAACGCCAAATGATGCAGAGGAAATGAATAAAGCATATCCTTTGCCAAGCCATTTGATCAACAAATAAAACAACACCCCTCGAAAAATCAACTCCTCAAACATCACCGACTTGATGTTCCACCAAAGTCCATTCCAAAATAATTGTATATCAAATGCAGGATTTAATATCCATGTCTCATGGGCAAATAAAATTCTAAAAACAAATCCCGTTGCACAAGATGCCATTGACACCGTGAGAAAGATGAAAAAGTCGGTTAGCCGCTTCCTCTGTGGTTGCCATCCAAGCACGCCCAATCTTCTGCTGTCAAAGAAGTATATCAGTGCATAAGAAAGCAATAATTGAACAATGATTCCAAGCATAGATCATAAAACTATCAAATCCTCAATTATCCACACAAACAACTTATATCATGCTGAAATTCAATTAATTAATGCCGGAAGTCATTTCTATTTTATTTTTTACCTTTACACCCCTGAAACCAAACCAAAACTATGGCAGAAAGCAGCGCTAGACAGTATTTGGATTTCGAAAAGCCCATCAAAGATCTGTACGACCAGATCGACCAAATAAAGGCAACCGCAGAAAAAAACAAAGTTGACCTTTCCACCTCCATCAAAGAATTAGAGGAAAAAATTCTTGAAAAAAAACAAGAAATAAACAAGGGATTGACCAGCTGGCAAAAAGTTCAATTGAGCAGGCACCCTGATCGTCCTTACACCCTCTCCTATATTGAAAGAATTTGCACCGACTTTGTTGAGATGCACGGTGACAGAAATTTCAAAGATGATAAAGCCATCGTAGGTGGTTTCGGCAAGATCGATGGACAAACAGCAATGATCCTTGGTCAGCAAAAAGGCACCAATACCAAAACCAGACAATTAAGAAATTTTGGTATGGCCAATCCGGAAGGTTACAGAAAAGCTTTGCGCTTGATGAAGCTCGCAGAAAAATTCAACAAACCAATCATCACCCTGGTAGATACCCCGGGTGCATTCCCCGGCATCGAGGCAGAAGAACGTGGACAAGGAGAAGCCATTGCGAGAAATATATATGAAATGCTTCGCTTGAAGGTTCCGGTTGTTTGCGTCATCATTGGAGAAGGTGCAAGCGGTGGCGCCATGGGCATAGGAGTTGGAGATAAGGTATTCATGATGGAAAACACATGGTACACAGTCATCTCTCCTGAAAGCTGCAGTTCGATACTATGGAGAAGTTGGGACCAAAAAGAAAAAGCCGCAGAAGAATTGAAACTCACATCTGATCATATGTTGAAATTTGGACTGGTGGATGGCATCATCCCTGAACCACTGGGTGGAGCACATTGGGACCATGACCTTGCTGCTTCGATGGTGAAGGAACAATTGGTGAGATCAATCATGGAACTAAAAAATCTTGATCCGGATAAAAGAATTGACGACAGGATAGAAAAATTTTCAAAAATGGGCAGATGGGAAGAAACATCTACCAATCAAGCATAATAAATGAACCATAACCATCCATATGCCGGCACAGGTGTGGCCATCGTGACACCATTCTTAGAAAATGGTGAACTGGATACAGCTTCCCTTGAGAAATTGGTAAACCACCTGGTCGATGGCGGAGTTGAGTACATTGTTGCATTGGGTACAACAGGTGAAAATCCAACACTGAACAAAGCAGAAAGACAACAAGTGTATTCACTTGTCAATCAATTTAACAATGGCAGAATAAAGTTGGTAGCTGGGATTGGCGGGAATGATACCAGGGCTGTTGTTGAATCGATGCAATCATTCGATCTCACTGGATACAGTGCCATCCTCTCGGTAAGCCCCTATTATAATAAACCCAACAATGAAGGACTCTTCCAACACTACAAGGCAATCAATGACAATGCCCCCCTTCCAATCATCATGTACAATGTACCTGGAAGAACAGGCATGAATGTAAATGTTGCAACAACCTTGAGAATTGCAAGAGAATGCAAAAACATCATCGCAACCAAAGAGGCTTCCGGCAATGTTGAACAAATCATGCAGATCATCAAGGACAAGCCAGAAGGATTTGAAGTGATCAGCGGCGACGATGGCATTACGCTTCCCATCATGGCATGTGGTGCAATTGGTGTAATATCTGTTGTTGGAAACGCATACCCAAAATTGATTTCCGACATGGTAAGACTATGCCTTCAGGGTAAATTTGTAGAATCAAGACCTGCACATGAAAAGATGCTCCCGCTTATCTCCAGCATGTTTGCAGAAGGGAATCCCAGCGGCGTAAAGGCGTATCTGTCAGCACTTGGCATCACCAAAAATACTTTCAGACTTCCTGTTGTGGGCGTAAGTGATGCATTGATGCAAACGATCCAATCACTGATGAAATCAGTCTGACACCTTCATGGGATGCTTTGGGTGAAACTGTTGATCAAAAATCAACCTTGTAGCCAAAAACAGGAATCCTGCCCAGCAAATAATTATAGGTGATTTTTCCCTGATTTGCATCGTAGCGATGACTGATAGGGTTTTTCCGGTTGGTGGCATTTTGCATACCGAGTATCAAACTACCTGTGGTTTTTCTGTATTGAACTTTCCACTCAAACTGTGCATCTATTCTAAAAATACTCCTGAGTTTTTCATCATTGTATCTAGATGCAATTGACACGGTGGTTTTTCGAATGGAAGATTGCACCAAATCGATGGGCGTGACACGAACACCTCCCATTGAAATCAGTTTCATGTCGAGCCCGAAATAAGAGGGACGTTTTGTTTTCAGCACCCACTCTTTTCCAAACAAAAGTGTAAAAGAGTTGTTGGAGTTGTAACGGGTGCTTCGCCAAATCTTATCAGATGGTCTGTATTCTGATTGATACAAACTTAGCGTAGCCAATAAATAAAATCTGTCATTCCAATAACGATCGAGCGTCAGCTCCAATCCATAATTCTGCCCCAGCCCGGTGTTGGAAAGGGTTTCAATGGAGAAATCATCATCCAGGTTGATAACACTGTAATTGCTGGATCGAAGTGCGTGAATCGGAATATTATAGAGCCACTGGTAGTATACTTCGGTTTTAAGGTTCCAGTCTTTTGCTATTTGAATAGAATATCCCAATACATAATGCTTCGATTTGCTGAAGTCCAGCATTTTATTGGGCAGTACGGTATCATTGCCGACCCTTATTCTCGCAAAATAATTTCCAAGTGGTTGAATTTGGGAATGCATGCCATAGCCAAAACTCAAAAACTGACCATTGCCGGTCTGGTACCTGAGACCAAATCTCGGCTGAAAAGCAGATGACTTGTTGAATCCAAGCTGTTGCCCATGTCCACCCAATTGAAATGAAAACTTATTCGACGCATCCCATTTCCATTGAACAAAATAATTGGTTAGCCAAGTGGAGCCATTGTTTTTGATTTTATCTCTGAGCACATTGCTGACCGCTTCTCTTTGCTGGAGATTAAATGCAATATCCTTTGTGTAAGCGCCCAATTTAAATAAGTGGTGCTTGCTTGCCTTGAATGTCAGCACGGAAGAGAATTGCGTATTCCATTCAGAGAATTTATTGATCCTTGTGAACACAACGGGACCATTGAACTTTTCCAATCTGCTGTCTTCTTCCCGGTAGAGATAGCCATTTTTACTCAGCACAGATCGCCACAATATTTTCTTCCCAAGATTAATTTGATGGGAGACCCCCATTGCGCCTGCATTTGCAGCATCAAGTGAACTGCTGCGTGTGGAGGGATTGTTTATCCAGGTGATGCTGTCTCTTGCCAATTCATCATACTGCTTGCTCAGTCCGCCGAACCCAAAAACAGAAAAACTGCCTATTTTTTTGGTGGGAAGATGGATATTGAGCGAAAGGTCTTGAAACGATGTTGGCTTGTCAGATATATTGAATCCCAACTTTTGCATAAGGGTAAGAAATCCATAGCGATAGTTGATCAGATAGGACCCTCCGTAACCTTTTTTGAAATAACCTTCTGTTGCAAAATCAATACCCAATGTACTGAGTGAAAATGTATGCTCTCTTTTGTCCTTGTTTCCTTTTCTCAATCTGATATCGAATACGCCCGAAAGTGCATTTCCATATTCAGAAGGAAAAGCACCAGTAATGAAATCAGAATTGGCCAGCAGTTGTGCGCTCAACATGGAGATGGCTCCACCTGAGGTTCCCACTCTTGCAAAGTGATTGGGATTGGGTATATCAACTCCTTCCATTCGCCACAACAAACCATTGGGTGCGTTGCCTCTGATGATCAAGCCATTTCCATCTCCAGCACTTGCAACCCCTGCAAAGTTGGCGGCAATCCTTGCAGGATCATTGAGTCCGGCAGCAAATCTTCTGGTTTCCTCCACACTGAACATGCGCGCACTTACCATCGCCAGGTCATTGATCGGTCT
>SXYR01000182.1 GCA_005788265.1 Bacteroidota bacterium | reverse complement strand
TTGGCAGATATTGAAAAAAGCAACGCAAGCATTGATGAAAAAATCAGCCAAAAAGAAGCACTTCTTCAAGAATACTCTCAAAAAGCAGATAGGATTCATACCATTCAACAATTGCTGAAGGCTTACACGGTTTTTGAAAAAGACGTGGAATATGTTGTGTTGGATGGCTTGGTTAAAATAGTTGATGAGCAGACCGGAAGGATCATGGAAGGAAGGCGTTACAGCGATGGATTGCATCAGGCAATTGAGGCGAAAGAAAATGTAAAAATTGAAGCCGCGACACAAACATATGCAACAGTGACTTTGCAGAATTATTTCAGGATGTACCATAAACTAGCAGGCATGACTGGTACAGCTGAAACAGAAGCAGCAGAGTTTTGGAATATTTACAAATTGGATGTTGTTTCCATACCAACCAACTTGAATTTAATCAGAAAAGACCAAGAGGACCTGGTTTACAAAACCAAAAGAGAGAAATTCAAAGCCGTCATTGACGAAGTAGAACAACTCAGAAATGCAGGTCGTCCCATTCTTGTTGGTACCACTTCTGTTGAAGTCTCAGAATTGCTATCAAGAATGCTGCAACAGAAAAAAATTCCACACAATGTATTGAACGCCAAGCAACATGCGCGTGAAGCCCAAGTAGTAGCAGAAGCCGGATTGGCTGGAAACGTTACGATAGCAACGAACATGGCTGGTCGTGGTACAGATATAAAATTGGGACCGGGTGTGAAAGAAGCAGGCGGACTCGCCATCATCGGCACTGAGCGTCATGAAAGCAGACGTGTCGACAGACAGTTAAGAGGTCGTGCCGGGCGTCAGGGCGATCCGGGTTCTTCCCAATTCTACGTTTCATTGGAAGATGATTTAATGAGAATGTTCGGCAGTGACAGAATTGCTTCGCTGATGGACAGAATGGGTTACAAAGAAGGTGAAGTCATTCAACACAGCATGATCACCAAGAGCATTGAAAGAGCACAGAAAAAAGTAGAAGAAAACAACTTCGGTATCAGAAAAAGATTACTGGAATATGATGATGTGATGAACAAACAAAGAAATGTGGTGTACAGCAAAAGACAACATGCCTTGTTTGGAGAGCGATTGGCTTTGGACCTTGACAATTCATTTTATTCAGTCGCTTCGGGATTGGTACAGCAATACAGCGGAATATCAGACATTGAAGGATTTGGATTGAATGCCATTATGCAGCTTGGCATCAATACTTCCATCACTGCGACAGAATTGGAAAAAAGCAATCCGCAAGAGTTGAGCGAAAAGTTATATCAGGAAGCGATCCAACATTATCAATTCAGAAAGCAGTCGATTGCAAAGCAAGCCTTGCCTATTTTCCAAAACGTCAAACTAACCCAGGGAAGTCATATTGTCAATGTATTTGTTCCATTCACGGATGGCAAAAAAACAATCAATGTCCTTACAAATCTTGATAAAACAATCCAGACAAAAGGCATTGAACTGCTCTCTTCAATAGAGAAATCCATCACGCTGACAATCATAGATGATACATGGAAAGAGCACCTGAGGGCAATGGATGATTTGAAGCAAAGCGTACAAACAGCCGTATATGAACAAAAAGATCCACTGGTTATCTACAAACAATCAGCATTTGAACTTTTTTCCAATATGGATGCTGAAATCAACAAAGAAATTGTCTCCTATCTCTGCCACGCCTCCTTGCCGGCAGAAAACAGCACGCATGCATTGAGAGAAGGCAAAGAGTCCAAAACGGATATGAGCAAGATGAAAGAGAGAAAAGATGAGTTCACCTCTGCGCCTTCGAATGAAATGATGGAAGGTGGAGGTGACTACCATGATCCATCTCAAATTTCCAAATCAGAACCTGTCAGGGTTGGCCCGAAAGTAGGAAGAAACGATCCATGTCCTTGTGGCAGTGGAAAAAAATTCAAAGCTTGCCACGGCAAAGAACAGGGAGATTGATTGACTGCAAATTTGTAACAACATGTTGAAAGAGAAAATAGAAACGCTTTCCAAAGCATACTTTGAATCTTATCGAAGTGTTCGACATCATCTGCATGCCAATCCTGAATTAAGTTACAAGGAATTCAATACGTCAAAATACATACAAGACCATCTACAATCCTTGGGTATCTCTTTCAAGGTGATGGCTGAAACGGGTGTCGTTGCATTGATAGAAGGTAAAAAATCAAGCAGGGTTATAGCCCTCAGAGCGGATATTGATGCACTTCCCATACAAGAAGCGAACAACGTAGCCTATGCTTCTTTGGTTCCAGGGGTCATGCACGCCTGCGGACATGATGTACATACCAGTATCCTGCTTGGTGCAGCAAGAATATTGAACGAAACCGAATCTGATTGGGAAGGAACAATTAAACTAATTTTTCAGCCGGGAGAAGAAAAGAATCCTGGCGGAGCAAGCATTCTTATCAAAGAGGGAGTGCTTGAAAATCCTGCACCCACTGCAATTGTTGGACTACATGTTCATCCAATTTTAGAAACCGGAAAACTGAGTTTTAGAAGCGGGAAAGCGATGGCAAGTGCAGATGAAATTTACATCACAGTAAGTGGAAAAGGCGGACATGCAGCAACCCCACATTTAACAGCCGATACAGTACTGGCTGCATCTGAACTGGTCGTTGCATTGCAAAAAGTTGTCAGCCGTGACAGAGACCCTCTCTCCCCTTCTGTGCTTTCCATTTGTTCCATCAATGGGGGGTTCACCACGAATGTTATTCCCTCGGAAGTAAAACTCATGGGAACTTTCAGAGCAATGGACGAAGACTGGAGATTCAATGCACACAAAAGGATGAAAGAGGTGGCAGCGGGCATCGCAACATCATCAGGCGCTGAAATTGATTTTAAAATTGAC
>SXYR01000004.1 GCA_005788265.1 Bacteroidota bacterium | reverse complement strand
GGCAATGGCATCATCATCATCCAATTTGATCAATTTAACACCCTGCGTAGCCCTGCCCTGCTCACTGATTTCTGCAATCTTCATTCTGATGGTGACACCGGATTCACAAGTGATCATCAGATCTTCAGATTCAATCACATCTAAGATGCCAACCAAATTACCTGTTTTTTCTGTAACGTTGATGGTCTTGACTCCTTTTCCACCCCTATTGGTAATTCTATACTCTTCCACCTGTGTTCTTTTCCCATATCCTTTTTCAGATACAACCAAAACTGTTCTTGATTTGTCGTCTGCATGCACACAGATCATCCCAACAACTTCATCATTGGCATCATCCACTTCGATGCCGGCAACACCGATCGCTCCCCTTCCAGTTGGTCTTACTTTTTCTTCAGGGAATCGAATGGCCCTGCCAGATTTAACCGCAAGCATGACCTCAGATTTTCCGTCGGTCATTTTTGCATCCAACAGTTGATCTCCTTCCACGATAGTGATGGCATTTACACCTGTAGCACGTGGACGACTGAAATCTGCCAACTCTGTTTTCTTTATAATGCCTTGCTTTGTGCAGAGTACAATGAAATGATTGTTCACAAATTCTTCGTCCTGTAAATTTTTGACATCAATGATGGCCCTGATCTTATCATCCGTTGGCAACTGCATTAGATTTTGGATGGCCCTGCCTTTGCTTTGCTTCTCTCCTTCTGGTATTTCATAAACCTTCAACCAGTAACACCTGCCTTTCTCTGTGAAGAAAAGCAATGTATGGTGAGTGGATGCGACAAACAAATGTTCTATATAATCTTCTTCTCTGGTTTTTCCACCAATAGAACCTCTTCCACCTCTTTTCTGAGCACGGTACTCATCGGCAGATGTACGCTTTACATAACCCAAGTGTGAAACAGTGATAACCACATCTTCTTCCTTGATTAGATCTTCCATCCTTACTTCGTTGTCGAGGTAAGTGATTTCAGTACGGCGCTCATCTCCAAATTTGTCCTTGACTTCAATCAATTCAGATTTGATCAAGTCGTATCTCATTCCTTCATTCGACAGCAACTCTTTGAGACCAGCAATCAATTTCATGATTTCATTGAACTCTTCACGAATTTTTTCAATCTCCATTCCTGTGAGTCGCTGCAATCTCAATTCAAGAACAGCCTTTGCCTGTATTTCGCTCATCTCAAAACTAGACATCAAACCCTCTTTGGCAATCTCGGGATTTGCAGCTTTTCTGATCAATTCGATCACTGCATCCAAATTATCCAACGCAATGAGGTATCCCTGTAAAATATGTGCTTTTTTCTCTGCCTCTTTTAACTGGTATTGTGCTCTTCGAACAACAACATCATGACGGAATTCAATGAATGTTGATATCAGGTCTTTCAGATTGAGTATTCTCGGACGACCTTTTACAAGTGCTACATTGTTGATGCCATAAGAGGTTTGTAAATCAGTGAATTTGTACAGTTGATTTACGATTACTCCTGCAACGGCATCTTTTCTGATGTCAATGACAATTCTTGTCCCTTCGTTTTCATTTGATTCATTGTTGACATGTGTAATGCCATCAATTTGTTTTTCTATAACAAGCTGACCAATGCGAGCAGTCAGTGCATCTCGACTGACTTGATAAGGCACTTCTGTTATGATGATCTGTTCTCTGCCATTGGCTTTTGCTTCAATCGAAACTTTCCCTCTCAACACTACCCTGCCTCTTCCTGTATGCATGGCAGATTTAACACCTTCCATGCCATAAATCACACCCCCGCCCGGAAAATCAGGAGCTTTCACATGTTGCATCAGTTCTTCAATGGTGATATCTCTGTTGTCTATATATGCTATACAACCATCGATGGCCTCTGTGAGATTATGTGGGAGCATATTGGTCGCCATACCTACTGCAATGCCACTGCTTCCATTGATCAGCAGATGTGGAATCCTGGTTGGCAGCACCGTCGGCTCTTCCAAAGAATCATCAAAATTGTATTGAAAATCAACTGTCTCCTTGTCAATATCATCCATCATGAATCCAGCCATTCGCTGCAATCTTGCCTCCGTATAACGCATGGCCGCAGGGCCTTCTCCATCGGGTGAACCAAAATTTCCCTGTTTGTCGATAGTAGGATAACGAGTGTTCCATTCCTGACCCATTCTCACCAAAGAGTCGTACACTGCAGTATCACCATGAGGATGATACTTACCAAGAACCTCACCCACTATTCTGGCACATTTTCTGGTGGGCTTGTTATAGTCCATGCCAAGTTCATTCATGGCAAAGAGAATTCTGCGATGTACAGGCTTCAATCCATCTCTTGCATCGGGAAGGGCTCTACCTACAATGACACTCATTGAGTAGTCGATGTAGGCTGACTTCATTTGCTCCTCAATGTTGATGGGAATAATCCTGTTGTTATCGTTGGTTTGGTCAGGTATGAGTTGATCTTCCATTGATGGTTACATGGGGCTGGTTAGTAATAAAATGTTACCAACAAATTTACTCCTTTTAAGGGTTAAAATCAATAAAAAAGTGAGCAAGATTTATCCACTAAAAATTGTGTAAAACTCAATAAAATCAAGTATTTCAGAAGATAAAAATGAGCAGAAAAATTAAGCAGGAGACTCTCCAGCCATTTTCATGACAATCTCCCACTCTGTCTCCAAAACAGGTTGGACGGAAAGCCTTCCAAAACGAAGCAATGCCATGTTTGCAAGTGTCTTTTCAGCCTTTATCTGAGCAAGTGAAACTGATTTTTTTAATTTCTTTTGAGGTTTAAAATCAACCGCCAACCAGGCTGTTTCATCGGTAGTGGGATCCTGGTAAGATTCTTTGATGACCTTGGCGATGCCTACTATTTCCAATCCTTCATTGCTGTGGTAAAAAAAAGCAAGGTCTCCCTTTTTCATAGAGCGAAGGTTGTTTCTGGCAGCATAATTGCGAACGCCGTCCCAAAAAGTAGAACCGTCTTTTACAAATTGATCCCAAGAATACTTGAAAGGCTCAGATTTGATCAACCAATATGCCATATAAAAATTAATAACCGCTGGCCAAGATATCTGCCAAATGAAGGCTTTTGATATGGAGTCCCTTTTTCTGAATGATGCCATCTAAATGCATCAAACAACTCATGTCTGTAGATACGAGGTAATCAGCTTTTGTATCTACAACATTGTTGACTTTTTGTTCACCCATGGCAGTTGAAATTCCTTCAAATTTCACAGAAAAAGTACCACCAAACCCGCAACAGGTCTCATTGTCATTTATTTCTACCAATTCCAATCCCTTCACTTTGGACAACAATTGTTTCGGCTCTTTTTTCAGTTTGCATTCCCTCAAGGCAGCACAGGAATCATGGTAAGCCACTTTGCCATTGAATTCAGCACCCAGGTCATCTATCTGCAATTGGTTGACCAGAAAATCGCTCAGTTCATAAACACGTGATTGAACTTCTCTGATATCCTTTTGGTTGGGAGCATTGTCATAAATTTTACTGTAATAATTTTTAACAAAGCCAGCGCAAGAAGCACTTGGCATTACAATGTAAGCAGCATCCTGAAAATCTTGGATGAATTTATTGCAAACTTCTTTGGATTCCCCCCAATATCCAGCATTGAAAGCTGGTTGTCCGCAGCATGTTTGCTTGGGATTGTAGTGGACATTGCATCCAGCTTTTTCAAGAACTTTGATGGTATTGAATCCGGCACTTGGAAACAACTGATCAATGAAACAGGGTATGAAAACGTGGACGTTCATTTATTTAACAACACCAAGACGTGCAAGGTATTTATCTACCACGAATCCTTTGTCAGTCCTGGGATATGTATCCTTGATTTGCTGATACAATTCAATAGCCTTTTCTGTTTTACCACTGATTTCAGCAAGCAAGGCTCCTCTGAACAAATACTCTGAAGAGATGGACTGATCTTCTGGAAACAAAGAACCAGCTTTGGCATATAAATCAATTGCTTCGTTGTTCTTCTTTAATTCAGCATATGCATCGCCAAGCAATCCTGTTACTTTGGCCTCCACTTGTGTTGCAGCACCTGGATTGAAATCTTCCAAATGTTGGACAGCTTTTTGAAATTCACCCAATTGCATGTAACACTCCCCAGCATAGAGATGTGCTATATTGCCGGCAGCAGTACTCCCGTATTTTGATATTACCTTGAGAAAACCTGCTTTACCTTGTGCGCCGTTCAGTGCGATGTTGAAGGAGTCTTTTCTGAAATTCGATTCAGCAAAAAACAATTCCTCACTTGCCTTCTGCTCATTCGGCAATTGGATAAAGTTCTTATAGCCAAGATAGCCACCAATGGAAGCAATGACAACAACGGCTGCACCAATAATGATCTTTGAATTCTTTTGCCAAAAACCACTTCCGTGTGAAATGGTTTCTTCTTCGTGTTTTTCAACTTTTGCTTTATCTGACATTTGATTTTTTTTAGTCTACTATAAATGGATAATCTTCCTGCTGATAAACGTCTTTCAACAACTCATTGTCATCTGGCCATGGACTCTCCTCTGCAAATCTAACACACTCATCAACCACAGATTTTACTTTTTCATCAATCGCTTCAATTACTGAAGGAGCTATTTTAAAATCGCCGAGTAATTTAGCCTTGGTAACTTCGATAGGATCTTTCTCTTTGTATTCTTCAACCTCTTCCTTGCTGCGGTATTTTTGAGGATCACTCATGGAATGACCCTTGTATCTGTATGTCTTCATTTCCAACAAAGTGGGTCCGCCACCCTCTCTTGCACGCTTGACAGCCCTTGCAACTGCTTCATGCACTGCTTCTGGGCTCATCCCATCTACTTTATCACCAGGCATATCATATGCGTCAGCCAGTTTATAAATATCCGTAACATTGGATGTTCTCGCCACTGAGGTACCCATTGCATAATTGTTGTTCTCGCAAATAAAAATCACGGGGAGTTTCCAAAGCATCGCCAGGTTGAATGTTTCATGCAAGATACCCTGACGTGCTGCACCGTCACCAAAGAAGGTCAAACAAACATTGTCAGTCCCTCTGTATTGTTCAGCAAATGCCAATCCAGCTCCTGTACCAATCTGCGCGCCTACAATACCGTGTCCACCGAAGAAATATTCATTTTTCCCAAAAAAGTGCATGCTCCCACCCTTCCCCTTTGAACAACCTGTTGCTTTGCCATAGAGTTCAGCCATACAGGCATTGGCAGAAATTCCTTTCGCCAAAGCGAGTCCATGATCTCTGTAAGCTGTGATGTATGGATCCTCTTGCTTTGTAGCAGTCATGCAGCCTGCGGCCAACGCTTCTTGACCAATGTACAAGTGGCAAAACCCGCGTATTTTCTGCATTCCGTAAAGCTGACCGGCTTTTTCCTCAAATTTTCGAAGCAAAAGCATCAATTCGTACCAGTACAGGTAGGTTTCCTTGGTAAACTTGGTTGCTGCCATAAACAGTAAATGGTCTTTTTTAGATCTGCAAATATAATGTGAAATTGCCAAATTTATTACTGAAAATCAATCGATTTGAAGCCCTCATTTTTGGTTGGCAACCAGTAATTTTACCATTACTACACAACTTGTTTGGCATACATCATATCGACCTCGTCCATTTCAGAAACTACCGCTCTATTGCAATAGATTTCAAGGAAAGAATTGTTGCTTGTTGTGGCAACAATGGCACAGGAAAAACCAACTTATTGGACGCCATTTATTACCTGGGTTTCACCAAAAGTTACTTTCATAAACCCGATGCGGTTTCCTGTGAGCATGCCAACAGTGGATTCAGGATCAATGGAACTTTTTCCATTGATGAAAAGCAAATGGATGTATCCATCCTGCTAAGGGAAAACGGGAAGAAAGAATTGTCAGTTGATCATTCACCAGTTTTAAAATTTTCAGAACATATTGGAAAAATTCCGTTGGTGTTTATTGCACCTGATGATACCAAGTTGATCACCGGAGCCAGCGAAGAAAGACGGAGTTTTGTTGATACGCTGATTGCTCAATACGACCATGATTATTTGGTTCATTTGATCAAGTACAACAAGGCACTCCTGGAAAGAAATAAATTTTTGAAGCAAATCCAATATGCAACTGT
>SXYR01000044.1 GCA_005788265.1 Bacteroidota bacterium | reverse complement strand
GGGATCTACATGCCCAGGTTGAAGCAGAATTATTTTGCCGGATTGAGACTTCCGTGGACGCTGGACAGTGAGCGCAATTGGAATGCTACACATGCCTTTGCAGGAAAAATCTGGACTGTTGGAGGTTTTCTTCAGTTTATTTTGGGTCTCATCCTTGATGGAAGCACCATGTTTCCCATTTTTATTTCTTTGGTCATTTTAATGGTACTGGCTCCTTCTATTTATTCTTACTTGTTTTTCAGGAAAGAGAAAACAGCCATATGATGTTCTGTAGACTGCTGCTCATTTCGATTGCACTTCTCTTTCATTTTATTTGTATTGCGCAGGACGACAGTCTTTACACAAACTGGAAGCATAAGAAAAATATCTTCACACTTGGAATGTATAAACAACCGGGCAATGACTCTATGGTAGATGTATGGGATGGATTTGAGCGCATACTTGGTGTCAAAAAGAATTATCAAAAAGAAACTGTATTTAAAAAGCCTCAAATATCTTTCATTCCAAGTATTGAATACAGTATCATTACCGGAATAGCAGCCTCTATCAATTCCAATATCGTATTTCCAAAAAAAGTCAACAATGCCTCATTCATTTTTTTTGACGTAAAACAAACCATCAAACGACAAACTATTTTGGAAATGGTTGCAAACATGTGGTTTGCAAATGACCGTTTTAATCTTAGTACAGATTGGAGCATCATGCGTTTTCCGCAAAAAGATTTCGGATTGGGTCCGAATTCTTCTCTTTATCTTTTTGATCAACTCAACTATTCTTATTTAAAATTGCACCAGACAATTTCAACCAAAATAGCGCGTGACTTATATGCGGGACTGGGATTAAGAATGGATTATCACTGGCGTGTTTCCGATACAACTAGTATGAATAAGCCTGTCTCCGGTTTTCGGAATTATGGATTCACCACATCATCACTTTCAAATGGCCTTTCTTTGAATCTTTTGTATGATACCAGAAGAAATGCAGTTCATCCGGCAGCAGGTGAAAGTTATTTTCAAGCTGTACTGAGAAACAATTCAACACTACTCGGCAGTTCCAATAATTGGTCATCTTTTACAGTGGATGCCAGAAAATATTTGTCCTTTCCCCACACATCTAAAAATATTCTAGCTTTTTGGTCTTACAATGTTATAACGTTGAGTGGAACACCGCCTTATCTTGTACTGCCCCATACAGCTGTTGATCCATTTAAGAATACTGGTAGGGGCTATATCCAGGGCCGATACAGAGGAAGAAGTATTTTAATGCAGGAGATGGAGTATCGTTTTCCCATTACAGAAAACGGTTTTTTGGGAGGAGTTGTTTATGGGAATGTTCAATCGGTTGCCTATTCTGAATCGAACCGAATATCTTCTCTCATACCCGGATATGGTGCAGGAATAAGGATCAAGTACAATAAGAAATCCAATACCAATATTGCATTGGACTATGCATGGGGGAAAGATGGATCACGTGGGTTTTTCATGAACCTTGGAGAGGTCTTTTAATGGTTTTACAATACTTTGACAACCTCATCATAGGGTACTCTCAATCGCTTGCCCCAGATACCTTTTTCAGTCCCCTTGCCCACTGAAACAATCATCCCAATCTCTGCCTGGCGTGGAAGTCTGAGGGCTTTTCTCGCCCTGACCTGATCAAAGCCTTCCATAGGGCATGACTCATAACCTTCTGCAGCAATGGATAGCATGAAAGTTTGAGCAGCAAGTGCACATGATTTATGTACAACAATTCTGGTATCATTGATACCTGCCATTCTGGTCATGGGTCTGAAGAGAGATATGCCATTGGAGACAACCCATCTGAGGAAGCCCATTAAACCAAACCAATCGTTTGAGTATGCAAACGGAACGATTTTGGTATAATAGTTCAGCATGCGTTTTTGGTATTTATCGGGTGTACCATTTTTTATTTCAGATTCAATATTTTTTTTATGCCATTCCATGCGTTGTTTCCACAGGTCTCTTCTCGTTACAAAAGCGATCATGTGTGATGCAGTCTTTGCGGTATTTTGATTGAGGCAAAGGGGAGTGAATTTGTTCAATTGATCTCTTGATTTGATCCAGTGAAATTCCCACAACTGCATATTGCTGCTGTTCGGCGAGAGGATGGCTCTTTCAAGACTTCTTTGAACGACCTCATCGGGAACATGAATGGTTTGATCATAAGAGCGGTTGGACCTTCTTTTCAATATGATTTCCTGAAAAGAATCTGAAAGCGTTTGCTCCATTATATTTATTTGAATAGGTTAAACCAAAGATCAACATAAAAAAAGGTTGTTCAACAGAACAACCTTTTTAAAAAATTATTTGTGCAGATCAAATCGATCCAATTCCATGACCTTGTTCCATGCGGCTGCAAAATCATGTATGAACTTTTCTTTGCCATCTGCACACGCATACACTTCTGCAATGGCACGGAGTTCGCTGTTGGATCCAAAAATCAGATCAGCACGTGTGGCAGTCCATTTTACTTTTCCAGAATTGCGGTCTTTTCCTTCATAACAACCATCTGCATTGGGTTCCCATTTGGTTTGCAGGTCAAGCAAATGTTTGAAAAAGTCGTTGCTGAGTACACCAGGGTTCTGGGTGAAGACACCATGCTTGGAATTGTCAAAATTGGTATCAAGCACTCTCATTCCACCGATCAATGCAGTCATTTCAGGAGCAGACAAAGTCAGCAACTGTGCTTTGTC
>SXYR01000043.1 GCA_005788265.1 Bacteroidota bacterium | reverse complement strand
TTGTACCTCCAAGACCACCTGCGTTTGATGGAGATGAATCCCTTGGTTAAATAGGCATAAAGTATCGGATGCACCATTACCTGAAGCGACTTGTGCTTTTGCTCGCAGAGATAACTGATGTTCTTTTCGATTTCATCTTCCAATACAAGGGTGGATGAAATTTTTCCGGTTCCCTGGCAGGATGGGCATTGCTCCTGGGTATTGATGCTCATTTCCGGTTTCATGCGCTGACGCGTCAGCTGCATCAGTCCGAATTTTGATATTGCCAATACCGCATGCTTGGCCCTGTCGGTCTTCATCAACTGCTCCATGGCCTCATGCAGCTTTTTCTTGTTCTCCGGTAGCCGCATGTCTATGAAGTCAACCACAATGATGCCTCCAATATCTCTGAGCCTCAATTGCCTTGCGATCTCTTCTGCTGCCTCCAGGTTGGTTTGCAGCGCATTCTCTTCCTGGTTATTGCTCACGCTCTTGTATCCGCTGTTGACATCGATTACGTGCAGCGCTTCGGTATGTTCGATGATCAGATAAGCTCCACTGGGAAGGTTTACCGTCTTGCCAAATGCACCTTTGACTTGCTTTGTCACTCCGGTATGGTCAAATACCGAACCGCTTCCATTGTAAAATGAAACGATGTTGACTTTGTCAGGAGCGATCTTCTGGATATATGATTTGATCTCAGCGAACAACTGTTTGTCATCCACCACTATTTTGTTGAAATCTGCATTCAGCAGATCGCGCAATATGCTCGTGGTTTTTGTCTGTTCACTCAATATTTTTTGCGGGGCCACTGCGGCACTTAAGTTTTGTTGGATCGCTTTCCATTTTCCGAAAAGCATGTTGAGGTCCTCGTGTAACTCAGCAGTATTTTTCCCCTCTGCTGCTGTTCTTACAATGACACCAAAGTTTTTAGGTTTGATGGCCTCAATGATTTTTTGAAGTCTTTTTCTTTCCTCACCTGAATGAATCTTTCTTGAAATAGCAATGATATCGTTGAAAGGGGTGATGACGACAAATCTTCCGGGAAGGGAAATTTCACAGCTCAGCCTAGGGCCCTTGGCAGCGATGGGCTCCTTGAGGATTTGAACCAATACATTGGGTTTTTGTCCAAGCACCTCGTTGATCTTTCCTGTTTTTACGATTTCAGGTTCTACATTGAACGTGGAGAAGTCCTGCTGACTTTGAACGGGTGTATTGATGGAGAGTTGTGTGAATTTTAAAAGGGATTTTGCATAGGGACTCAAATCGGTATAATGCAGAAAGGCATCTTTTTCAAAACCAACATCGACAAAAGCAGCATTGAGTCCGGGTATCAGCTTCTTGACCTTGCCCAAATACAGATCCCCCACAGCAAAACTGGCGTCTGCTTTTTCCTGATGCAGTTCAACCAGTTTCCTGTCTTCCAACAAGGCTAATTCTACACCTTGTGCAGATGTATGTATGACGAGTTCCTTATTCAATGATGAATAAACTAAAATTTGTCAAGGATGTCAACATGAGAAAGCGCATTGCTTTTTAATGCTGACCAAATGAAAAATAAAGGGGGAGATTACTTCTTTCCTTTTTTATGACGGTTCTTTCTCAACCTCTTTTTGCGTTTGTGGGTTGCGATTTTATGACGTTTTCTTTTTTTACCGCAAGGCATGTTAAATAAGTTTAATTGTTATTAATTATTTTAATGAGTTTATTTTTTCCTCCAATGCTTTCACCAGTTCCGGGTTCTTCACTTTTGTGAGCCCCTTTTCATACCAACCTTTTGCCTCTTTTTTCTTGCCGTCTCTCTCATAGACTTCCGCAAGCAGGAAAATAGATTCTGTGTTTTCGGGATCCAGAGAAACAACTTTCAGGAATCGCTCAATGGCCTTGTCGTTTTGGCCGGAGATCATCCCACCGTATCCCAGCATGAATTGCGCAAATACGTTGTTTTCATTTTTTTCCACCACTTTTCTGATGTTCATGATGCCTTCCATGGGGGCACCGGCTGCACCGAAAAAGAAAGTACTTCCTTGTCCCACGATGGTTGAATCATTGGTTGGATTCAGTTCAAGAGACTTTTTAAAGAGCTGGTTTGCCTGATTGGCCATCCATGTTTTGAGTCCAGGATCCGGAATTCCCCTGAGCTCCTCCAACATTGAATGGGCGGCAAAGTTCAGGCTTTTTTCAGAATTCTCCAATTTAGCTTTCTCTCCCAGGTAATAGATGTACGGAGCAAATGCTCTGGCGCTGTCTCTCCAGAAATCGGACATTGCCTGAAAATTTTGTTGTTTTTGGGTTACCAGGTCCCCCCTGCTGATGGCATCTTCCAATTTGGTGAGGTAGGCAGACTGGTTGGGAGTCAAATCCTTCTTCAGGCTTGACATGTATTGGTTGAAATCAAAGTCGGCAGTAGAAGCTGGTTTGGATGCTTCAGCTGGCGTATGTTCATGATCGTGGGGAGGCGTGAACCGGCCAAATACGAACAATGAAAACAATAAAACCGATCCCGCGGCAACGACATACCATTGCTGTTTTCTGAGCATTCAATAAAATTTTGTGCAAAGGTAGGTGCTAGTTCATTTCATCTGCACCTTCATCCCTGATAACTGTGTCGATTCCGAGTTTTTTAACTTCTTGCATGAACTCTTTTGCAGGCTTGAAGGCAGGGATAAAGTGTTCAGGAATCTGTACGGCTGTATTGCGTTTGATGTTTCTTCCAATCTTTGCAGCACGCTTTTTGGTGATGAAAGATCCAAATCCCCTTACATAAATATTTTCACCTTTTGCAAGAGAAGCCTTGATTTCCTTAAACATGGTTTCAAGGGTCACCAATACATCCACTTTTGGAATATTGGTCTTCTCGGATATCTTGTTAATTAGATCAGCTTTTCTCATAATCTAAATTAGTTTTGGCTTGGTTGAATTAATTTTGGTTGACAGTTCAAAACGCACTCATTATCAACGTATAACGAGCAGCGTTGAGATCTGCTTTTTAAAGTTGGGTTATTTTTTTCTTTTTACCAAAAAAATTGACATATAAGTGATTGAAAAACAGATCAAAGCGTGGTTTCGGAGGTCAGTTTTGCAATGGGATTTGAATAAAAATGACCGAAAAATGCCCTGGAAAGGAGTCAAGGACCCGTATAAAATCTGGCTCAGTGAAATCATGCTCCAACAGACCAGGGTAGAACAGGGAATGGGTTACTATATTAGGTTTATCAAGGCATTTCCTACAGTCCAAAAACTCGCACAAGCACCTGAAAATCAGGTTTTTAAACTTTGGGAGGGGCTCGGTTATTATTCCCGTTGCAGAAATTTGATTGAAACTGCCAAGAAAGTAAGTGTTGAGATGGGAGGGAGCTTCCCGGATTCCCGAGAAGGGCTTTTGTCCTTGAAGGGTGTAGGTCCTTACACCGCCTCAGCGATAGGTTCTTTTGCATTTGGACTCCCATTGGCCGTTTTGGATGGGAATGTAATGCGGGTGCTGAGCAGGGTTTTTGGGATCAGGGAGCCTATCGACCAGCCGAGTGTCAAGAAAAAAATGGAAGAGATGGCAAGCTGCTTGCTCGACGAGAAAAATCCTGCTGCCTATAATCAGGCCATCATGGATTTTGGTGCAGTTGTTTGCAAGCCACAACAACCAGATTGCATTAGCTGTTCATTTCGCAAAAAATGTTTTGCGAACCTGCATGGCATGCAGGCTGCACTTCCTGTCAAATCAAAAAAAATCAAAAGCAAGGAACGGTATGTTTATTATTTGGTGCTGGAACATGGGGAAAAGCAACTGGTGAGGAAAAGAACTGGAAATGATATTTGGAAGGGACTCTACGAGTTTGTGTGGATGGAAAAAGATGAGCCACAGGAGTTGGACTTCTTGCAAAATCTTTCCAGTTGGGGACTTCCATCAAAAAGAATCAAAAAGCAAATAATCGATGTATCTGAAGAAATCATGCATCAACTCACCCATCAAAAAATCAGGTGTCAATTCATACATATAAAAATTGATCAACCCGTTCATCTTGAGGGGTATACATGGCATACAAAAAATGCCATCCTGCAATTTCCGTTTCCTAGATTGCTTACCAGGTATCTTGGTTGGTAATTCAACCGATCCATCATTTTCATTTTATGTATTTTTGAGCTGATGATTATTCTCACCCTTCTGCTATTGGCTTCCATCTTGATGCTTTTCATGAATGCCGGTGCCGAAATTGCTTTTTTCTCATTGGGTCATAAAGACCTTGGCAACTTGAAATCCAAGCAATATCCTGCTGCAGAGAGAATTGTTCAGTTGTTGCAGGCGCCCCGCTTGCTGCTTTCATCGCTGCTGGTGGGAAATATTGTTTTCAGATTGCTCATCATCCTCCTTTGCAATTATCTCATCACCGATCAATCGCTTCCTGGATTTTCAGAATGGATTCTTTTTGTTTTCAGGTTGGGCTCTGCCATCGTGGTGCTGATTCTTTTTGGTGAGCTGCTCCCAAAAGTTTGGGCATCCAACAACAATGTCCGTTTTGCATTTTATTCTTCCTTTTTTGTTTGGATCAATTTTTTAATGTTCAAAAGAATTGGAAAGTGGATGGATGGAATTTCAGTAAATGTTGAAAATGCATTGGGCAAGCACGATGATATGCAGTCAAGACTGGAACAGATTGATCAGGTGATCAGTCATGGTTCGGAAGATGGGACATCAGAGGAAGAAAAAAATTTACTCAAGGGAATTGCTCAATTCGGGAATGTTACTGTGCGCAGGGCAATGAAGAGTCGCCTCGATGTGCAGGGCATTGAAGAAATGACCAGCTTTACAGAACTTAAACGCAAAGTGGAAGAACAGCAATATTCAAGGTTTCCTGTCTACAAGGAAAGTCTGGATCAGATTTTGGGAGTGATTCATTCAAAAGACTTATTGCCTTATCTTGAAAAAGGAGATGAATTTGATTGGAAGGCGCTCGTGAGATCTGCATTTTTTATTCATGAGCAAATGCTGGTGGAAGATTTATTGAAGGAGTTTCAGTCCAAGAGAACACATTTTGCCATTGTGGTGGATGAGTTCGGTGGAACAGACGGCATCATCACCTTGGAAGATATTTTAGAGGAGATTGTAGGTGAAATAAGGGATGAATACGACGATGAGGAATCGATCAATATTCGCATCGATGAGCTCAATTATATATTCGAAGGCAAGATCATGATCAACGAAGCATGCAAGATCATGCAGCTGCCCAACAGGGTATTTGATCCCATCAGAGGAGAGAGTGAAACCATCGCTGGACTGGTACTAGAATTGGCTGGTGAGATTCCCAAAGTCAACCAGGTATTGGTAGCACATGATTTTACCTTTACGGTTCTGGAAGTTTCCATGAACAGGATTCAGAAAGTCAAGATTGCCATTTCCATCCAGCAAAACTAATTCATGCGGATAACCATCTTCTATATCGTCTGCTTCATCATCTGTCAGTTATCACAATCCTGTAACAGTTCTTTTACACCCAAGCCCAAGGGATATTTTAAAATCGATTTTCCTGAAAGAGGGTATCAGGTATTCAATGAACCAGGCTTTCCTTATAGTTTTGAGTATCCAACCTATGCCAGTATTTCAAAGGAGATGGATTCAAGTGGGCAACAGCCTTATTGGCTGAATGTAGAGTTCAAAGATTTTGCAGGAAGAATTTATTTAAGTTACAAATCTATCAACGGATATTCGGTTTATAAACTAAAATCGGGTGATGGATACAGGGATTCTTTGGTGAAGAACAGTTTTGAAAGTCTGCGTGATGAAGCATTCAGTTTGACCTATAAGCATACCATCAAGGCCTCCGGAATTGTTGATTCATTTTTTAATCCGGCGAAAGGCTATGCTGGAATCTATTTCTACGTAGAGGGCAATGCCGCAACCTCCAAACAATTTTTTATCACGGATTCAGTACAGCACTTTTTGCGAGGGGCACTTTATTTTGATGCTACTCCCAATCAAGATTCCATAGGTGTAGTGAGTGAATTTTTGGATGCAGATGTTAAACACCTGATCAATACGCTCAGATGGAAATAGTACCGGATATTTTTTTCATTTCCTGCGTAATTTCCTCGTTGCAAAGATTTCCTATGCTTCCCTCGTGGGTATGTTTCAATTCTTTTTCCTGATCAAATTGAAAACTTCCTTCGTTGATCATGTTTCCCACTTTGGCATATGCATCTCTGAAGGGGATGCCCTGGTTGACAAGTTCATTCACTTTTTCAACACTGAACAGGTAGGCATATTTCTTGTCTTTTAAAATGTCTTTGTTGACTGAAATTGCACCCAACATCATTTGCATCATACTCAAACAGTTTCTAAGTGACTCCATTGCCGGGAAAATAATTTCCTTCGTCAATTGCATGTCTCTGTGGTAGCCTGATGGCAAGTTGTTGAGGAGAAGTGTCAGTTCGTTCGGAACAGCCTGGATGCGATTGCACTTGCCACGTATGAGTTCAAACACATCTGGATTTTTTTTGTGCGGCATGATGCTGCTTCCTGTAGTCAGTTCTTCCGGGAAAGAAATGAAATCGAAATTTTGGTTGACATACAAACAGCAGTCCATAGCAAGTTTGCTGAGCGTAGCTGCTACAGACGATAGGGCATAGGCGGTAAGCTTCTCTGTTTTTCCTCTGCTCATTTGCGCATATACTGAGTTGTAGTTGAGCGTCTTGAAATGTAACAGCTCTGTTGTTCTTTTTCTGTTCAAAGGGAAAGATGAGCCATACCCTGCACCACTGCCAAGGGGGTTTTTATTCGCTACCTGAAATGCAGCCGAAAGAAACTCCATGTCATCTACAAGGCTCTCAGCATAAGCACCAAGCCAAAGTCCAATGGATGAAGGCATGGCTGTCTGAAGATGGGTATATCCTGGAATCAAAACGTCTTTGTGTTGGTTGCTTTTTTGAACAAGCAGTTCAAAAAGTTTCAGCACATCCTCTTTTATTTCTATGATTGCTGATCTCAGGTACAATTTGATATCCACTGCTACCTGATCATTTCTGCTTCTCCCTGTATGAATCATCTTTCCTGCATCACCAATTTCTTCTGTCAGCATCCATTCAATTTGTGAGTGGACATCTTCCATGTTTGCAGCGATGCTGAATTTTCCACGGATGATGGTTTCGTGGATTTTTTGAAGTCCCTTGATTGCTTGGTTGACATCATCCTGCTTCATCAATCCCTGTTCACCCAACATGGTAACATGAGCGATGGAAGCTTCTGCATCGAATTTTGCAAGCAAGAGATCAAAATCTCTGTCATTTCCAACTGTAAATTTTTCAATCAGTTCAGATGTGGAGGTATTGTCTTTTTTCCAGAGTTTCATACAAGTTGATTATGCTGCACTATAATGAGCTGCTGTTTCTTGAATAAGATTGACCAATATTTCAATGCCTTGTTCGATTTCTTTGATATAAATATACTCATCTGCAGTGTGACTTCTTGCGGAATCACCAGGTCCGATTTTCAATGCGGGAAAATGCATCAGGGCTTTGTCGCTTGTCGTGGGGGATCCGTAGTGGCCCAATCCAATTTTTTTTCCTGCTGAAATGATTGGATGATCCAAGGCAATCATGGTAGATCTCAATCTGAAGCTTCTCGGACTGAGTTCACTTGATACAATGGATTGCAGTTGTTGCAGTACCTGATCAAATGAATACAGCTCATTTACTCGAACATCCACCACAAATCTGCATTGAGCTGGAATGACATTGTGTGCCTTGTTGTCGGTTTCTATGACAGTGACTTTTGCAGTTGTTTTACCGGTGAGTTCTGAAATTTTTTCAAAAGAATGTTGTTGAATGGCTTGTATGTCTTTCAATGCAATTGAAATGGCATTGGTGCCTTCCTCACGCGCTGCATGTCCAGCACTGCCTGTTGCCAATCCATCCAACACCAGCAAGCCTCTTTCTGCAACTGCCATCTGCATGTTGGTTGGTTCTCCTACAAGTGCGCCGATGATTGCACTGCCTTTCAAATTTGATTTGAAAGTTTCATCATTTAACAATAGCTCAATGCCATTCTTTCCGGATATTTCTTCTTCTGCTGTTGCGGCTATGATCAAGTTAAAAGGCAATGTTGTTGCTTGGTAAAAATGGATAAAAGTTGCAATCAGTGATGCCAGAGCACCACCTGCATCATTGCTCCCGAGTCCGAAGATTTTACCATCCTTTTCACTTCCTGTAAATGGGTCGGTTGTATAACCCTTTGCCGGTCTTACGGTATCGTGGTGTGAATTCAGGAGGATGGTAGGCTTGGAAGCATCAAAATGCATGTTCATTGCATAAACATTGTGCAGGAGCCTTTTGGTTGAGATATTTTTTCTATTCAACGTAATTTCTATCAGGTCTGCAACTTCTTTTTCTTCTTTGCTGAATGAAGGAATGGCAATCATTTTTCTCAGCAATGCTATTGCATCTTGTTTTATATGTTGTTGAACAGACATAATGATATTTTAACTGATGGTGGTTCCGCTTTTTCCTTTGATCAGATCAGGCAGTTCCAACGCGTCTCCAATGATGACTTTTGATACCCCTGCATCTATGGCTGCAAAGGCGTTGTCGAGTTTTGGAATCATCCCCGCAAAAATTGATTGATCTTCTTTCATGCTTTTGAACAGGGCTGCATCCATTTGTTGGATCACCGAATGTTCATCGCTTACATCTTTCATGACACCCCTCTTTTCGAAAGAGTAAATCAGTGAGGTGGTAAAATGATTTGACATGGCTTTTGCGATTTCCTGTGCAATGGTGTCTGCATTCGTGTTCAATAATTGTCCGCTTGCATCCTGTGTAATGGGTGCAACGACAATATTGATACCTTGTTCGAGCAATGCCAACAGGGCTTGGGTATTGACCTGATCTATGTCACCTACGAATCCATAATCAATATCAGCATTTTTTCTTTTATGTGCGAGGATTGTTTGTGCATCCGCTCCAGAAATTCCCATGGAGATGCATCCCATTGCATTGAGTTTGGCTACGATATCTTTGTTGATCCATCCTGCATAAACCATGGTTACAATTTTCAAGGTTTCTGCATCGGTGACTCTGCGTCCATCTATCATTTGTTGCGGAATGGAAAGGGATGATGCCAGTTTTGTTGCCAGTTTGCCGCCACCATGGACAAGTATTTTTTTCCCCTGTATGCTCGAGAAGGCTTTGAGAAAGCTGCGTAATTTTTCAGCGTCATCTATGATATTGCCACCAACTTTTACAATGTAGAGCGGTTCCATAATTTATTTATTAGATGCCTTGAGCATGGAGGCAATCACTGCCTGTGCTGCCCAAACCCTGTTGCCAGCTTGTTTTGTTACAAGGCTGTTTGAGCTGTCCAGTATTTCATCTGAAAGTTCAACGTTTCTTCTGACAGGAAGGCAATGCATGACTTTTCCATTGTTGCTTTGTTCAATTTTTTTATTGTTCAACATCCATTCTCCGCCATGGCCTGGCATGGTGCCATAGTCCTCATACGCACTCCAGTTTTTTACATAAATGAAATCTGCATCCTTGAGGGCTGCATCTTGGTCATGCGAAATGGTTGCGCCATTGGTGAAGGATGGCTCCAGTTCATAGCCTTTTGGATGTGTTATGACAAAATCAGCAGCTCCCCAAGCATTCACCCATTGAGCAAAACTGTTCGCCACGCATTGTGGCAGAGGTTTTACATGCGGAGCCCATGTCAATACAATTTTTGGTTTGGACGCTAATGTATGCTGAGCAATGGCTTCATGCACCGTGATCAAATCAGCCAGGCTTTGCAATGGGTGCAATGTGGCGCTTTCTAAACTGATGACGGGTATACCGGCGTAATGAATGAATTGGTGGATGATGTGTTCGCTGTAATCGGCACTGCGATCCTTTAATCCAGGAAAGGTCCTTACTGCAAGAATATCAAAATAGTGTCCCAAAATGGGTGCGGCATCTTTGACATGTTCTACGTTTGTTCCATTCATGGTTGCACCATCTTCAAATTCCAATGCCCATCCTTCATGGCCAACGTTGAAGATAACTGTTTCCATTCCCAGCTGTTGTGCGGCAACCTGTGTGCTCAATCGGGTGCGCATACTTGGATTCATGAACAGGCAACCCAGTTTCTTATGTTTGCCCAACATTTCATCTTTCCATGGATTCGCTTTGTACTCCAATGCGGATTGGATAAGAGATGGAATATCTTGAACATCTTGTGCGGAGAGGAATTGTTTCATGATGGATTAATCTTGGTAGTGTTCAATGGCATTTTTCAATTGTTGCATAAAGGTGGCTGCATCTTCCATGGTGATCGCCAAAGAAGGCAGCAATCTTATGACGTTGGGTTTTGCCTCTCCAGTAAAAATCTTGTATTTGAAGAGTAAATGTTTTTTGAGATTTTTTAGATGTTCAGGAACGTCAAAACCAATCATCAATCCTCTTCCTCTTACATCTGTAAACGTACCGATAGACTTCAAGGAGGCATTTAGAAACATTCCAACTTCTGTTGCATTGTGTATCAATTCTTCTTGATCAATCACTTCCAATACGCCAAGTGCTGCTGCGCAGGCCAGGTGGTTGCCGCCAAAAGTTGTACCGAGCATTCCATGTTTTGCTTTCAATTTGGGTGAGATGATGATGCCGCCAATCGGGAATCCATTGCCCATGCCCTTTGCCATGGAGTAGATGTCTGCCTCAACGCCTGCAAAATCGTGACTGAAAAATTTTCCTGATCTCCCATATCCACATTGCACGCTGTCAGCAATATAAACAGCTCCATACTGGTCGCAATTTTTTCTAATCGATAACAAAAAATCATTTGCTGCAACATGAATGCCACCTACACCTTGAATGCCTTCTACGATGACTGCTGCAATTTCATTTCCATGTTGCCTGAATGCATCTTCCAGTGCTTGGGGATCATTGAAAGGCAGAAACATTACATGGTCTGTTTGATTGACGGGTGCAACAATCGAGGGATTGTCGGTTGCAGCAACTGCCAATGAAGTTCTTCCATGAAATGACTTGCTGAATGCGATGATTTTTTTTCTGCCGGTATGAAACGATGCCAATTTAAGGGCATTCTCATTGGCTTCTGCTCCTGAATTGCATAAAAACAATTGATAATCTTTTTTCCCGGATACATCTCCCAGTTTTTTTGCCAGCTCTTCTTGAATCGGGATTTTAATCGAATTGGAATAGAACGCAATTTTTCTCAATTGTGATTCAATGCGGTTTATCCAATGAGGATGCGAATGGCCAATACTGATCACTGCATGACCACCATACAAATCCAAATATTCGTTTTGGTTTTCATCCCACACTCTTGATCCTTTTGCATGTGTGATGTTGATGTCATTGATCGGATATACGTCGAATAACTTCATTGTAATCTTTTAAAATGCACTTGATTTGAGTTTTAAACCAATTGTTTGATCCAATCCAAACAGAATATTCATGTTCTGAACTGCTTGACCGCTTGCTCCTTTCAATAAGTTATCTATTGCGGTGTGTACGACAAGTTTATTGCCTAGCTTTTCAAGTTGTATAATTGCTTTGTTGGTATTCACTACTTGCTTCAAAGAAATTGGTTGTTTCGATACAATGGTGAATGGTTGGTCTTCGTAAAATTTTTGGTAGATCGAATACAAAGCCTCTAATGATAAATCAGTTGTAAGGGTAGAAGAAATAAAAATTCCTCTTGTAAAATCTCCACGCCATGGAACGAAGTTTACTGAACAGTGTGATGTTGTCAGTTGTTGGATTGATTGATGAATTTCATTCAGGTGCAGATGGGAGAGGGTTTTGTATGCTTGTATGTTATTTGCTCTCCAAGAAAAATGACTGGTAGGTGAAAGTGATTGACCCGCTCCTGTTGATCCGGTGATTCCTGTTGTATATACATCGCTCAATATTTGGTGTGCAGCCAATGGCAAAAGTCCCAATTGAATGGCAGTTGCAAAGCAACCCGGATTTGCAATGCTATTGGCTGATTTTATTTTATCGAAGTTCAACTCAGGTAGTCCGTATACAAATGTTCTTGATCCAAATATTGCATGTTCATTTGATCTGAAGTCATTGGCAAGGTCAATGATTTTTATCTTTTCATTGATTGCGTGCTCCTCAAGAAACTTTTTCGATGCTCCATGGCCGAGGCACATCAATAGCACATCGATGTCTTGATGCAGTTTGTCTGTAAATGTCATTTCAGTAGTACCCATCAAATCCTCATGAACATGATAAAGTTTATTTCCGGCATTGCTTTTGCTGTGAACAAATGAAATTTCAGCATGGGGATGCTCCAGCAAGAGACGGATCAGTTCACCACCTGTATAACCAGCTCCGCCGATGATGCCTGTTTTAATCTTTGCTTTCATGATGACTGCTTTTTATTTTCTTGTTGAACGGCATTCCAAATGATGGTCTGGTTACCGAATATTTTACTGAAACCCCTGACATCATCTCCGGTAAATCCTGTATTCATCTCGCCGTATTTTCCAAACTTGCTGTTCATCATGTCAAATGCTGACGCTATGCCGATGATTTGGAATCTGTAGGGCATCAACTGAACAAATACTTTTCCTGAAACATTTGTTTGTGAATGCTCCAAAAATGATTCAATGTCGCGCATGACCGGATCCAGGATCTGACCCTCATGCAGCCAATTCCCGTAGAATTGAGAAAGCGTGTCTTTCCATTGCAACTGCCACTTGGTAAGCACGTGTTTTTCCAACGCATGATGTGATTTTAAAATCACCATTGGGGCAGCTGCTTCAAATCCCACCCTTCCTTTGATTCCAATGATGGTATCTCCCACGTGTATATCTCTTCCAATACCATAAGGACCTGCAATGTTTTGAAGGTATTGTATGGCAGCAGAAGGATGTTGGAATTGTTTATCATTGACCACCGTCAATTCACCTTTTTCAAAATTCAATGCAACTTCTTCTGTATCATGTTTTGTTACCTGTGTTGGCCATGCAGATTCTGGCAAGATCCCTTTGGATGAAAGTGTTTCTTTTCCACCGACGCTTGTGCCCCAGAGACCTTTGTTGATAGAATACATTGCTTTTTCAGCATTCATTTCTACTCCTTTGGATTGGAGATAGTTGATTTCTTCCTCTCGGCTTAATTTCAAGTCGCGTATCGGTGTCACGATTTCCACGCCAGGTATCATGATATGAAAAACCATGTCAAACCTCACTTGATCATTGCCGGCTCCGGTGCTGCCATGTGCCACTGCACTTGCACCCAGTTTTTGAACATGTTCTGCAATATGAATGGCCTGGCTCAATCTTTCCGCGCTTACACTCAGAGGGTAGGTATTGTTTTTCAATACATTTCCGAATATCAAATATTTGATGATGCGATCATAATATGATTGAACAGCATTGATGGTTGTATGGGACACTACGCCAAGCTTGTGGGCATGTGCTTCTATTTTCTTGAGTTCATCATCACTGAATCCACCCGTGTTTACAATGATGCTATGTACCTCATATCCTTTTTCTTCAGACAAATATTTTACACAAAATGTCGTATCCAATCCGCCGCTGAATCCAAGTACAATTTTCTTTGACATGATCTTTTATTTAAAAATTCAGAAGTGAAAGCATTGTTCCAATAATTGATTTACTGCTGTTGTCTTTTTTGGTAAACGCTTTTAGAAAATTAAATTGTTTGAAACTAAAAAGCCTTTCAAATCCTTTCTTGTTTTCTTCAAAATATTGCGTTGTCTCCTCTGGGCTGTAATGATCTTTTGGATCATAGAGCATGGCCGTGCACATGCAATTTTTTCTTTCTTTGCTCACGAGAATTTCAAAGTTCACGCAACTCTTGCAACCCGCCCAGAAATCTTCGTCTTGCGTAAGTTCTGAGTAGGTAACAGGCTCATAACCCAGTTCTGAATTTATTTTCATCACTGCCAGTCCTGTTGTGAGTCCAAATATTTTTGAATCCGGGTAGGTCTTCCTGCTCAATTCAAAGATTTTCTTTTTAATCAACTTTGCGAGCCCACCTTTTCTGAAGCTCGGGTGTACAATCAATCCGGAGTTGGCAACATATTCGCCGTGACTCCATGTTTCGATGTAACAGAATCCTGCCCATGCTCCCTCAGCGGTGGTAGCAACCACTGCCTTTCCTTCACTCATTTTTTTCATTACGTATTCGGGGCTCCTTTTGGCTATGCCCGTACCACGGGCTTTTGCAGACTCCTCCATTTCCTTGCAGATGGTATCCGCAAATTTGAAATCTGATTCACTGGCAATGTATATATTGAAAGACTGTAGTTCCATTTTGAGAAGATGAATTGAAATGAACGGAATCCTGGACCCAGATTACTTTGATCTTGGATACAGCATATCGAATCAATCGTTGCTTAGGTTGGTGAGTATCAACGTCGTACCAGAAAAGGAATCGGTCGGCGTAAAAAAACTGTAGCGCTTGGTACAGTAAAAACCCAACGCGTGGAAGCGGCATGAGCCGTTTCTGCTGTTGTTGATAGGGTCAGGTTTTTTTTCATTTTTCTTTGTCTAATTATTTGAGAAAAATTATGCAGTGCAAATAAACACATTTTTCCTGAAAATGCCTCCAATCAGGATTGAATAGTTTCAGCAATCAGCGTGGATTTGCCAGGGCTGAGCTGGTATGAACTGCCGCAGCCATTTCATGGATAAGATGGGCATCTTTTTCGATGGCATTTCCGACAACGATGATATCGGCACCGGCTTTGCAGTTTTTGTATGCTTTTTCGGGATCTGTTATTCCTCCACCGACGATCACTGGAATGTGCACTTGAGAAGTTACAGCTTGAATCATAGATTCTTTGATCGCATATTTTGCTCCACTTCCCGCATCCATGTAAAGGAGTTTAAGCCCAAGCATCTCTCCCGCAAGTGCTGTGCAGAGTGCAATTTCATTTTTATCGCTTGGAATGGGACTTGCGTTGCTGATGTATGATACAGTGGTTGGAGCACCTCCGTCAATCAGCATATAACCAGTGGGAATCACTTCCAGTCCACTTTTTCTGATTGCAGGTGCAGAGATAACATGTTGGCCGATCAGGAGCTCGGGATTCCTGCCGGATATCAGGGATAGATACAGGAGTGCATCTGCGTATGGAGTGATTTGCGATGGACTGCCAGGAAAAAGAAGTACTGGAATATCGCATGATGATTTGATGTGCTGCACCAAATCTTCGAGGTGGTCACTTACCACTAAACTTCCGCCAACAAAAATGAAATCAACCTTTGCATGTGTACAAAGTGAAATGAGTTCATCTGCTTTTTTCAAAGATGTTTTATCTGGGTCAACAAGAACTGTGAAAGCCTTCTTGTTTTTTTGTTTCAGATCAATCATTCTATCATAGGTCGGCCTTGGCATACACTGGGTAGTTCTATTGCAAATGTGCGAAAAAGTTTCCTCGAAACAACAAATAATTCAGGAATCTTGGAATTAAACCACATGGGTCATTTTCTTGTGAGGGCATCCCTCACTTACCCAACTATTTATTTTTCCTTATTTGACCAAAAAATTTTTTACCAAAAAAGTGAAAAAAATAGCAAATTCAATCCCCTTGCGGATTGTTGCAGTTATCAACAGGGTGTTGATATTTAGCCGTTTGAAAAGAGAGGCAGCAGGGATATTTTCGTAAACTCACTAAACCCAACGATTTCATAAAATTACATACCCATCACAATGCCCAACAAGACTAAAACTAAAAATCCAGGACTTGCCTTTGAAAGACAATTCACCAGCGACAAAGTCAACGTATTTGAAATGTTTGAATATGATTACAGAACATCTGTAATC
>SXYR01000042.1 GCA_005788265.1 Bacteroidota bacterium | reverse complement strand
CCAAACAACTTATTCAAGCACCGTCGCTTAAAAAATTCTCTGTTTGGTTATTTGTGCTCATTGTTGTTCAACTGATTTTTGGGGCGTTCATGGCCGGACTCAAAGCAGCACAGTTTGCAACCACTTGGCCAACGATCAATGGAGAGTGGATCCCTGCATCTATGTCCAATGACAGCCTATCCACTTTCACACATGATCCTTTGGCAGTTCATTTCATCCACAGGACACTTGCCTATATCATTGCGATTTTAATTTTCATTTGGTTTCAACAGGCAAAAAAAATCACATCCACCCCATTGTTCCAACGCATCTACAAGCTGCCCATTGCCATCGTACTGGTGCAGGTTGTATGGGGAATCCTCACTGTTTTGTTTGCAAACAATGCATCTGCACTCCTTTGGTTGGGAGTAGCACACCAGTTTACTGCTATGCTGCTTGTATTGGTTTGGGTGACAGTACTTTATGTACTGAGAGGCAGTAAATAGTTTTATTCACTATTATTTAATTGCCTGCCCCGGTGAATTGTCGTAAATTTGCGGCGACTAAATAAGATTATGAATATCAGGAACATAGCGATCATTGCACACGTAGACCATGGAAAGACAACATTGGTAGACAAGATTCTCCATACAGCCAAGGTATTTAGAGACAACCAGGAGACAGGAGAGTTGATCATGGACAGCAATGATCTGGAAAAAGAAAGAGGCATAACCATTTTCAGTAAAAATGCTGCAGTTATATATAATGAATTTAAAATCAATGTAATAGACACTCCAGGCCACGCCGATTTTGGGGGTGAAGTGGAGCGTGTTTTGAAAATGGCAGATGGTGTGATTTTGTTGGTGGATGCATTTGAAGGACCCATGCCGCAAACACGTTTTGTGTTGCAAAAAGCGCTGCAGTTGAACCTGCATCCTATAGTAGTAATCAATAAGGTGGATAAACCCAACTGCCGTCCCGATGAAGTGCATGATGCAGTTTTTGAACTCTTCTTCAATTTAGATGCTACAGAAGAACAATTGAATTTCCCTACCTATTATGGTTCTGGTAAGAACGGTTGGTTCAATGACAGTCTCACGCCTACAGATAATATTCTTCCTTTGATGGATGGCATCATCAAGCATGTGCCGGCTCCCAAAACAGAGGAAGGTACCCTTCAGTTGCAGATTACATCCCTCGATTATTCATCTTTTTTGGGTCGTATTGCCATCGGCAAAGTAGCCAGGAATACCATCCGAGAGAACCAGCCCATCACCCTGATGCAGGCAGATGGTTCAATGAAGAAGCAGCGTGTGAAGGAATTGTATGTATTCGAAGGAATGGGTAAGCGCAAGGTTACCGAAGTAAATGCCGGTGATTTATGTGCGGTGGTTGGTATCGAAGATTTTAATATTGGTGATACCATCGCCGATTTTGAAAATCCTGAAGCCCTGCCGGTGATCCATGTGGATGAACCTACCATGAGCATGCTCTTCAGTATCAACAACTCACCCTTCTTCGGCAGGGATGGAAAGTTTGTTACCAGTCGCCATTTGCGTGACCGCCTCATGAAAGAAACTGAAAAAAACCTGGCACTGCGCGTAAAGGAAACCGACAGTGCGGATAGCTTCCTGGTTTATGGTCGTGGCATCCTCCACCTCGGCGTCTTGATCGAGACCATGAGAAGAGAAGGCTATGAGCTGACGATCGGACAACCACAAGTATTGGTAAAAGAAATCGATGGTAAAAAATGTGAGCCCTATGAAGTGCTCGTGATCGATGTTCCAGAGGAATATGCTTCCAAAGCGATCGACTTGGTGAGCAGAAGAAAAGGAGAGATGTCAGTGATGGAAACCAAGGGTGATATGCAGCATATCGAATTTGAGATCCCTTCGCGCGGACTGATCGGACTCCGTACCAACATGCTGACCAATACCGCCGGTGAAGCTGTGATGGCGCATCGCTTCAGTGAATACAAGCCCTGGAAGGGGCCAATTCCCGGAAGGAACAACGGTGTTTTGTTGGCCAAGGAGGGAGGAAGTACTACCGCATACTCACTTGACAAATTACAAGACCGCGGATTCTTCTTTGTGGATCCGGGAGAAGAAGTATACAAGGGCATGGTCATTGGAGAGAACAACAAACCCGGTGATCTCGTGGTCAATCCCAACGAAGGCAAGAAGCTTACCAACATGCGTGCCAGTGGCACCGATGGTGCTGCCAGCATTGCCCCCAAGCGTTTGATGACATTGGAAGAATGCATGGAGTATATACAGCATGATGAGTGCATCGAGGTAACACCCAATTTCATCCGAATGAGAAAATTGATTTTGGATGAAACAGAAAGAAATCGCCTGGCCAAACAAATGAGGGCCGAAGCTGTTTAGATATTATGAAAAGGACATGGATGGTCATTTGCATTTTGGTCGGCCTGGCTGTTACCCATCAAGCATCCGCTCAATGTTCCATTTGTACCAAAACGGCACAACAACTCGGACACAAGCCTGCAAAGGGATTGAATGCTGGAATCATATATCTGATGGTTGCTCCATTGGCAATCATAGGATTTGTAGGATTGCGTTGGTGGAAAAACAACAAAGATGAATTGTTATGAAAAAAGCAATCATACATATTTCAATCGCAGTTTCAGTTTTATTTTTCTATGCTTCCTGCACTGTCAACAATGTAACGATTGATGACAGCATCGGTAAGTACTTCAATGAAAAAGGACTGACCGGCACATTCGGTATGTTCGACAACAGCCGTGGTGAATTCACGGTCTACGAGCTCGATCGTTTCAAAACAAATTTTCCTGCAGGTCAAAGTATGATGCTGTTCAGCAAGCTGGTTGCAGTGCATACCGGTAAGTTGGCAAGCGATACCATTCAAATTGGGTTCGATTCACTGAATCAATTGATTGGTAAAGACACATTGCAATATTGGATCGACAGTGTGAAGTACGGCAATAAAAAGTGGAAGAAAGATTCATTGACGATTTCGCCTGATGAGCAACTGGGGTTGATCAAGCGTTTGTATTTCAAGCAACTCCCCTTCAGGGGAAGTGCGCAAGAGGGCATCAAGAAAACGTTGATAGTTGAAAACAATGCACAATATCAATTGGCCTATCAGAAAAATGAGCTGATCTACAACAATAAAAAAATGGCCTGGGTGATGGGATGGATCGAAGAAAATCGTCATGTCTATCCCTTTGTGATCAACTATGACGCACCGTTGAATGCGGAAACTTCATCAACAAGTGATCAACTTTGTAAAGAGATACTGACCCATATCGGATTTTTTAAGGGGATCATGTAACTTAGTCATGATGCAATTGTACACACCCTCTCTTTTAACGTACCAACGACTTCAGACAGTTGAAGTAAAAATAGGCGACCTGCTTCTTGGCAACAATCATCCTATTCGTGTTCAAACCATGACGACCACAGATACGATGGATACCAAGGCGACGGTGGAACAAACCATTCGTTGTATTGAAGCAGGTGCAGAATTGGTGCGCATCACAGCGCCATCCAAAAACGAAGCCCAAAATTTATTGGAAATAAAAAAAGAGTTGCGCAAACGTGGGTATACAACACCATTGGTGGCGGATATTCATTTTACGCCCAACGCTGCTGAAATTGCTGCGCGTTTGATTGAAAAGGTGCGTGTGAATCCGGGTAACTACGCCGATAAAAAGAAGTTTGAATTCATCGAGTATACCGATGCTGCATACAATGAAGAAATCGAACGCATTCGTGATAGGTTTACACCACTTGTAAAAATTTGCAAAGAGCACGGCACTGCCATGCGCATTGGCACCAACCACGGTTCTTTGAGTGATCGCATCATGAGCAGGTATGGCGACAGTGCGAATGGAATGGTAGAGAGTGCAATGGAATTTTTGCGCATTGCGCGTGATGAATCTTACCACAACATTGTGCTGAGCATGAAGTCAAGCAATCCGCTGGTGATGGTTCAGGCCTATCGTTTGTTGGTGCAAACCATGCAGCAAGAGTTTGGAATTTGTTATCCTTTGCATTTGGGCGTAACAGAAGCGGGTGATGGTGAAGATGGGCGTATCAAATCAGCCATTGGAATCGGCACATTGCTGGAAGATGGAATAGGAGACACCATCAGGGTTTCACTCACAGAAGATCCAGAATTTGAAATTCCTGTTTGCAAGGATATAGTTAATAGATACAATGGGCGCAGTATTTCATCATCGTTACCGGAAATCGCCAAACTGCCTTATTCACCGTTTGAGTACAAGCGAAGAGAATCTGCAGTTGTAGAGAATATTGGAGGCAAACAGGTCCCGGTTGTAATGGCGGATATGGGATCAATTGAAAAAATCATACCCGAGCACCTGCAAAGCATCGGGTATACATATGATGTGCCAACTGATAAGTGGTCCATCAGCGATGCTGCCGCCGACTTCATATATACTGGTGAAAAGCAAATTGATTTTCACCTGCCAGGCACTTTGAAAAATATTGTATTGGCCCCTTTTTGGAAAGAATCGGAATCCAGTTTTCCATTGTTTTCATTGAAAGAATTTCAAGCAGCTGAAAAGAAGAGTGGCAGGATCAATTTTATTTTAATAGAGGGACCAGGGGAGTTGTTGAAATTGAGGGACGAAAAAAATATTGTACTCTGTGTAAAAAGCAATGCTGAAAATGCAATGCAGTCTGTAAGGAATATATTCATAGAATTGGCAGCGCTTGGCATGCATCATCCTGTTGTACTTTTTTCAGAGAGCAACAACCATACACCTGATGAACATTTGATACAGTTCGCTACTGAAACAGGTGCATTGTTCTTGGATGGGATGGGGGATGGCATCTGTCTTGGATTTGGTGAGGGAAGTGCAATGGACAATCCTGTGGTAAAAGGACGTACGTATCTACCTGTAAAAGACATCTATCAGTTTGCCAACAATACTGCTTTCAGTATACTTCAAGCAACAAGAACTAGGATTTCAAAAACTGAGTACATCAGTTGTCCTAGCTGTGGCAGAACTTTGTTTGACTTGCAGGAAACAACAGCTAAAATACGTTCTGTTACCAATCATCTCAAAGGAGTAAAGATTGCCATCATGGGATGCATCGTGAACGGTCCTGGTGAAATGGCAGATGCGGACTTTGGTTATGTCGGCAGTGGTCCGGGTAAAATCACATTGTACCGCAGCAAAGAAATTGTCAAGAAAAATGTTGACAGCGAAGTTGCTGTTGATGAACTCATCAATCTTTTGAAAGAAAGTGGCGCATGGGTTGAGCCAGCATAGTCAAAGGAATTACCCGATCACATTCATTGCTTTGCCTATTTTCACAAAAGCAGCAATTGCTTTATCCAAATGTTCCTTGTCATGTGCCGCACTCAATTGAACCCTGATACGTGCTTTGCCTTTGGCAACAACCGGGTAGAAAAATCCAATCACATAAATTCCTTCTTCCAGCAAGGCTGCTGCCATCTCCTGCGCTACTGTTGCTTCATACAACATGATCGGTACAATCGGATGCACACCGGGTTTGATGTCGAATCCAGCCTTGGTCATTTCATTTCTGAAATATTGGCTATTCCATTCCAATTTATCTCTCAATGCAGTTGTTTCACTCAACAGATCAAGTACTGCAATGGATCCGCCCACAATACTCGGGGCAAGTGTATTGGAAAATAAATATGGACGGCTGCGCTGGCGAAGCATTTCAATCACTTCTTTCCTGCCGCTTGTGAATCCGCCAGAAGCTCCACCCAATGCTTTTCCAAGTGTACCTGTGATGATATCAATTTTTCCAACTACGCCACAATGTTCATGTGTACCTCTTCCGGTCTTTCCAAGAAATCCGGATGAGTGACATTCATCAATCATGACAGCCGCATCATATTTTTCAGCAAGCGCAACAATTTTATCCAATTGTGCAATGGTGCCATCCATGCTGAATGAACCATCGGTCACCACAATGCGATTTCTCAGGTGGGCAGCTTCTTTCAATTTGGCTTCAAGATCTTCCATATTATTGTGTGCATATCTGTATCGTTGTGCTTTGCATAACCTTACCCCATCGATGATGGACGCATGATTCAATTCATCGGAGATGATGGCGTCCTGTTCATTGAACAACGGTTCAAATACACCACCGTTGGCATCAAAGGCAGCAGCATATAAAATAGTATCCTCTGTTCCGAGAAAGGCAGATATTTTCTGTTCGAGTTCTTTGTGTATATCCTGTGTTCCGCAAATAAATCTGACAGAACTCATGCCATATCCTCTTTCATCAATATATTTTTTTGCAGCTTCGATGATTTTAGGATGGGATGAAAGCCCCAGGTAATTATTTGCGCAGAGGTTGATGACATCTTTGCCACCAACATTGATGACAGCACCTTGCGGGCTCTCAATGATTCGCTCTTTTTTGAATAATCCTGCCTCTTTGATTTCTTCCAATTCTGCAGCAATGCGATTGACAAGCGGTTGGTTCATAAATAAATCGTTAAAGTGATTTTTTTGACCGATCTGTAACATTTGCGATCGAAATTCGTTTCACAAATATACGTGCCTAACCAAGACTAAATGACTGAGAGGGAATATAATCAGTGTGTGGATCAATATGCAGATGGGGTATACCGCTTCATATTAAAAAATATGCAGGTTCCTGAAGATGCACAAGACGTAGTGCAGTCTGCCTTTGAAAAAATGTGGAAAAACCATCAGGATGTACATGTTGTAACTGCAAAGTCCTATTTGTTTACTGTAGCGTACAATCAAATGATTGATCACATCAGAAAAAATAAAAGAATGACCCTGGTGGATGAATTTAGTGAGTCTTTAAAAATCAGCTGGTCAAAGCAAACGAGTTTAAAGGGAGAGTTGGAAAAGGCTTTGCAACAATTAACGCCCCTTCAAAAATCTTTGATTTTATTAAAAGACTATGAGGGCTACTCATACGATGAAATAGGAAAGATAACATCATTGAATGCAAGCCAGGTGAAAGTTTATTTGCACAGGGCCCGCATGCAATTGAAGGAATACATCGGTAAAATTGAAAACCTGATATAATGATTGATCAAACAAATTGTGAAACTTGGTTTTTCATGTATGCCGACAATGAACTGTCTGCTGATGAAAGATGGGAGGTGGAGGAGTTTGTCCGAAACAATCCCACTTGCCAAAAAGAGTTTGACTCAATCCAATGGCTACAATTTCATCCTGAGCAAGTTGCTTTTCCAGATAAATCTGTTTTGTTGGCAGATCAAATGTCACTGAATGATTTGAGGTTTGAAGCCGATACGTCCGTTGTATATCCTTTTAAACAGGAATTGTATAGACAAATGTCTCTTGGAAAAAAAAGATCTTATTATTCTATGTCAATAGCTGCAAGTGTGTTGTTGCTGATTGGTTTATTCTTTTTGTTCAATCAGCAAGAGCAAATACCTTCCAGCCT
>SXYR01000181.1 GCA_005788265.1 Bacteroidota bacterium | reverse complement strand
TCTACGATCTCCCAAATTTTATTGGCTGTTTTGGAGATAAAATATCGATCGTGACTAACCAAGATCAGGCTTCCTTCATATTTGTCCAGTGCCTCTGCCAATAAATCGACCGAATGCATGTCCAGGTGATTCGTAGGTTCATCCAGCATCAGAAAATTCGCTTTGCTGATGATGGTTTTTGCCAAAGCCACACGGGCTTTCTCGCCTCCGCTCAATACCTTGATCTTTTTGTCAACATCATCCCCGCTGAATAGAAAACAACCCAACACGGTTCTGAGTTCCATGTCGGTTTTCTTGCTTCCCGCCATTTGCATCTCTTCCAAAATATTGTTGTTGAGGTTCAGATGCTCAAGCTGATGCTGTGCATAAAAACTCTCATCAACATTGTGCCCCCAATTTCTTTCTCCTTCAAATTTTTCAGTATCTGCAATGATTCTCAACAAGGTTGATTTGCCCTTTCCGTTGGCTCCAATCAGTGCGATTTTATCACCGCGGTCGATTTCTGCATTCGCCTCATGGAGAATTTCATTTTCACCAAAACGCTTGGATATATCTTTCAATGAGCAGATGATTTTTCCAGGAATCTTGTCTACGCTGAAGTTGATACGAATATTCGGACGCTCAATGGAGGCTTCCTCCAGTCTGTCAATTTTATCCAGTCGTTTTTGTACACTCTGTGCCTGTGCTGCCTTGGAGGCTTTTGCTTTGAATCTTTCAATGAAGCGTTCCTGCTGGCGAATAAAATCTTGCTGATTTTCATACGCCCTCTGCTGCAATTCCAGTCTGACCTGTTTTTCTTTTTCGTAAAAAGAATAATTGCCTGAATAGATATGCAGCTTGCGTTGATAGAGCTCCACAATTTTATTGACCATGCGGTCGAGGAAAAATTTATCGTGACTCACAATCACCACAGCTCCCTGATAATGCACCAAATACTTCTCAAGCCATTCAATCGAAGGTAAATCCAAGTGGTTGGTGGGTTCATCCAGCAAGAGCAAGTCGGGCTGCATCAAGATCATTTTGGCCAGCAGCACACGCATCCTCCATCCACCGCTGAATTCCTTGTAAGGCCTCTGTAAATCCGACTGGCTGAATCCCAATCCATGCAAAACGTCTTCCGTCTTGTGATCAATATTGTAACCATCCAACACATCCATCTCTGCCAAGAGATCTGTGTACAGGATTAATTTCTTTTCATCCTGGTTCCTTTCAAGTTCGAGTCCGAGAATTTCTATCTCTCTTTGAATCTGCAGTACACGTTCAAAGGCACCCATGGCAACTTTGAGGATGCTTTCATCTGTATCAAAACTCAGGAGGTCCTGATGCAGATAACCGATAGAGGTTGTTCTGCTTCTTTCCATGGTCCCTTTGCTTGGGACGTATTCACCAGAAAGCAATTTCAGGAGGGTTGACTTGCCGGTTCCATTGTAACCGATAAGACCGATTCTTTCACCCGGATGAATATGCCAAGTGGCTTCCTCCACAATGGCCCTTGCGCCAAATTCAAATGTCATGTCCTGAAATCCTGCCAGCATACCAGATGTTTGCGCCGCGAAGTTAGCATATTCTGTCATTGAAGTTGAACAATGAGAGGACTTATGTGTTTTAGGTTTGTGCATATTCGTATTCTATTTTTCAGCTTCCTTTTTGCTACGAACCTGCTCTTTGCGCAGGAAAAATTTACCATTTCAGGATATGTCCGAGATTCACTCAGCCGTGAAACCCTCATTGGAGCTACCATCCAGGCAAAGGAACAATCAAAGGGGGTAAGCAGCAATCAATACGGGTATTATGCATTGACGTTGCCGAAGGGTGAATATGCAATCGTTGCTTCCTTTGTGGGCTATTTTCCCATGGAGAAAAAAATCAATTTGCAAGCTGATTTGGTGATAGATTTTCCATTGTTATCCAAATCAAGTCTTTCACAGGAAATAGTAATCAGTTCCAAAAAGAGGGATGCCAATATCAAAAATGCGCAGATGGGGCAAATAGACCTCAGCATGAGCAGGGCAAAATCTGTCCCGGTTATATTTGGTGAAGTAGACCCTCTGAAGATTTTACAATTGTACCCCGGTGTTTCAAATGCAGGTGAGGGAAACAGTGGATTGTACGTAAGAGGAGGAGGTCCAGATCAAAACCTGATTTTATTGGATGATGCAGTGGTGTACAATTCAGGACACCTGTTTGGTTTTTTTTCCATTTTTAACGGGGATGCTATTAAGAATACAACCTTGATCAAGGGAAGCATGCCCGCTCAATACGGTGGAAGAATATCATCAGTACTCGATATATCAATGAAAGAAGGCAACCTGGATAAATACCAGGTGGAGGGAGGAATTGGAAGCATTGCATCTCGTTTCTCTGTTCAAGGCCCAATAAAAAAAGAGAAAGCTTCCTTCATGTTATCGGGTCGCAGAACTTATATTGATGCACTGGTAAAACCTCTCATCAAAAAGGGCAGTCAGTTTTACGGGTCTGGTTATTACTTCTATGATTTCAATGCAAAATTCAATTACAGGTTTTCCTCAAAGGATCGTTTGTATTTGAGCGGATATTTTGGCCGCGACAGGTTTGATTTTGTAAACAACAAACGTCAGTTTGATGTGGAGGTTCCATGGGGCAATTCAACACTTTCCGCCAGATGGAACCATGTATTTCATAAGAAATTGTTTATGAATACCACTGCTGTTTACAATGATTATCAATTTTCATTGGGCGCTCTTCAAAACAGTTTCAATTTTGTTTTATCAAGTGGGATTAGAGATCTGAATTTGAAAACAGATTTGGATCATTATCTGACGCCTGAACATAAGTTGAAATATGGTGCCCTTTTCACCTACCACCGACTGAGTCCCTCTGTTGCCACTGGCCGACAGGATTCTGTATTGTTCCAGCCCAACAACGCACAAACAAAGTTCGCCAATGAGTTCGGGTTGTATGCGCAAGATGATTGGGAAGCAGGTAGAAATTTAAAGATCAATTACGGCATCAGATGGAGTGCATTTCAGCAATTGGGTCCTTATACGAATTATACAACTGATATCGACGGCAATCGACTTGACAGTGTAAAATACAACAGCAATGATCCGGTGATCACTTATGGTGGACTAGAACCGCGCCTCACCATGCGTTATTCTTTAGATGAAGAAACTTCTCTTAAGGGGTCTGTTTCACGCAACCGCCAATACCTTCACTTGGTCAGCAATGCCGGAACAACACTTCCAACAGATGTATGGGTTCCAAGCACTTTGCGGGTAAAGCCACAGCTCTCTTGGCAATATTCCGCAGGGATCTTTAAAAATTTCAACGACAATGCTTTTGAAACATCTATAGAGGTCTACTATAAATCTATGCAAAATCAGATTGAGTATCGTCAAGGATTTACCCCCTCCATCAAAGATCCTGAGGAGGAGTTTGTTTTTGGCAAGGGATGGAGTTATGGAACTGAACTTTTCATCAACAAAACAAAAGGAAAGTTTACTGGATGGATTGGATACACGTTGGCATGGACCTGGAGAAAATTTCCTGATTTGAACAATGGGAATAAATACCCTGCCAAATATGACAGGCGACATGATTTATCGGTAGTTGGAATTTACGAAGTCAACCAGCAATGGAAACTCTCCTCTGTTTTTGTATATGCAACAGGAAATGCAACCTCTCTGCCAGAAAAATTTTATCTCATTGAAGGGGTATTGACACAGCAGTTCAGCCGCATCAACCAATACCGTTTGGCGCCTTATCATCGGCTCGACTTATCAGCAACCTATATTCCTACCCCTAAAAAAGAAAGAAAATGGAAGCATAGTTGGGTGTTCAGTATATACAATGTTTACAGCAGACAAAATCCCTATTTCCTTTATTACAATCAAACGGGAAGTGCTTTTGCAGGTACTTTGCAGGTACAAGCCAAACAGGTATCACTTTTTCCAGTCATACCATCCGTTACGTACAATTTTAAATTCTGATTATTTTTTATACCTAAACCTTACGGCACCACTGGTTTGCTCAGTGGATGTAATGTTTATTTCATAGCGCTTGTTCTTGGTTTGCACAATCATCAGTGCAGTATTGGGAGGAATGGTGCCAAGATTTTCGGCATACATAATCACATCATACATATCTGCATCTTCTTCAAGCTTTAATTGAATATTGATGGGCTTCGCAGTGAGCATTCTTTTTGATACAACCAATTTATCGTTTAGAAAAATGGAGATAGTGTCGCCATCTATTTGTCCATTGTCATAAATGTCGATGGTCACCTTGTCATCTTCAATATCAATTGTTTTCAGTACCTGATAAATTCTGTTTGAAATTTTCTCTTTAGGGGGAGCGAATGATTCTTTTATTTTTTTAGGTTCATCTACCGCAATTATTTTTTCTTCTTTGTTCTTTTCAGCTTCTGCGATGGGTGCTTTTTGTTCAATCGGATTCTTGGGTAAAATTTTCTTTTGGATTGTTTTTTTTGATGAAGGTGCGCTGATGGCAGCTTTGTTTTTAGGCATTGTTGTTTGGGGGACTGAAGCCGATTTTTTGGTGTTGACGGCTGTTGTGGGTTTGGTGTTTGGCACTGATTTTTTTACAGTTTCAACCGGTTTGATTTTTTCAATCATTCTTCTTTCAAAAAGAGAATAGCCCGTTCCGCAATTGCTGTCTTTTTCAGCAGGCGTCCATTTTCCTTCCAGGGTTTCTTTCTCACCTTGTTTAAAATAAGTGAGTTTATGCGTTTGTAAACAATTTTGAAAATCAGGTGGTGTATTTGATTTTATTTTTTCAACCTCTGTTACAACAAGTGATTTGCTTCCTGCGTCGTAGGTCCCTTTCAATTTACATATCACAAAATACCTTTTGCCTGCGATCGGAAAATAGGTGTATGAATAGCCGCTGAGCGTGCTGCCATTGATGTCGAATTCAAGTACATACTCAGTTTGTGCTTCCGCTGGATCTTCTTTGGAATTGAAACTGCCGATCCATTGCCCGCTTAACTTTTGAGCATAAGATGCATGCCATGCTAGCAGGGAAAGGTTAAAAATTGCCGCAATTGCTAAAAACCTGGGTAGAATTCTATTCAAATGCTACATTTTTGCTGTTGGACCGCAAATTATCCTTAATTGGAGCTGAGCTTACCCAATAGTTCGTTAAATTTGCAGTCTTAAAATTGACTACAATCTCATTCAAACCATGATCAATATTAGGTTTCCAGATGGTGCCGTTAGAAGTTATGCCAAGGGTATTACGCCCATGGGTGTTGCCAAAAGCATTGCGGAAGGATTGGCAAAAAAAGTAATTGCTGCATCCATCGATGGTTCGGTAAAGGACGCTTCCACAACACTCCAACAGGACTGTGAATTGAAACTCTTGACTTGGGATGATGCCGATGGAAAATCAACCTTCTGGCATTCCTCCGCTCACTTGCTGGCTGAAGCAGTTGAAACGACATTTCCCGGAGTTAAATTCTGGGTAGGACCTGCCGTTGACAGAGGCTTCTATTATGACATGGACTTGGGGGGAAGACATATTTCTGAAGATGAACTTTCATCACTTGAGAAAAAAATGGATGAGCTGGCCAAGAAAAACAGCGAGTACATCCGCAAAGAAATTTCCAAATCAGATGCAGTTGCCTACTTCACAGAGAAAGGAGATGAATACAAGTTGGATTTGTTATCCGGATTGCAAGACGGAGAGATAACCTTTTATACACAAGGGGATTTTACCGATCTGTGTAGAGGTCCGCATATTCCACACACCGGACTCATCAAAGCAATCAAACTTACATCCATCGCCGGTGCATACTGGAAGGGAGATGAAAAAAATAAACAGCTTACACGTATTTATGGTGTTAGTTTTCCGAATCAAAAAGAGTTGGATGAACACCTTCAAATGCTGGAAGAGGCGAAGAAACGTGATCATCGGAAGCTTGGAAAAGAATTGGGCATTTTCACCTTTGATGATGATGTGGGACCTGGACTTCCATTATGGATGCCCAATGGAACCATCATCATTGAAGAATTGGAAAAACTTGCCAAAGAAACTGAGTTGGCCGCAGGGTATAAGCGTGTAGTCACTCCCCATATAGCCAAGGAAAGCATGTATTTAACAAGTGGCCATCTTCCATATTATCAGGACAGCATGTATCCTCCCATGGAATTGGAAGGAGTAAAGTATTACCTCAAAGCCATGAACTGTCCGCATCACCATAAAATATTTTCTGCTGAAAGCAGGTCCTACAAAGATCTTCCGCTTCGGTTGGCAGAATATGGCACTTGTTACCGATATGAACAAAGTGGTGAGTTATTTGGATTGATGCGTGTAAGATGCTTGCACATGAATGATGCACATATTTACTGCTCTAAAGATGATTTTGCAAAAGAGTTCAGAGCGGTGAACGACATGTATATCAAATATTTCAAGATTTTTGGAATCGATAAATACGTCATGCGTCTAAGTTTGCATGATCCAGCAAAACTTGGACAGAAATACATCAACGAGCCGGAATTGTGGGTGGAAACTGAGCAGATGGTGCGTCAGGTGTTGATTGATTCCAATATACCTTACGTAGAAGTTCCTGATGAAGGCGCTTTTTACGGACCTAAAATCGACGTGCAAATCTGGAGTGCAATTGGCAGGGAGTTTACCCTTGCAACGAACCAGGTTGACTTTGCACAGGGCAGAAGATTCGGATTGGCGTATACCAACAGAGACAATCAGTCTGAAACACCATTGATCATTCACAGAGCTCCTTTGGGTACCCACGAAAGGTTCATTGGATTTTTGTTGGAGCACTATGCAGGAAAATTCCCACTTTGGTTGGCGCCTGTTCAAGTCATGGTGCTGCCAATCAGTGACAAATTCAATCAATATGCATCAGATGTCACCCAACAATTGCTTAAAGTCGGCATCAGAGCTGAACTGGATGACCGTGGCGAGAAAATTGGAAAGAAAATCAGAGATACTGAACTTTTAAAAGTTCCCTACATGTTTGTGATTGGTGAAAAGGAGCAAAGCGAAGGAGCTGTATCAGTCAGACGTCAGGGCAAAGGTGATACAGGTCAGTGTCCCATTTCAGAAATAATAACTACCTTAACATCCGAAATTTATCATCGGCAATCAAATTAAATAAAAAAAGAAAGAAGAACAACTTCCTCCTGTGGCCGACAGGATAGTTGTAAAAGACTATGGCATTACCCTACAGACCAAATTACCAAGGTTCAGGTGGACCAAGAGGTAAATTCATTCCAAGAAAAGAAGCAGAGCACCGCATCAACCATTTTATCAGGGTTCCTCAAGTTAGATTAGTTGGAGACAATGTGACCATGGGAGTTTATTCTACCCAGGATGCTTTGAAAATAGCCCAACAGCAACAATTGGATCTTGTTGAAATTTCCCCTCAGGCGGATCCTCCTGTTTGTAAGGTAATCGACTACAACAAATTCCTTTACGATAAGAAGCGCAAGGAAAAAGAAATGAAGGCCAAAAGTAAAACAGCTGAACTCAAAGAGATTCGTTTTACACCAGGCACAGATGATCATGATTTTGATTTCAAAGCCAGACACGCAGAAAACTTCTTGAAAGAAGGCAATAAAGTAAAAGCATACGTACAATTCAAAGGGCGTGCCATCCAGTTCAAAGAAAGAGGAGAATTGGTTCTTTTGAAATTTGCAGAGCGACTAGCTGAAATCGGACAAGTAGAAGGATTGCCAAAGCTGGAAGGCAAGAGAATGCTGATGGTCATCGCTCCAAAATCTCAGAAGAAAAAACCATCATCCGGAACTGCATCAGCAGAGCCACAAGGATAATTTTCTTTAAATATTCATTTTTTTCTTCCAATTTCCACTGTTCAAGTAGAGCGAAGAAAGTGTCAGAATGGTCAGCCAATAAACCCATTCTGATCCCCATCCCCAAATGATGGAAAGATTGTATACCTCCATGACTGTATATATGTAAATACAGTAAAGCACAATGGTGAAAATTTCAATCAGCAGATTAATTTTGGCATTGCCTGTTCCCGTCACAGCGTTCAGGCATACAGTGGAAACTGACATCAATACAATCGCCGTACAAACCACTCTGAATACGGGAATAGCAAGATCTAGAAAAGCCCGGTCTTGATTGAAGATGGAAAGCAATTCTTTCGCAAAAAACTGAATGGGCAAGAGCATGATAACTGTTGAGCCAAGGCTCAAGGTGATTATTTTCTTGACCAGCAATGTTACTTTCTCGTGCAAGCCCTGGCCAATGATATTGGATACCATGGTATTGGATGTCGCTGCAAAGGCCCATATAAAAATTCCAAAAAAGCCAAACATGAGTCGCATCACTTGACTGATGTCCAATGCAAGTGCACCATCGTGAGAAACCAGGATGAAGAAAAATTCCCAGCTGATGATGCTGATGGCATATTGCAGGATGAGAGGGGAGGATTGAATCAGGATAGTTTTGGTGCTTTTCCAGTTGAAAGAAATTGTTTCGAAAAGTCCAAATCTTTTAGACATGCCCTTGATCCCAATGACCATGAATACAACAGCCATTCCCAGAAACTCTGCGACAATACTTGCATAGGCTGCTCCATTGAATCCGAGTTTGGGTAATCCAAGATTGCCAAATATCAATCCATAATCCAATACAATATTGGTGATGGTTTCAGCAAGTGTTCCATATACCAGCAATTTGCTTTGATTGGTTCCTACCAGCAAACCATTTCTCATTTGATAGAGATACAGAAAAGGAAGTCCCCAGATCCTGATTTTCAAAAATTCAATGGTAGTTGTATAGATGGACTGGTCTGTAAAACTTTTAAAAATATAGGGGGCGGCAGAATAGGTGATGATTATTCCCAGCAAGGCAATGAACAAACTGATGTATACACTCTGCATGAAAAGTTCTCCGATTTCTTTCAGTCTGTCTTGACCAGCTCTTCTTGAAATCAATGCCTGTAGACCGTTGTTGAGTCCAAATCCAATCACTGAAAAAATAAGGTAGTATACACCCGTAACACCTGAAGCGCCCATGTATCCTTTTCCCAGCTGCGCAAGAAAAAAACTATTGATGAGAAAATTGAATTGCGGGACCAGTATCGCGAAGCTGATGGGCAGCGACATCTGGAGGATTTGTTTGTAGGTTACCTCAAGTTTTAATGTTTCTCTCATGAACTTCCCTGTCTTCAATCAGGCGGCAAAGTAAGTCATTATTGCCATCTGATTCATACCCAAAAGCATTAAATTTGTCATATGATTCAGCATCTGATTCAACCCAGCTTTGGTTATTCAAGTGATGTTGCAGTCCATACTGCCGTCGACTTGAATCTTTGTGTTGAATATGGGCATCATTACCTTACCATTTCTATTTACAAAAAGGATCAATTTCCAATTTCAATAGAAACATATGTTTTAAAGGAAAGGCTAGATGTCTATACTTTAGAATATATTTTGCAAACGGAGAAATACGCTTCACTTGCTGTTGCTGAAGTGAATTTGATTGTGAACACCCCTGATATTACGCTGGTGCCAGAGAAATTCCATAAAAACCATCTTTCTCAGAGCATCTACAACACCATGCAAGGCGACTTACACCTTTCGGGTGTTCAAACAGACCATGTAAGCCAATGGGAGCTTTCAGCTGTTTACGGATTCGATGAACCGATTTTGAAGTATTTAACAGAGAAATACACTTTTGTAAAAACAAAGCATTTCATCAGTTTGGCTTTGGTATCGTTGTTCAGAAACAACCTGGAAGACCTTGATTCATTTATAAAAATATATTTTAGTCAACATTATTTGACCATCATCCTGGTAAAAGGTGCTCAATTACAATTTGCACAATCCATATATTACGAAACCACAGAGGATGCTATTTATCAATTGTTGAATTTGGTTGAGCATCATCATGTAGACCTGAAATATCTTAAAGCTTTGGTCAGCGGACATATCGATGATGAATCTGCAACCTGGAAAGAACTTCGAAAATATATTTTAGATATTTCGCTTGAAACAACTTTGTCAATTGAGACCAAGTCATCCGAACAAGATGCTGTTGGCTCACATTTTTTTACTCCACATCTGCAAGTCTTACAATGCGTATAATCAGCGGTGAACTCGGCGGACGTAGGCTCTCGCCACCTGCTCATATGCCACATACCAGGCCTACAACGGATATTGCAAAAGAGGGACTCTTCAACATCATTCAGAATAATCTAGAGTTGCCTGAACTGAAAACCTTGGATCTCTTTGGAGGTACAGGAAGCATCAGTTATGAATTGTTTTCAAGAGGGGTGCGAGATTTAACGATTGTTGAAAAGGATCCTGCCATGCATGCATTCATCAAGAAAACTGCGGCGGCGCTTGGTATGGCTACCATCCATGTGGTTTTCTCAGATGTATTCAAATACATGCAGCAATGCAATGAGCAGTTTGATTTCATATTTGCAGGACCTCCATATGCTTTGGCAACCATTGATGAATTGCCACGTATTGCTTTTGAAAAAAAAATGCTTAAAGAAAATGGCTGGTTTGTTCTGGAGCATACCCCTCGAAATGACTACAAAACATTTCCATTTTACAGAACAGAGAGAAAATACGGAACTACCATATTTTCAATTTTTGTTAATCGTACAATTGCTGATGAGGCATGATTAAATCTGAAATCAGAAAACAATTCAAGCAGCAAAGACAAGCATTGACCGAAAAGGATGTCAATGTTTTCCAGGATTTAATGCTCATACAATTTCAGGAACTGCATCTTCCTTATATTCAATTTTTACATGTATACATCCCCATGCCATCAAGCAAAGAACCCGATCCTGCTCCCTTGGTGGACTGGATGCGTTTCCGTGATCTTGGATTGAATATTGTATATTCTAAAATCATAGACAGCGACTATAGTATGCAACATTTTATTTCTGACGATACAACGGAATTTGATTTGAATCAATACGGTATACCTGAGCCAATGGGAGGAATAGAAATTAAAGCCGGTCAAATTGATGCTGCGATCATCCCTTTGTTGGCTTTTGACAATATTGGCAACAGGGTCGGATATGGCAAGGGTTATTACGACCGGTTTCTGGCCAATTGTCGGGCAGATGTACTAAAAATTGGGCTTTCCTTCTTTCCTCCCGTTTCTTCCATCGATGATATCGAGAACTTCGATAAAAAGCTCGATTTTTGTATCACACCAGAAAGGGTTTATGCTTTTTAAGAATGTCTATCTAAGATCATTTCGTCTTTTTTTATTTCCACTTGCCTTGGTGTATGGGGGTTTTGTGATGCTAAGGAATTACCTCTATCATAAAAAAATCATCGGAAGTATTGCTTTTAATATTCCCATCATTGGAGTCGGTAATCTTTCCATTGGAGGAACAGGAAAGTCGCCCATGGTTGATTACATCGCTGGACTCCTAAAGCATCGTTACAAGACTGCAACTTTGAGCAGAGGATATCGAAGAAGAACTTCTGGTTATGTGCTGGCAAATACAAATTCATCCTCCATTGAGATCGGTGATGAACCCATGCAATTTCATTTGGCTCATCCTGAAATTGCAGTTGCAGTTGGTGAAAAAAGAATTGAAGCAGTTCCACAGCTGTTGTATGATCGTCCGGATACCAAGGTTATCATTCTGGACGATGCGTTTCAACACCGGGAAATTGTTGCAGGGCTTGATATTCTTTTGACAGAATATGCCAATCTCTATACCCGTGATTTTTTTCTTCCTACTGGCGACCTCAGGGATCAAAGAGAAAGTGCGCACAGGGCCCATGTCGTTGTGGTGACGAAATGTCCGGCTGATTTAACTCATGAAGCCGCCCTGGCTATCAAGAATGAGTTGGGATTGCAGCCGCATCAATATCTTTTCTTCACCACCATTGAATATGGCACCCCTTATCATATTATAACAAAAGAACGAAGAGCGCTTTCTAAATCTGAAGAAATATTATTGATATGCGGAATAGCCAATCCAATGCCACTCACACAATACATCCATGAGTCAACAAAAACGTATGATGCCCTCTTTTACAGAGATCATCATATTTACACCATTGATGATATCAATGAGATGGAAGAACGGTTCAACCTGATACAATCCAAGGAAAAAATGTATCTTACAACCGACAAAGATGCTGTTCGCCTGATAAAATTCAAGGATCGAATCAACGATCGTCCTTTTTTTGTATTGCCTATTAGTTTATCTTTTCTCTTTAATCAACAAGTGCTCTTCGATCAATTGATTTTGGATTACCCTCAAAAATTTTATGCTGAACAGCTTGCTCAAGCCAAGTCTATGTAAACTATGTCAAAGAAAAATAAAAAGAAACGAAGCAAGGAATACAAAGGGGCATCCTCACTCTATAAGGGAAGATTTGAAATTACCAGATCTGGCATGGGATTTGTCATTGTCGAGGGATTGGAAAGGGATGTGATCATCCGTCCAAATGATTTCAATAAAGCATTTCATGGAGATTTGGTAAGGGTTGAAGTTACAAAAGGGGATGCAAGATCTGGAAGAATGCAGGGTGTTATCACGCAAATTATTGAGAGAAAACAAAAGCAATTTGTAGGGGTGGTTGAAGTAAATCGTGACTTCGCTTTTTTCATACCTGATTCCACCAAAGCCATTCCTGATTTTTTTATTCCTGCTGCTGCATTGAACGGCGCAAAAGACGGCCAGAAAGTAATTGCACAGATTGTTTCATGGGAAAAGAACGATAAACGACCCCGTGCAGAAGTGATTGAAATTGTAACTGAAGCAAAAGAAGCTGATTTGGCCATGAAGGAAATATTGATCCAACAAGGGTTTCCCCTTCTGTTCACGGATGAGGTGATGGAAGAATCATCCCGTCTGCCTGATGTGATTTCTCAAGAGGAAATCAAGCAAAGAAAAGACATGCGAGATGTGCTAACTTTCACGATTGATCCTGCTGACGCCAAGGATTTTGATGATGCCATCAGTTATCAAAAATTGAAAAACGGTACAATTGAAGTGGGCGTGCACATCGCCGATGTAAGTCATTATATTGAAGAAGATTCAGTTTTGGACTTGTCAGCTTATGAGAGAGCAACATCGGTTTATTTGCCTGACAGGGTAGTTCCCATGTTACCTGAAAGAATTTCCAATGAACTTTGTTCTTTGCGTCCACACGAAGACAAGTTGACTTATTCTTGTGTCTTTCAGATCAACGCCAAGGGAGAGATCAAAGATTCTTGGATGGGAAGAACAGCGATTCACTCCAACCATCGATTCACCTATGAAGAT
>SXYR01000180.1 GCA_005788265.1 Bacteroidota bacterium | reverse complement strand
GGAAATGAAATTGGTGGAGGTTCCATCAGAATCTATCAGCGTGAGCTGCAGGAAAAAATGTTTGAGGCGCTTGGAATGAGCAAAGAAGAGGCACTTCACAAGTTTGGATTCCTTCTTGGAGCATTTGAATACGGCGCACCGCCCCACGGTGGCATTGCATTTGGATTCGACAGACTCTGTTCCATTTTAGGAGGAAGTGAAAGCATCAGAGATTTCATCGCATTCCCAAAAAACAATTCCGGAAGAGACGTCATGCTGGATGCACCTTCCGTCATTGATGATATTCAACTGAAAGAGTTGAACCTCAAGATCAATTTATCTTAGCCTTTTATTTTTTCTTGGCAGGAGTTAGCTCCTTTATCCTGATATTTTTGAAACGCACTACATCTCCGTGTCCCAGGAAACCTATATGTCCTGTTTTATTTTTCAATCCAGGATGATCTCTTTTGTCGGGCGTCCCATTTACAGAAGCCTCATGAATATTTGCATCCAGAATAACCTGACCATTCAAGATAATTTTTACCTGCTCTCCCTTAAAGATAACAGTTTGGTCGTTCCACTCACCAGTTGGTTTCGAATACCCTCGCATTGCAGGAATGGCTCCATAAACCGAACCATGGTATTGATAAGGATTCAATTTGGCATAAACAGGTGATTCGTTGTCGAGGATCTGAAGTTCCATTCCAACATATGCTGCATCCCCCGTGAGTGGTGCCCTGACGCCGAGTCCATTGTTGGCTCCTGGTGTCAATTGAAATTGAAACCTCAGTTCAAAATCAGCATACTCTTTTTCTGTATACAAATTTCCTCCACTTCCTCCTGTTGGATCAACCTCGATGGCACCATCTTTTACAATATAACTTGTTTTACTGCCTACCCATTTATCAAGATGGCTTCCATTGAACAGCGACTCAAAGCCCTGACTGATTTCTTCAGAAGACAATGCAGTTGTCATGTCATCTGAAGGAATTTCTCTGATGTATAAATTACGATAAGCAACATACGTGCCGTGCGCCTGTAACTCAATCTGCTCCTTCACGAAAATGGGCAAATTTCTGTCCCAATAATTTTCAAGTACTACATTGTCGGTCACCTTTATTCCATTGAGAAAAACCGTCACTTTATCCCCTTTCATGATGATATGAAAATGATTCCATTGATTGATAGGATTATCAGCAACTGCAGCAGGTTTGCTCTGATTCAATTTATTGTTGTAAAGTCCGCCAGAACCAACCTGGGCTCCTGCTTCTCTTCTGCTTGTATCCCAAATCTGCACTTGTGGACTTCCTCTCAGATAAATGCCAGCATCTCCTTTTTCTGTAATCTTCCAGTCTACATACATTTCAACATCACCATATTTTTTTACGGTACAAAGATTGTCTCCATGCCCGGTAAATACCAGTAAACCATTCTCCACAATCCAATCGCTCTTTGCCTTTGCATTGGCATCAGCTTCTGCCATAAGCAATTCCTCTGGAGTCATTTTCACTCTTGCAATCGGATTGCCAACCAACCCCTTCCATCCCGATAGGTTTTTTCCATTGAACATGCTCTCGAAACCATAATCGTAGGGGATGGATTTAAGTCGGGCTCTAAGCAATTTGGAAAGTACTTCTGCATCTACCCCGGCAATCAGCGGCAAGGCTTTTTCCAATACATCTCGCACTGCTCTTCCCCTGAGCGTATTATCAGACAGGGCCAATCGCGCGGCAATCAATGCTGCCTGTTTTTTAAGCGACTCTTCATCCAAATATTTTCCTACAAACATGAGTGATGTAAATCCTGGAATGTATTCAGCTTCATGTAGAATGCTGAGTTTTTCAATTGGGTTCTTGGCAGTCAACATGCGGTCTTGCAATTGCAAGAGATGCTGGACCTTGTTGCTGATTACAACCTTTTTTGAAGTGGAAGCGGTTGAATGTGGTAAAATAAATTTTGCGTGATTGATTGCTGCCTCGATATGTTCTTTTTGGGTATCAGTTGATTTTATAAGCGCTGTTTCCAGTGCAGCAATTGCCGACTTGGATTGAATCGTGGCCAAAGCCCTTGCTGCTGCTTGCCCAATAAAAGTTTGATCCTTCAGCAAGGATGAAAGTTTTTTGATGGCAGCATCGTTGCCGATTACACCAAGATGTTGGATGATAAAATTTTTGGCATAAAATGATTTTACCTGAGCATACCCTGATAACAAAATTTTTATCCCTGTTGCAGAATTGCTTTCAGATTTTGCTGCATCATGCACAAATGATGACAATGCATAAGTGGGGGCAAGACGCATTGAATCATCATCCAGCTTTGAAAATATTTTTTTCCATTCAGCAGACTGAAGGGTATACATTTCGGCAATGGAAGGCTGTGCTTCGGAGATCTGTTGATAAGGAAAAGCTGTAAGGATCCTATCAAGTTTATCTTGAGCAACGAGGTTGATTGCCATCAAACATATAAGAATAGAGAGCGTTGACTTTTTCATTCAATGAATTTTGAAATTAAATATTCCAGGGTGCGCGCATGGGCGGATAGATCATTCTGTTTGCTTCATCGTCGTTGATAAAGTTTTGGGCAACAGGATCAAAATTGAGTGTTCTTCCAAGCTGCAGTGCAATTTTACCCAGATTTACAATGGTACATGAACGATGGCCATTGCTTTCATTCAATGCAAATGGCGTTCTGTATTTGACGGAATCAAGGAAATTGGCTACCTGCGGTTCTGGATCTGGCATCATGGCCAATTTTTCTTGCAGGTTAGGAATATCAGACTTGAATCCGTTGAACAATTTACCTTTGGGCCCCTCGATATAAGCAACATTGGGATCTTTTGCCTCTCCATCCAATATGATTTTACATCCGTCTGCGTAGGTATAAGTGATTTTTCTGAAGGTACCACAAGCATCATAATGCTGCTGTTCTGCATCCACTTCAACTTTAATTGGACTCGTTTCATCTTTTCCCAGAAAATATTGAATGGGATCTAAATAATGCTGCCCCATGTCTCCCAGTCCTCCTCCATCATAATCCCAATAACCCCGGAAGGTTTGATGGGTTCTGTGCAGGTGATAAGGTTTGAATGGCGCAGGCCCCAACCATCGATCATAATCAAGTGTTGCTGGCACAGGTTGCGGTTCCAGCTGATTTTTTCCTACCCAATAAAACTTCCAGTCAAATCCGGTATGTTTACTGACGGTAACTGTAAGCGGCCATCCCAACAGTCCGGATTCCACGAGTTTTTTTATTGGTTTTACGGTCGTTTTCATGCCGTAAAAATTGTCTTCAAATCTAAACCATGTATTGAGCCTGAACATCCTTCCGTATTGCTTTACAGCCTCAACTACACGTTTACCCTCTCCGATGGTTCTGGTCATTGGCTTTTCACACCAAATATCTTTCCCAGCCTTTGCGGCGTCTATTGCCATGATGCCATGCCAATGCGGGGGTGTTGCAATATGAACAATGTCTACTTCGGGAAGTGCGATCAATTCACGGTGATCATGGAATGTCTTGACACCTCCCCCTATCATATCAGCTGCCTCTTTCAGGTGCAGTGAATCAACATCACAAATGGCAACCACCCTGGTTCCGGCATATTTAATATGCCCGCGCCCCATGCCTCCCACACCGATGATTCCTTTGGTAATCTGATCACTGGGTGGGATATAGCCTTTTCCCAGTACATGTCTTGGCACAATAAAAAATCCGGCAGCAATCGCAGCACTGTTTTTTAGGAAATGCCTTCTCCCTTTGTTCGAAAATGATGTCATATGAAAGCTTGTTGAATCAGTCTTAAAGGTAAAGAATCTATGCTTTTAATCCAGTTTTAGCCTGTATGAATCATATTGAAGTCAATTTTTTCAGAACAATGTCGGTGGATGATTGTTTTATGGGCATGAGCAACACAAAAACATATATTTTGGCTGGAAGCAACAGTGCAATAGCCAAGGAAACAGCCATTCAGTTAAGATCCCAAAACCACAGGGTCATTGAAATCAGCAGATCTGTTCCGGAAGGAGAAAATCAGTTTCAAATTGAAAAATATGAACTGGGGAGTTTTCCTAAAATAGAGGAAAAGATCAATGGACTGGTTTATTTCCCTGGTACGATCAATTTAAAATCTTTTGGTCAGCTCAGCATGCAGGATTTTCTTCAGGACTTTTCCATTCATGTACTTGGAGCAGTGGCTTTCTTGAAATCATACCTAAATCAAATTGAAAAAGACGGTAAATCATCTATCGTATTCATCAGCAGCGTTGCCGGGAGTGTAGGTATGCCATTTCACAGTTCTGTTTCTGTTTCCAAAGCCGCGTTGGAGGGACTCACAAAATCTTTGGCTGCAGAACTAGCTCCTCATATCCGGGTTAATGCCATTGCGCCTTCACTGGTGAATACTCCTTTGGGCGAACGATTCATCAATAGTCCTGAAAAATTAAGTGCGATTGAAAAAAGAAATCCATTGAGAAAAGTAGGTGCGCCAATTGACATAGCAAACATGATCAACTTTATACTATCGGATCAAGCGAATTGGATCACAGGGCAAGTCATTGGCGTGGATGGTGGAATGAATCATATTAAACTTTGATCAATGGAAAAATTT
>SXYR01000179.1 GCA_005788265.1 Bacteroidota bacterium | reverse complement strand
CAGTTGCGCATACACACTCTGCCCTGTTCCAAGAAATATGACAGATGACCAAATCAAAGCACTGGGGAAAAATGGGGGAGTGATCCATCTGAATTTCAACTCCGGATTTGTAGACAGCAGTTTCCCTGCAAAAAACCGTGCGTTCATTCAACGACATCAGGCAGAAAAAGATTCTCTGCTTAAATTGAATCCGAGTGACTTCTTTGCCAACATGCGGATCAACGAAAAATACAAAAGCGAAATTGATGATGCACGTCCAACATTGTCACAGTTGCTGGATCACCTTGATCATATTGTTAAATTGATAGGAGTAAACCATGTTGGAATGGGATCAGATTTTGATGGAATCAATTCTTCCCCCAGAGAATTGAACGATGTAGCAGACATGCCACTCATTACAAAAGCATTGATCGAAAGAGGTTATTCAAAAAATGACATCAAAAAAATAATGGGTGGAAATTTTATCAGAGTATTTAAAGAAAATCAACAATGAAAAATAGTTTGATCATTGCATTTGTCTTTTTTGTACAAACACTGTTTGCACAAACCAAGGAAGATATTGCCAGATGGGAATCGACATCAAAAAGAGTGGACATCGTCCGTGACAAATGGGGCATCCCGCATATCTTCGGAAAAACAGATGCGGATTGTGTATTCGGATTGTTGTATGCACAATGCGAAGATGATTTTCAAAGAGTCGAAATGAATTACATCACCATGCTGGGGAGAACCAGCGAAGTGAAAGGTGAAAAGTATATATATGAGGACCTCCTGGTGAAAATGGTGATCGACTCCGCTGCATCCGTAAAGGATTACAATGATAGCCCAGAGTGGATGAAAAAACTCCTCAATGCCTTTGCAGATGGCGTAAACTATTATTTATATACACACCCAAACATAAAACCGGCATTGCTGAAACAATTCAAGCCCTGGTATCCATTGACCTATACAGATGGAAGCATTTCTGCCATTCAAACAAGCAACCTGACTGCAAAAGATATTCAAAACTTTTACGAAGGAAAATCATCTGATCTTACTCATATCAAACAAAAAGACCACGAGCAGCTGATTGGATCAAATGGATTTGCCATTTCCCCTTCAAGAAGTATTTCAGGAAATGCAATGCTGTACATCAATCCACATGTTACTTTTTATTTCAGACCAGAAGTGCATATGATGAGTGAAGAGGGACTCAATACATACGGTGCGGTAACATGGGGACAATTTTTTGTCTACCAGGGATTCAACGAACACTGCGGATGGATGCATACCTCCAGTGAAGCAGATGTAGCAGATTTATATGAAGAAACCATCATTAAAAAAGAAAATGGCTATTATTATAAACACGACAATATACTGAAGCCTGTAAAAGTTCAACCCGTTGAAGTAGCATACAAATCAGGCACGGGCATCGATAAAATGAAATTCGATGTATTCTCCACCCATCATGGCCCGGTAATGGCGAAAGAAGAAGAAAAATGGATTTCCATGCATTCCAACAACAGGTCATTGAATGGACTGATTCAATCATGGAGCAGAACCAAATCAAAAACATTTGCCGACTTCAAAGCGACGATGGATCTCAGAGAAAATGTATCCAACAATACCGTCTACGCAGACGACCAGGGTAACATCGCGTATTGGCACGGGAATTTCATGCCCAAAAGAGATATTCGTTTTGATTGGAATGACAAAGTGGATGGATCTACCTCTGCAACTGACTGGAAAGGATTGCATACAGTTGAAGAAACAGTTCATTTGTACAACCCAGCGAACGGATGGCTCCAAAATTGCAACTCCACTCCATTTACCGCTGCAGGTCCGGGTGTCATTTCAAAAAAGAAATACCCCGACTACATGGCGCCGGACAGAGAAAACTTTCGGGGGATCAATGCGGTGAGGTTATTGAACAACAGCGGAAAATTGGATATCAATGGACTCATCCGGGTTGGATATGATACCTATTTATCTGCTTTTGACATATTGCTCCCCCCTCTTTTTGCATCTACCAAAACCCAAATTGCAGATAATATCAAATCGGATATCATGAAGGCAATTCAAATATTGAGCAATTGGGATAAAAAATCTTCGGTCAATTCTATTGCAACAACAATTGCTATTCTTTGGGCAGAAAGAGTTTTGCCTTTTTTGATGAGAGACAAAAAAGGCGACATAGATCTTACACTTGAATTGTCGAGACTCCTCAAAGAAATGCCAGACAATGAAAAAATCAATTTTCTAAATGATGTATTAAAAAAATTAAAATCAGATTTTGGAACATGGGAAGTGAAATGGGGTGATCTCAATCGTTTTCAAAGGATTGAAAATAAATTGAGCCCATACTTTGATGATGCACAGCCCAGCATCCCATCTCCTTTTGCTTCGTCCATGTGGGGGAGTCTTCCTTCATTCAACAGCAGAACATTGGACAATTCAAAGAAGAGATACGGATATGGCGGAAACAGTTTTGTTTGTGCAGTTGAGTTCGGTAAAAAAATTAAAGCAAGATCTCTGTTGGCAGGAGGCCAGAGCGGTGATCCTTCATCCAAACATTTCAAGGACCAAGCTGAAATGTATTGCACGGGGCAATTCAAAGATGTTCTTTTTTACAGAGAGGACATCATGAAAAATATGGAAGAACAATACAACCCAGGCAAAAGAAAATAACAAATACATTCCCCATGAAAAAATTATTCAGTGCGCTGTTCGTCCTCATATCCCTGACAGGACTTTCCCAGGAAATTGGTTTACAACTTTATTCCATCAGAAATGAAGTCAAACAAGATTTGAAAGGAACCCTTCAAAAAATTCGGTCAATGGGAATCAGGGAGTTGGAAGGTGGTGAAACATATGGAATGGGAGTGGATGCATTTACAAAAATGATCCACGAAATGGGATTTAAGATGGTTGGCATAGGTGTTGATTACGATGCATTGACAAAGGATTTAACTCCAGTAATTGAACAGGCAAAAAAGATGGGTGCATCTTATGTCATCTGTTTTTGGATCGGACACAACGGTGATGAATTTGGAATGGCAGATGTAGAGGAAGCAGCAAAACGATTCAACAGAGCAGGGGAAATTTTCAAAGCAGCTGGACTCGAATTTTGTTACCATATACATGGGTATGAGTTTCGTCCCTCCGTCAACGGAACCCTGTTTGATGACCTGATGGCGAAAACAGATCCAGCGTTTGTGGGGATTGAACTGGATGTGTATTGGGCCAAACAAGGATGTGCAGACCCGGTTTCACTGATCAACAAATATACCTCCCGCATCAAAATGCTTCATTTGAAAGACCGTGAAAGTGGAACGAAGTGCGACAACAAGGGATATGCCGACGAAGAAACAAATGTTGTACTGGGGAATGGAGATGTCAACATCCCAGAGATCATGAAGGCAGCTAAAAAGGCTGGAGTAAAACACTACTTCATTGAAGACGAATCTTCAAGAGTCATGAAACAGCTGCCATTGAGCATTGCCAATTTGAAGAAGCTGAATTAGACAACAACCAGTTCATAAAAATCAGCTGGATGGAGGTATTCCTCTGCCAATTGCTTCAATTCTTTTGATTCAATTGACTTGATTACATCCACGTAATAATTGAAATGACTTTCATTCATCCCATGCAGAATTAAATTTTTCCAGCGGCCAATGATATGAAAAGGCCCATCGAGATCTCCAAGCAAGGTCCCAATCAGATAATTTTTCACCAACAGCAATTCTTCTTTGCCTACCTCATGCATGCGCAGCTGATCCATTTCATGGTATACTTCTTTTACCGTTGCTTCACAAACATCTCTGCCTGCCTCCGTGCTGATTAAAATCGCACTGGCATGAATATGGTTCATCAAATAACTGTAGATGCCATAGGTATATCCCTTGTCCTCGCGTATATTGGTCATGAGCCTGGAGCCAAAAAATCCACCAAACAAAACATTCAAGACCTGCAACTTAGGAAATACAGGGTCGGTTGGAAGTGGGCAGGCACGGGCAATGCGTATGGCACCCTGAACACCTTCCGCATCATTTAAGATATTCCACTTCTTTTGAGAAGATGGTAGAATGGCATGTGATATTTCTTTG
>SXYR01000178.1 GCA_005788265.1 Bacteroidota bacterium | reverse complement strand
CCCAACGGACCGATCGACATGGGAGGAAAAATGATTGATGGAACAGGAGGACCAATGGCGGTTTGCCTTGCATTGTCAAAAAATCCAGGTGCTGTATACCTGATCAATACTTTGGGCGTTAAAAAAACAATTGAGTTCGCGAAAGAGTGTGGCATTGTGAACAACATCCCTCCCTACCCTTCGATCGCACTGGGCTCAGCTGATTTATCACTCATTGAAATGGTACAAGCTTTTAGCATGTTTCCAGGCAGGGGATTCAATGTAAAGCCCTATTATATCAGCAGGATTGAAGACAGGAATGGAAACGTACTTGCATCTTTCAGAACACAGACCAAAGAAGTGATCAGCGAATCGGAAGCATACATCATGACGAAGATGCTACAAGGTGTTGTCGACTTTGGCACTGGAAGTTCACTCAGATGGGCCTATGGTGTGAACAATGAAGTGGCAGGAAAAACTGGTACCACCAATGACAATGCGGACGGATGGTTCATTGGTTTTAGTCCACAGCTGCTCTCTGGGGTTTGGGTGGGATGTGACGATCCTTTTTTAAGGATGCTCTATACTGCAGGCGGATCTCAAATGGCCATGCCTGCATGGGCTTACTATTACCAACAGGTATTCAATGACAGAAGTCTAAACATAGATCCCAATGCCAGATTTAGTCCACCTGCAAACATGCAAAATGAGATGTTATTCAACATCGATTCTTTAAAAAGCTCAGAGGAACTATTGCCCATTGAAGGTGAGGAAAGATATAAACAAGATCAATTGGTTGAAATACCAATCAGCTCCGGCAAAGAGAAAGTAGTAACCGAATCACAAAAATTCGAAGATCCTTCTGAATCAACTGGAGCACCGAAACCCATGCCTTTAATGCCTGGAGAACAACAAAAACAAAACAGCCCTGCAGATACCTCTAAAAACAAAAAAGGAGTGTTGAAACGAGTGTTTGGTAAAAACTAATCGGAGTTTGCTGACTTGATTTCTGTTGGTCTTACTACTACCACACTTACATTGACAATCCCTCTTCCAGTATAACCAAGCTTTTTTGCGGCACCTGTTGGCAAATCAATGATGCGTGGATTGCGGTGATGCAATCGGTCGTTCACCCTGACTACGATAGATTTACCGTTTCTTAAATTGGTGACTTTAACTTTTGTGCCAAAAGGAAGTGTATTGTGCGCACAAGTCATTTTATGTTGACTAAACAACTCTCCGCTTGCCGTTTTACGTCCAATAAACTTATCCGCATAATAACTGGCTACACCTACGGCTGAATCCACTACTGGCACATTCCGATAGTTTATTTTTTGCTGCGCGATGATAGAGGATGAAAAAATCAAAAAGAAGCCAGCCAATATTGCATGAATTTGTTTTACTGGCATAATAAATGTTTAACTTCATACAAAGCTAGTTTTTTAGTTATAAGCGCAGTGTTAAAATAGTAAATCACTTATAATCAATACTTTAAATAACTTTTATTGAAGTGAAAAAATATTTTTTATTAATATACCTCTCTCTTGCTTCAAACATTATGTGCTTCTCACAAAGGGATCAACTTGTAGAGCTAAAACAAACGATACCCCTTTTGAGATATGATTTAAAGTACGCATCCAAAGAAAACTTCACTGGAAAAAGAATGTATCCCAATAACACCCAGAGGACCTACCTCGTGAAAGAAGCTGCTTTCGCGCTGAAAAAAGTGGCAATAGAACTTGAAGCAAAGCATCTTGGTATACTCGTATGGGACGCGTACAGACCTTTTAGGACTACCGTTAAATTCTGGCGATTGATTCATGACGAAAGATATGTAGCCAATCCCGCCAAGGGCAGCGGACACAATCGAGGCATTGCAATCGATATGACACTCTTTGACTTAAGCACAGGAGAATTGCTTGAAATGCCCACAGGATTTGATAATTTTAGTGATACAGCGCATCATGATTTTAAGCTGTTGGATGAAAAGAAAATTACGAATCGATTGTTGCTGAAAGATATCATGGAAAAATATGGATTTAAATCTTTTGAAACGGAATGGTGGCATTATTCTTGGCCAAACAATCGGAATTATGAAATACTTAATACCTCTTTCAAAAGCTTAAAAAAATAATGCATGATATTGCAAAATAAAAACATCATTGTTGCAGGTGGCTCCAGCGGAATTGGATTAGCCACAGTAAAACATTTGATGAAGGAAGGTGCCAATGTGGTTGCGATCGGGAAAAACAGCAAGGAAGATTTACCTCATGCAAGCAACCAACTCCAATGGGTCTTTGGCGATCTAAGAAAAGAGGACACCATACAGCAGGCAATCAAGTTATGCATCGGTCATTACAAAACCATAGATGGATTACTGCATGTCGCAGGCGGAAGCGGGAGGACTTTTGGCGACGGCCCCTTGCATGAACTCACAGAAGAAGGTTGGGAGAAAACCTTCCAATTGAATGCATCTACTACCATGTTGACAAACAGGGCGGTCATCAATGTAATGCTGCATCAAAACAAAGCAGGTTCAATCGTCAATACCTCATCTGTACTGGCTTCACATCCATCATCTCATTTTTTCTCTACACACGCCTATGCAGCTGCAAAGGCGGCCATCATCGGATTGTCGAAAAGCGCTGCTGCCTATTACGCACAAAAAAATATTCGCATCAACGTTGTTTCCCCCGGATTGGTGGACACACCGATGGCGGAAAGAGCAAAAGGAAACAAATCCATCATGGAATTTATTGAAACAAAGCAACCATTGGATGGAGGAAGAATAAGCCACCCAAATGATATTGCTGGAATGGCAGCATTTTTGCTTTCAGACCAATCAACATTTATCACAGGACAGGAAATTACAATAGATGGTGGCTGGTCGATCAGTGACGGTCAATATAAATAAAAGGGCATGCAAGCAATTGGAATTGATTTAGGCGGAACGAGAATAAAAGGCGTCTTGATTAACAGCAATGGCGACATACTGCAAGAATTGATAACAGGGACACTGGCATATGATCAACAATGGAAGAAAGATGTAAAAGAAATTTATATGTCGCTGTCAAAATATACCACTGAAAAATATGTGGTGGGACTAAGTGCGCCTGGAATCCCAAATGATCAAAATACAGCGATTGCCTTTCTACCCAACAGACTGGACGGGATAGAAGGATTCATTTGGACAGATGCACTCGAAGCAGATACCTATGTGGTGAATGATGCCATCGCTGCCCTTTCTGCAGAGGCATCTTTTGGCGCTGCACAAAATTGTGAGAATGCCGTGCTGATCACGATTGGAACGGGTGTGGGTGGAGCGATATTGATCAATAAAAAGATTTATCAGGGAGCTTTCCAAAAAGCAGGCCACATAGGACATATGTCTGTTGACATGGAGGGAGATCCTGATATATGTGGCATGCCTGGAAGCCTGGAGGAAGCGATTGGCAATTATTCGGTTGCAAAAAGAAGCAATGGAAAATTCAATGATACATTGGAGCTGATCCAGGCAATGAAAAACAATGATCCAATAGCAATTGAAATTTGGCACAAGTCTGTTAAAGCCCTGGCGATCAGCATTTCCTCGATCAGCAATATTATATCTCCAGAAAAAATTGTTTTGGCAGGTGGAATTACCAAAGCAGGCGATGCATTGATGAGCCCATTGCGTACATTCATGGATCAATTTGAATGGAGACCTGGAGGCAAACAAGTAAAAATCGATTTGGCAACATTCAGTGACAAAGCAGGAGCAATTGGTGCTGCAGCATTTGCACTAGAAAAAACAAAATAATATGAGCGAGATTCAGCAATACATTGAAAAAAGTAAATATATTATTGAGACTGTCTCTGCGCAAGAATCGACCATAGAAAAAGCTGCAAACTTATTTGCTGCTACCATTCTATCTGGAAGAATGGTACATGTTTTTGGTTCAGGACATAGCAGAATCATGGTAGAAGAAATGTGGCCAAGATATGGGTCCTTTCCAGGATTTAACCCAATTGTAGAACTTTCACTCACCTTCCACAATTTGGTTGTAGGTGCAAATGGTCAACGACAGGCAATGTTTTTAGAGAATGTAAGCGGATTGGCAGAAAGAATTCTCAGGAATTACAAATTATCTGACAAAGATTGTGCGTTGGTTATTTCATCAAGCGGCACGAATATCGTTCCAATTGAAATAGCAGAGCTTTTTCAAAAAAATGGAATCAAAGTTGTAAGCATCATCACGAAAGCACATTCCGAGGCAAGCAAAAGCAAACGTGTCGATGGAAAAAAACTATCAGATTTTTCTGATATTATTTTAGACACCGGCGCTCCTGTGGGTGATGCTATGATTCAAATTGAAGATCTTGAAACACCTGTCTCTCCTGGCTCAACTGTTGGAGGCGTTGTCATCATCAATGCCATCAAGGCGGCAGTTGCTGCCAAACTTACCAAAGCTGGACAACCCCCTACTGTCTTATCTGCCGCCAATAAAGTAGGTGAGCAAAAAGCAATCGATCTCTTTGAAAAAGCCTACGACGAACATGCAAGCAGACTATCTAAATTATACGATTTTTAAATATTAATTATGCAACCGATACCCATCAGAACCACCGTTGTTGGAAGTTACCCCTTTCCAGGATGGCTGGAATTTTCCACCAATCACTTATCATCCTTTGGCGCAGCAGATATTGAGGAAATGGCAAATGACGCTGTAATTGCAGCAATCCATGATCAGATGCAAGCTGGATTGGATGTGATCACAGATGGTGAACAAACCAGATTTGATTTCAATTTGTCATTTTACGGATTTATCAAAGGCATTGAGCCCAATCATACCGAAACAAGGAGATTCGGTCCACCTGCACACGACCAAAGAGGTAAACACAGCATCACAGATACCCTTACTGCACCCAACGGACTCGGAGCGGTGAAGGAATTTGAACGATTGAAAAAGCTCGCTCCAACAGGACCAACACTCAAATGCAGCCTACCGGGTCCATATACACTCAGCGGCCGTTTGCTCCCCAATAAAACATACAAAGACAGGTGGGAAATCACCTATGCATTGATGCCCATCATTCAACATGAATTGAAAGCACTTGCTGAGGCTGGTTGTACAGAAATCACGCTGGACGAACCCTCGATGAGTTGCTATGCTTATAAAGAAGATACCAAAAAGTTTGTGAAGATCTTCAATGATACAGTAGCTGGATTGAGCGGAAAATGCAGACTCTCCACACACTTGTGTTTTGGAAATTTTAAAGGAAGGCCAGTTGGATTTAGAAGCCTGCAGCCAATGCTGCCTGACTTTCTGGAAATGCGGGTCGATGAAATCCATATTGAAATGGCAAACAGAGAATTTGCAGAGAT
>SXYR01000177.1 GCA_005788265.1 Bacteroidota bacterium | reverse complement strand
TCGCCTCTGTTCAATTGTTCGATGATTTCTTTTGTTTGGGCAATACCTAATTTATTTTCTTGAACCATCATCAACATCTTTTCAATGGCAGAGGCAGAGTCTTTCAATTGCAAAGCAATGGATGCAGGCAATGATGAATGATTGTTTGATTGGGCCAGCGCATTGAATGCTTCCAAAGGAAAATTTCTGACGGCCAATGTTTTTGCCGCAATATTCCATTTATCATCTGTAGGTTGATTCAGTGATTGCAGTATCAGCTCTTTGTGTTTGAGGATCCTTTCTTTTGAAATGGTGCTTGCACTCAATGCGGCCTGCATAGCCACTCTTGGTGCTTTGTCCTGCATGGATTGGATCATGTGTTGAACGATGTTTTCATCTTGTAAAAAATCTTCAGACATGATCAATGCATTTTCTCTTATACCTGGAGATGTATCCTGCAAAGCATCTAACAAGGTTGCTTCATCGAGTTCTCCGGCTGACTTCAATATCCAAAGTGCATGCAGTTTTGGAATAGGCTGCTTGGCTTTTGCAATCTTTTTCAATGCATTCAATCCATCTTTTGAGATAGCTCTCTCCATCAATTTTCTTTGCGCAGTTTTTCTGTACCATGCATTTTTATGGGAGAGATAGTCGATGCATGATTTTTCATCTTGAAAAGAAATATTGTTTGGGGTAATATTATTTGCACTGGGATAGATTTTATAAATTCTTCCCTTGTCCTTTCCGGCATTGATATTGAGTGTTTTCTCCATTTCATCCGGAATCCATTCCGGGTGTTCAATCACTTCGCGGTACATGTCAATCAGGTACATATTTCCATCAGGACCCACCTCCAGATTCACAGGTCGAGAAGAGCGATCTGAAGTTGCAAGAAATTCTTTTCCTTCAAACAAACGGGTGACTTTGAATGCAGATTGATCCTGTTTTATTTTATCAACATGCACGAGATTCAGTACAACATCATTCACCCAAACAGTTTGATCATATTTCTTGCCCCAGGAACCACCGTCATAATAAGTGATGCCGCAGGAACCTGAAAAGTATCCTGATTGTTCTGGATGATTGAGTCTAGTGGCCTGTTCTCCGATTGGATAAACCCTTGCGAGTCCATTTTCTTCATGATCCGAAATATTCTGCAGTGTATGATCCACCAATAAATTTCTTCCTTGAATGTATCGATCAGGGAAAACGATTTGAGAAGCATGGGTGAGATTATGGGTTCCAAAAACTCTTCCATATTCATCCATGGCCAATCCAAATCCGCCTGATGACTCACCTAAGATTTCTATTTTTTTGTTCTTGATGTCAAAGCGAAAATCTTTCCCTCTCAAATCAATGCTATTGTTATCTCCCCACCAAAAAGGCTTTCCATCGTTTCCTCCATTGGCTGCATATATCCAGTTGTCAATGCCATAGCTGAGTCCATTGTAATTGTGTTGAAGATTGCCCGTTGCAAATCCACCCATGAGTGTATCTACTTTTTCAACCAATTCATCCTGGTTTTCATCTTTGCAGTAAAGCAAATAAGGTGGGGCTGCGACGAGTATTCCCTTTTCATAGGGCATAAAGGAAGTGGCCATGTTGAGATTGGAGGCATAGGTTTTGGCAACATCCATTTTCCCATCCTGATTCGTGTCTTTGAGTATCAATACTTTGCTCTGAACATCTTCGAGTGGATAGCCTGGCATTTCCAGCACCAGCATATTTCCTTTTTCATCAAATGCAATATCAACAGGGTCTTTGATCAGGGGTTCGCTGGCGATGCGTTCTATATTGAAATCACCTGCCAATTCAAATCCGGGTTCCAGTACCTGTTTGGTTTTGCAACTGTTCATTCCAATCAAAATGATTGAAACAATCAGCAATCTCAGTGAATGGCATTTCATATGATTGACTGTTGATGGGCTTTAAAGCAATTTATTGAAAATTATTTTTACAGGATCTTTTGTGGAGGATTTGGGTTCTAATTTGTTCAAATGCATGAAGTCATCTCACCAACCAACAATCATCATTGACTTGGTTCTGTTCAACAGTGAATATTGCAGGATGGAATTTCATACAAAGCCCATCATTGTTGCAACTGATTTTTCTGAAAATGCGCTATATGCATTGAAGGCATCAGTAGATTTTTTGCATATTCCCCAATCCAGGTTGGTTATTGTACATGTCGAAGATGTGAAAGACAATGAGCAGTTGCATATGGCGAATCTCAAGTTGGATACATACATCAAGAATTTTTTCAAGCACAACGAACCCATTCCTGTTCCGGAGCGAGTTGTGATTTCCAATGCTTCTGTTTACAAGGGCATTGCTGATTACATTCAGAAAATGGAGCCCTACATGCTTGTGATGGGGGCAAAGGGGAGTTCAAATATCCGCAACCTTCATGTAGGGAGCAATACGGTTCATTTGTTGGAGAAGGCAACCTGTCCGGTTGTGGTGGTGCCGATCATGAACGGTTGATGCTATTTGGAAACCCTTTTCAGCGAAATCATATTGCATTCCAGGTCGTCTGCTGCAAGTAAATTTTTACTTGAGAGTTCAAGCAAGCCTTTCCCTTTTTTCAATTCTACATTGCCCAATTTCATCGGCTTGAAGTCTTTCACATAAGATTCATCGCGCTCTACTTTGTCATTTTCCATTCCCATTACCGGGACATTGTTGGGCGTGGATATTTTCTTTGAAATGCTTGCATCATTGAACTTCATTTCAAGTTCTGTTCCAATATTTTTTTCGCTGCATGCGTAGAATACTGATACTTCAAATACACCATCGTCTTCCACTTCAACATTCCAGGTGATTTTATCGGCAGATGATTTCCATCCCAAGAAATAACTGTCGTTCGGATGTTTACTCGAGCGAATGATATTTCCTTTGGGCTCACCTTCTGCAGCAGGAAGATTGGTCAGCGGCATTTTTTTATTGCCGACTATCAAGGGACGAAGATCCTGCGCTGGCAGTTCTGTTCGAACATCCTGCAACCATTTATCTTTCCAAGATTTGAGTTCTCTGTATTCAGTTGGAAATTCAGTTGCCACATTTTTTGTTTGATTTGGGTCGTTCACCATATCATACAGTTCATCTTTGTTAGAGAGTCTGAATTTTTGTGATCGCACACTGGTTTCATTCGCCCAGAAGCTCGGAATGAATCTATCAGGCATGGATGGATTTTTATCCATCAATATATTTTTCAGGCTGATGCCATCGAATGGTTTTGGGTTTTTCCAATGAAGTCCCGCCAGTTCTATCAAGGTCGGAAACAGATCGATGTTGGCTGCAATCTGCGGCAATGTTCTTCCGTTCTTGATGTTGTTTTTCCAGGAGACGATAAAAGGCACGCGGACACCGCCTTCATCCGTTGATCCTTTGATGCCTTTCATGCCCCCATTGTATCGGTTGCCGTTGGGGCCGTTGTCAGAAAAATAAATGATGATCGTATTGTTGAGTTGATTGTTTTTCTCCAGTGTTGCGATGACACGTCCAATATTTTCATCGATGTTTTCATTCAATGCCAATGCTGCGCGTGTATGTTCAATGTTTTCTTTTTCGGGGATGGAACCTTTTTGTTGGATGGATTTGTTTTTGTAGCGGTTCCAAAATGCATCAGGCACCTGCATCGGACTATGAGGGGTATTGAGTGCCATGATCATGAAAAAGGGTTGATCTTGTTGTTTGTTTAT
>SXYR01000176.1 GCA_005788265.1 Bacteroidota bacterium | reverse complement strand
CGGAATTTGCGGGACAGACCTCCATGCATTCAAAGGCGTACAACCTTATTTTACCTATCCAAGGGTATTGGGACACGAATTGGCTGCTGAATATGTTGAGGGGAATGCAAAGGGATTTTCAAAAGGCGATCTGCTCACCATTTTGCCATATAAATGTTGCGGAAAATGTTTTGCATGCAGGCAAGGAAAAACCAATTGTTGTTCCTCGTTGAGCGTCCTGGGAGTCCATGAAGACGGAGGCATGTGCGAATATTTTTCAGTTCCTGATCATTTGTTGATTAAAACCAATGGGCTCACATTGGATCAAATTGCCATGGTCGAGCCACTTGCCATTGGAGCACATGCTGTTCATAGAGCAAATATCCAAGCGCATGATCAAGTGCTTGTCATGGGTGCAGGTCCTATTGGAATCGGGTTGCTTCATTTTCTTTCTATGTTGCACATCAAAACAATCGTTGCAGAAACAATTTCATTCCGAACAGAATATTGCCGCAAGCATATACCTGGTATTGTTTGTATAGATCCGGCAAAAGAAAAAATAGAAGATGCCCTTTTATCACATACCAATGGCGATATGCCATCTGTCATTTTTGATGCAACCGGCAATCTTTCTGCCATTCATGGGTCGATGCAATGTTTATCGCATGCAGGCAAGTATGTGTTGGTGGGATTGCAGCAAGGGGATATCCTTGTCAGCCATCCTCAGTTCCACAAACGCGAAGCAACACTGATGAGCAGCAGGAATGCAACAACAGATGATTTTAACAATGTGATTGAAATACATAGGGGTGGGCACATCTCCGTTGATGAAATGATCACACACCGATTGAAGTTTGAAAACATACACCAGGATTTTCCATTGCTGTTCAATCAAAAAAACAATTTGATCAAAGCCATGCTCGGGTTTTAATACGAAGGGTAGTTTATCCTAACTTCGCGGCGTGATTTATTTTAAATTGATACTTGTAGCGCTGATGTGGGGAGGTACCTTCATCGCAACCCGAATGGCAGCTCAAGTTTTCGGATCTTTTACCGGTGCAACTTTCAGGTATATTTTTGCATTGTTGTTTTTGATCCCCATGGTTTGGATAAAGGATAAAAACGCTTTCAATATCAGCCGCAAGCAATTCAGGCAATTGTTTCTTTTGGGTGTCACTGGAATTTTTGGTTACAGTTATTTTTTCTTCAATGGATTGAGGTTGGTCGAAGCAAGTCACGGTGCTTTGATCGTTTCGCTGAATCCTGTGCTTGTATTGATCTTGACATCGATTCGTGATAAGAAGAAAATGAGCTTCATTAAAATACTTGGAATGACACTTTCGCTGATTGGCGTATCGGTTGTCATTTCAAGGGGCAGCCTCTCTGAATTGTGGAATGGTTTCACATGGGGAGACGCATTCATGTTGGGTTGTCCGATTTGTTGGGCACTGTACACTTTTTACGCAGGAGATGCATTGAAAACAACCACACCGCTCCAGGCATCCACATGGGCTACACTTATAGGATTTTGTATGCTGGCAATGTTTGCACCTTTTGAAAATTTTCCAAATCAAATTGATCCATTGGTTTGGGTTGCCATTGCCTATTTGGGAATTTGCGGGACAGTATTGGGATTTGTATGGTACTATGAAGGCATCCGTACCATTGGAGCAGTGAAAACTTCTGTATTCAATAACCTGATCCCTGTATTTGCCATGATGCTTTCAGTCCTGATTCTCGGAGAACGAATTGAGACCTACGCACTCACCGGATCCGTTTTGGTCATTGGAGGTGTATTCCTGATCAATAAATTTTAATCAACTTTTCCAGGGTATACTTTCAGTGCTTCCTCCAGGCAATCCATCGCTGCATCAATGTTTTCATTGTTGATGACATAGGCCATGCGGACTTGATTTTTTCCCAATCCCGGAGTATTGTAAAATCCACTCGCAGGTGCCATCATTACTGTTTTGCCGTTGTGTGAAAAAGATTCCAGCATCCATTGACAGAACCTGTCTCCGTCATCAATGGGAAGTTTTGCTACCACATAGAATGCGCCACCTGGATTGGGACAAAATACACCAGGCATGGCATTGAGTCGCTTTACCAGCAAGTCCCTTCTTGATTGATACGCGGCTTTTGGGGCATCGAAATAATTTTCTGGCAAATCAATCGCTGCCTCTCCCAAGATCTGTGCAAGTCCAGGTGGACTCAATCTTGCCTGAGCAAATTTCATGGCAGCTGCATAGAGTTCTCTGTTTTTGGTGATGAATGCGCCAATTCTTGCACCACAGGCAGAATATCTTTTAGAGATGGTGTCGATCACCACCACCTGCTCTTCAATTTTTTTCAAGTGCAATGCACTGGCGGCAATTCCCTCGTATGTAAATTCACGATACGCTTCATCGGAAATGAAGAAAAGTTGATGCTTGAGGCATATCTCTTCCAGCTGTTTCATTTCGCGATCGCTGTACAAATAACCCGTTGGATTATTTGGATTGCAAATCAAGATTGCTTTTGTTTTTGGTGTGATGGATTTTTCAATGGCATCAATGGGAGGCAATGCAAATCCATTTTCAATGTTGGCAGTGACTGTCACAATTTTTACACCCGCCATCACTGCAAATCCATTGTAGTTTGCATAAAATGGTTCCGGTATGATGATTTCATCTTCCAGGTACATGCAAGACATCATCGCAAATACGATCGCTTCGCTTCCGCCTGCAGTTACAATGATTTGCTCACTGGTAAGATCAATCCCAAGATGTTTATAATAGCCTGTCAGCTTTTTGCGGTATGATATATTACCCGCACTGTGGCTGTAGGCCAAGATGGGAATATTTGCCTCCTTGACTGCATTTACAATAGATGGGGGTGTTTCAATATCTGGTTGACCAATATTGAGATACAATACCTTGGTTCCTTTTTTTTCAGCAGCCTCGGCAAAAGGCACCAGTTTTCTGATCGGGGAAGCGGGCATTTTTTCACCGCGCAAAGATGGTTTTAACATATCGTAAAATTAGTCAAAAAGCTTTCAATGGAAAGGATTCGTACATTTGAAATGCATTACTTTTGATAACAGAATAAAACAAATACCATGAAAAAGATACTGATGTCCTTGCTCGTGTTGACTATTGCCACAGTTGGTTTTTCTCAGACAGCTGAAAAAGTGATCAAATTTACCCAAACCAAACACAATTTTGGAAAAATCAAACAAGGTGTACCCGTCACATACGACTTCAGTTTTACCAATGTTTCCAGTCAACCGCTCGTGATTGAGAATGCTACTGCCTCGTGCGGATGCACAACTCCCACATGGCCGCAAAAACCAGTCATGAAATCCCAAACAGATAAAGTGAAAGCTGGTTTCAATGCAGCAGCACCCGGCCCGTTTGAAAAAACTGTTTTTGTAAAAGTAAAAGGGGTAGATGCTCCCGTTGAGCTTAAAATTTCTGGCGAAGTACTTTCCGCTGAAGACTATGCGAAGCAGCTGAAAAAGTAGCTTTCAGAGAACTTATTCACCGTTTTTCATCGCTGTTTTTTTATTGAAAAAAGGGGTTAGTTTTGTTGCATGGACCCCAATCTAATGGCTGAACGTCAGGTGCAAGAATTGTCTTTTGACGCATTCAAGACTACCGTCCTTGAGGATTACAGAATTGCCTACGAAAGCCGTCAGGCAAGTTTATTGGGGAGAAAGGAAGTCCTGACAGGCAAAGCCAAGTTTGGAATTTTCGGAGACGGAAAGGAAATTCCGCAAGTTGCCATGGCCAAATTCTTCAAGCCAGGTGATTTTTATGCAGGTTATTACAGAGACCAGACATTTGCATTTGCAACTGGTACCGCCACCATCAATGAATTTTTTTCTCAACTCTACGCGGATCCAGACATCAACAACGATCCACACAGTGCGGGAAGGAATATGAATTCACATTTTTGTACACCCATGTTGTCTGAAAATGGAGAATTGCTTGATCTTCTCCATATCAAAAATGTTGCAGCTGGATTGGCGCCTACTGCAGGACATTTTCCCAAAGCATTGGGGCTTGCACATGCTTCAAGAATTTATCGAAATGTAGAATCGCTTCAAGAACCTCAACGATTTTCTGATCATGGAAACGAAGTTGTTTTATGTACCATTGGCGATGCTTCTACCAGCGAGGGGCATTTTTGGGAAACCATGAATGCAGCTGCCGTATCTCAGGTTCCATTGGTTGTATTTGTTTGGGATGATGGGTATGGTATTTCAGTTCCAAAGGAATTCCAAACAGTCAAGGGATCAGTATCTGATGCATTGTCAGGCTTCGAAAAACATAAGAACAGCAATGGGATGTTGATATACAAGGTGAAAGGTTGGGACTATGCCCAGATGTGTGAATTGTTTGAAGAGGGAATTTCATTGGCAAGAAAACAACATGTACCGGTACTTTTTCATGTGGAAGAATTGACACAACCACAGGGCCATTCAACATCAGGAAGCCATGAACGCTATAAATCACCTGAGCGTTTGCAGTGGGAGAGAAACTGGGACTGTCTAGCAAAAATGAGGTCGTGGATCATTGACAACGGCTTGGCAGATACTGCAACCGTTGAGAGCATGGAGGAAACAGCCAAACAATATGTGAACGAATGCAGGGTAGAAACTTGGAGGTTGTATGATGCGCCTATTCAGCGTCAAAAAGAAATCACCGTTGATCTGCTGACCAATTTTCTTGCCTACGAAACAAATGAGAAGGTCGCTGCATTGCTGGAAGAGTTGAAAAACAATGCTGCTCCTTTCAGAAGAGATGTCGTGAGTGCGCTCTATCGTACAATTGCCTTTGCGCAAAATAAAAATCTGGTGCAAGACATTGAGCAATATCTCTCGGAGTTAAAAATTGAAAATAAAAATTTATACAATTCCCATTTGTATTGTGAGGATGGAAATGTGGGTCCTGCCAACCTTCCCGTTTTACATTATCATGAAGACGCACCAGTTTTGAATGGGTATGAAATTTTGAATCGCTATTTTGATGAATTGTTCTCTACGGATTCCCGTGTTGTTGCCTTTGGAGAGGACCTGGGGATGATAGGAGATGTGAACCAGGGATTTGCGGGTTTGCAACAAAAACACGGACCTGAAAGAATTTTTGATACTGGCATTCGTGAACTTACCATCATGGGTCAGGGAATGGGAATGTCCATGCGCGGGCTAAAGCCCATTGCAGAGATTCAATATTTGGATTATTTGATGTTTGGTTTACAGGTATTGAGTGATGATGCAGCATCCCTGCATTACCGCTCAGCTGGAAAACAAATTGCACCTTTCATTGTAAGAACACGTGGACACCGCTTGGAAGGAATTTGGCACAGTGGATCTCCATTGGGATTGATCATCAATGCCCTCAAGGGGTTTTATGTTTGCGTGCCTAGAAATATGGTGCAGGCAGTAGGATTTTATAACACATTGTTGAAAGGCAAAAACCCTGGGCTGGTCATTGAATGCCTGAATGGGTATCGCATGAAAGAAATATTGCCTTCTCAACTTTTAGACTATGCATTGCCTCTGGGAGTTCCGGAAATCATCAGGGAAGGCAATGATATAACCATTGTATCATATGGTTCAACTTTGAGAATAGTTGAAGAGGCAGCAGACCTTCTTCAGTCACTTCAAGTGAATGCTGAAGTGATTGATGTGCAGACCTTGTTGCCTTTTGACATCCATAGCAAAATTGTTGAATCACTTAAAAAAACCAATCGTATTCTTTTTGTAGATGAAGACGTACCAGGCGGTGCCACTGCTTTTATGTTCAGCGAGGTAATAGAAAAACAGGGCGGTTACAAATGGTTGGATGTTGCTCCGAGGATGCTTACTGCAGAATCTCATCGCCCCCCTTACGGAAGTGACGGCGACTATTTTTCTAAGCCAAATCTTGAACAAATTGTTGAAGTTGTGATGTCAATGATGCAAGAATAACAATTCATTATTTCAGATTATGGAACACTTTCTGTACATCTTCATCTTGCTCTAACTTATCTACCAGTTTCAATACTTCCTGCGCTTCTTCTTCGCCCAATTCAACCAAGTTTAAAGGAATCCATTCAACCTCCGCACTGATGGTTGTAATATTTTTTTCTTCCAATGCTTTTTGCATGTTTCCAAAATCATTGAATGCACAACGAATCACCAGTATTTCTTCTCCTGCATCATTGGTGCTTTCCCCCAGTTCTTCCAAACCAACATCGATCAGCTCAAGCTCCAATTCTTCCGGGTTCATGCCTTCATTTTTCAATTTGAAAACACCCATCTTCTTGAATTGAAAGCTTACACTTCCGCTTGTGCCCATTGCTCCATTTCCTTTATTGAAGTGCGATTTGATATTGGCAACCGTCCTGACGTGGTTGTCTGTTGCAGTCTCAGCTAAAATGGCAACCCCATGCGGGCCATATCCCTCGTATAAAATTTCTTCAAAATTATCCATCTCTTTGCCCATTGCTCTCTTGATCGCCGCTTCCACTCTGTCCTTGGGCATGTTTACACTCTTCGCATTTTGAAAACATCTTCGCAATGCAGGGTTGGTATTAGGATCTGGTCCACCTGATTTTACCGCTATGGCTATTTCTTTGCCTATGCGCGTAAATTGTTTTGCCATTCTGTCCCATCTGGCAAACATCGTCGATTTCCTTACTTCAAATATCCTTCCCATGTATTTTTGTTTTAATGTAAGTCAACAAAATTAAGGCTTCTGTGATTGGTAAAAAAAATCCCGGTTATCATAAAATAACCGGGATTCTATAACATGATTGCGATTAGATGAATTATTGAAGTTTACTGTGCTTCTTGCTGTAAATGAAATAAACGAAGAGTCCTAAGATCATCCATCCAAAAGCAACTGTCAAAGTTTGTTTGTCCAAACCTATGATCATTGCAGTACAAATGAGGGCTCCCAATACACCTACGACAGGAGCCATGGGCGTTTTGAAAGGTCTTTCAATATTGGGTTCCTTCACTCTTAAAATCCATACACCAAGGCTCACGAGCACGAATGCGAACAATGTTCCAAAACTTGTCAGGTCACCTGCAACATGTCCGGGGACAAATGCTGCAAATGCTCCTACAAAAAAGAACAGAATCCAGTTGGATTTATAGGGCGTTTTGAATTTGGGGTGCAAATCACCAAAACTTTTTGGGATCAGCCCATCATTGCTCATTGTATAAAAAATACGACTTTGTCCCATTAGCATGACAAGAATGACGGACGAAAACCCGGCCAGTATGGCAACCGTAACTGCAGATGCCAACCAACCATAACCAGTCATGTAGGTAGAAATGGCATACGCAACTGACGCCTCTCTTCCTTTTTCAGGATCGACAAAGTCCTGCCAGTTGGCAACACCTGTCAATACATGTCCAAACAGTATATAAAGAATGGTACAAACTACGAGTGATCCAAGAATTCCAATGGGCATATCGCGTTTTGGATTTTTTGCTTCCTGCGCAGCAGTGGATACTGCATCAAATCCAATGAATGCAAAGAATACAATCGCTGCACCACCCAATACACCGCCCCAACCATGTTTGTTCCAACCACTGTAATCAGCAATTACTTTTCCGGCCTGGTCAGTGACAGGAGGAGTATCAGCTGGGATCATGTATGGAATGTGGTTCTCCGGACGAATAAACTTCCAACCAATTGCGATGAAGATCATTACAATGGCCACTTTGATAAATACAATGATTGCATTGACAAAAGCAGACTCTTGTGTTCCCTTGATCAACAAAAGGGTAAGCAACAATAGGATAACCAACGCTGGCGCATTGATCATTCCCTGATGCAAAATACCTGTTGAGTCTGTGTAACTTTCAAAAGGTGAGTGAGACCATTCATAGGGAATTGCACCTCCCAGCAATTTATTGAGGTATTCACTCCATGCAATAGATACAGTAGCTGCACCCAATGCATATTCCATGATCAGCGCCCATCCAATGATCCATGCAACCAATTCTCCCATGGTCACATAAGAGTATGCATATGCACTACCAGCAACTGGAATCATCGAAGCAAACTCCGCATAACAGAGTCCTGCGAACGCACAACCAATAGCCGCAACAATAAATGAAAGAGTCACAGCAGGCCCCGCAGCTTGTCCCGCTGCTGCAGCTGTTCTCACAAACAATCCCGCTCCGATGATAGCACCGATTCCGAGTGCAATCAAATTGGCTGGTCCTAATGTTCTTTTCAAGCCCTTCTCCCCATCATCGGCTTGTGATAAAAGTGCAGAAAGCGATTTTTTTCTAAATAAACTCATACAATTGGTTTAGTTGACTGTTTTTGTAGGTTTTAAAAATAGCTAATTATTCCATTCAATGGTTTTTTTACAGTTCAAATAAAATTCTAAAATCCGCTTAAATCCTTTATTTTACGATCTCATTTTTAAACGAAAGCTAGGCCATGAAAGGTGTTTCATCAAAGCTTACTACCTATATCCTGATTGCCATGGCATTGGGTATTATAACCGGATACCTGGTGCATACACAATCCTCACCCGAATCCATCAAATCCTTTTCCACCAACATCAAACTGCTCACCACTATTTTTTTGAGGTTGGTGCAGATGGTCATTGCCCCTCTCGTTTTTACAACCCTTGTGGTGGGCATCGCAAAATTGGGTGATCTCTCAGTAGTAGGCAGAGTAGGCGGGAAAGCCTTGTTGTGGTTTGTCTCTGCATCTTTGGTCAGTTTACTCCTTGGGATGGTGCTGGTTAATTTTTTTCAGCCAGGTGCTGCAATCAGTTTGGATACGGCAGATGTGGAAGGTGCAAAAGATTTGATCGGAAAGACACAGGAGTTTTCGCTGCAGAAATTTATTGAACATGTATTCCCAAAAAGTTTTATTGAGTCAATGGCTCATAATGAAATTTTGCAGCTGGTTGTTTTCAGTATCTTTTTTGGCGTAGGAACAACAGCCTTGGGTGAAAAAGGAAAATCAATTGTGAAAGCGCTAGATGCCGTGGCCCATATCATACTAAAAATGGTAGGATATGTTATGAATGTTGCCCCCTTGGGCGTGTTTGGTGCTATTGCAGCTGTGATTGCAGTGAAAGGATTGGACGTATTTATTTTTTACGGGCAATACCTGTTTTACTTTCTGATCGGGATTGCTTTGTTGTGGGTGGTATTGCTGTCGGTTGGGTATATCATTTTAAGAAAGCGACTGTTTGAACTACTCAAAATCATTTCGCAGCCGCTGCTGGTTGCATTCAGTACAACCAGCAGCGAGGCTGTTTTCCCAAAGCTCACGAGTGAGCTGGAACGATTTGGATGCAAGGATAAAATTGTATCATTCATTCTTCCCCTTGGTTATAGCTTTAACCTGGATGGAAGCATGATGTACATGACCTTCGCCAGTTTGGCCATTGCGCAGGCATATGGCATACAGCTGGATATTGGAACACAACTTACCATGCTCTTGGTGTTGATGCTGACCAGCAAGGGAATTGCAGGTGTGCCACGTGCCTCATTGGTCGTCGTGACTGCTACCTGTGCCATGTTCAACATTCCTCCGGAAGGCATTGCATTGATTTTACCGATCGACCATTTTTGTGATATGTTCAGAACCATGACCAATGTGGTGGGCAATGCATTGGCTACTACTGCGGTTAGCAAATGGGAGGGAGAATTGACTACAGCTGTTGCAACTGAAAACGTGTAAATTATTGGACGATGATTGAACTGGCTATCCATTTGAAAGATTTGTTGAATCCGGAGTTTTACATACAACATGGCGGACTCTGGCTTTTTTTATTCATAGTATTTGCTGAAACGGGATTATTTGCAGGATTCTTTTTGCCGGGCGATTCCCTTCTTTTTGTCGCAGGCATTTATTGCAACGAGTTGGCAGCAGAGTTTGTCAATCTACAATATGATATTTTTAATTTATTGCTTATTGCTACCCTTGTAGTTGCAGCCGGGGTATTGGGTAATATTGTGGGATACTGGTTTGGGGCAGCAAGCGGACCATACCTCTTCAACAGAAAAGATAGTTTTTTCTTCAAACGCAAGCATCTCAATACTGCGAAAGAATTTTATGACAAACATGGTGGAGGGGCCATCGTATTTGCGAGATTTTTGCCGATCATCCGGACATTCGCCCCGATTGTTGCAGGCATTGTGAAAATGGACAAAGCCAAGTTCACTATGTACAATGTAATTGGATGCATAGCATGGGCCATTACCATGTTGTTTGCTGGCCACTATCTCTATCAATTTTTTCTCAAACAATTCGGCTTTGATTTGAAGTCAAAATTGGAGATCATTGTCTTCGGTATCATCTTTATAACAACGGTTCCTGTAATCCTGAAGTTGATAAGGAAGGAAAAGAAATAATACCAAAACCATTGTTCACTATGCAAGAAGGAGTACTCAAGAAACAATTTTTGAACCTGGCTGTGATTGTTGCAGCACTTGGTTATTTTGTAGATATTTATGACCTGTTGCTTTTTACCATCGTAAGAGAGCCAAGCCTGATTGGCATTCATGTGGGCGAAAGCGATATGCTTACCGCAAGCACCAAAATCATCAATTGGCAAATGACCGGATTGTTGATTGGGGGAATTTTATGGGGAGTGATGGGTGACAAGAAAGGGAGATTGAGCGTGCTTTTTGGATCCATCTTGCTTTATTCAATTGCGAATTTCATTACCGGGTATGTGCAAACTGTTGAACAATATGCTTGGTTGAGATTTGTTGCGGGCATAGGATTGGCCGGTGAACTAGGTGCGGGCATTACATTGGTAAGTGAATTGATGCCCAAAAAGAACAGGGGAGTCATGACATCTTTCGTCGCAGGGATCGGTTTGTTCGGAGCAGTATTTGCTTATGCAGTTTATAAAATGACAGCAGATTGGCGTTTGTGTTATAAAATTGGTGGTGTACTCGGCATCGCATTGCTGTTTTTACGCATCAAGGTTTCCGAGAGTTCCATTTTTCAACATATTTCAAAGACAGGAATTTCCAAAGGAAATATTTTCATGTTTTTCAACAATGAAAAAAGATTTAAAAAATATTTACTTGCAATTTTAATTGGTTTGCCAACTTGGTACGTGATCGGTATACTTTTGAATTTAGGCAACCGTTTTGCAAAGGAGTTGTATGGAGAAAATGCCATTGACTCTGGCGCCTGTATCATGTATGGCTACATTGGGATTGCCCTGGGGGATATCATCGTTGGTCTCGTAAGCCAATATTATAAAAGCAGAAAAAAAGCCCTGACTATATTTTATGGTATGACTTTTTTGGGTGTCGTATTCTTTTTCAGTCCATTGAACAACAGCGACACCAGCATGTATGCTGTTTCATTTTATCTCGGGTTTTCAACCGGTTTTTGGGCCATTTTTGTGACCATGGGCGCAGAGCATTTTGGAACCAACCTGCGCGCAACAGCCGCTACTACCATCCCCAACATGGTGAGAGGTGCATTGCCGCTGATGAATTTATTGTTCAAGGATTATTTCCAAGGCACACTGCATATTTCTTTTCTTCAAAGCGGCATGCTGACCGGATTGATCGTGATGGTCATCGCAGTCATGGCATTGATTTTTACTGAGGAGACATTCCACAAGGATTTGGATTTTGTGGAGGAGTAAAACCGTCAACCGTCAACTGTTAACTGTTGACAGTTGTTATCCTAAAACTTCATTCATTGACCTGACAGCTGCTGCGCTTTTTTCAAATGCTTCATTTTCTGCAGCAGTCAATTCAAGTGGAAGGATTTTTTCCCAACCATTTTTTCCAATGGTAACGGGTACACCGAGGCAGATATCTTTTTGTCCGTATTCACCTTCCAATGCAACACAGCAAGTGAAGAGTTTTTTCTCGTCTCTTAAAATGCTTTTTACAAGCGCCGCTCCTGCTGCACCGGGTGCATACCATGCAGATGTTCCAATCAGTTTAGTAAGCGTTGCTCCACCCACCATGGTATCTGCTACAATTTTTTCTTGTTGCTCATTGGTTAGAAATTGAGAAACAGGAATGCTGTTCCAGGTGGCTTTGCTGATCAGCGGGATCATCGTCGTATCTCCATGTCCGCCGATTACGATTGCATTCAAATCACTTGCACTGCATCCCAGGTGCTGTGTAAGTTGATACTTGAATCTGCTGCTATCGAGTGTTCCGCCCATTCCAATGATTCTGTGCTTTGGCAATCCGGTTGATTTCAATGCCAGGTAAGTCATGGTATCCATTGGATTGCTGATCACGATGATGATCGTATTGGGAGAATATTTCAATACATTTTCACATACTGTTTTTACAATGCCAGCATTTGTTCCTATCAACTCTTCTCTTGTCATACCGGGTTTTCTGGGTATACCGGAAGTGATCACCACCACATCACTGTTGGCGGTTTTTGAATAATCATTGGTAGATCCTGTGACAATGGTCTCGAATCCCAACAAAGCAGCTGTTTGTTGAATATCCTGCGCTTTCCCCTCAGCCAATCCCTCTTTGATATCCAATAAAACAAGATCAGTACAAACGCCAGCTCTGGCAATATTGTCCGCGCAGGTAGCTCCAACAGCTCCAGCTCCGATGACAGTAACTTTCATAGCGAATAATTTATGATGTGAGTGATGATTTGCGCGGCAAAGGTAGGATGTTATTTCACAAATTGGTTTACCTTTGCCGCCTTAAAATGCGATTATGGCAAATACTTCTGATATCTCAAGAGGAATGATTTTAAAGCTTGAAGGCAGCCTTTACACGGTTGTTGAATTTGGCGAAAACAAGACAGCCCGTGCAGCTGCCAAAGTATGGGCAAAGCTGAAAGGTGTCGACAACAACAGGTCAATTGAAAAGACATGGAACAGCGGTGATACCATATATCCGGTGAGGGTAGAAAGGAAGAGCTATCAGTTTTTATACAAGGATGACACAGGGTTCAATTTCATGGACAATGAAACATTCGAGCAAATTGCAGTAGCAGAAAACCTGGTTGATGCGCCTCAGTTTTTGACCGAGGATCAAGAAGTTTCAGTGCTGATCAACACGGAAACCGAACTGCCAATGAGCGTTGAGCTCCCTGATAAGGTAGTTTCAAAAGTGACTTACTCCGAACCTGGGCTAAGAGGTGATACAGCCACCCGCACCCTGAAGCCTGCAACTGTTGCTACGGGAGCCACTGTAATGGTTCCGTTGTTTGTAAATGAGGGCGATGTGATCCGAATCAATACCAAAACAGGCGAATACATTGAAAGAGTAAAAGAGTAATTTTTTACAATTTTTCGTTTATTTTAGACGATTTTGCCCCTTTTTTGAACAAAAAAGGGGCATTTTTATTAAAAATCGGGTAAAATTTAATTTGGCTATTTTTCAATTTTACCCCACCTTTACCGCCCGTTAGTGACATAAAAATCATTACAATATGGACTTAAAACAGATTCAGGACCTCGTAAAAATGGTAAATAAGTCTAATATCAGTGAGCTTTCCATCGAGGAAAAGGATATCAAGATTACCATCAAACAGAAAGAGGATAAGTATGTGACTGGCGTTCCGGCTCAGCAGGTGCAGACAGCGCCCATGCCAATTGCCGTTTCAGCTCCTGCAACTGCAGCAGCACCAGCAGCCAGCACTTCCGCAGCACCCGCTGCTTCAGACAATTTACTAACGATCAAGAGTCCGATGATCGGAACTTTCTACAGAAGGCCTTCGCCCGACAAGCCCAATTTTGTGGAAGAGGGTGATGAGGTGAAGAATGGCAAAGTGGTCTGCATCATCGAGGCCATGAAATTGTTCAACGAAATTGAAAGTGAAATCAGTGGCAGGGTGGTGAAAATCCTGGTGGAAGATTCTACCCCTGTTGAATACGATCAACCATTGTTCCTCGTTGAACCTATCTAGTCAATTGCATGTTCATCATGCATTTTCATTCATTTAAATCTGTGGCATGACCAAAGATTCAAAGAAGACATTCAAAAAAATATTGATTGCAAACAGAGGTGAAATCGCCTTGAGGGTGATCAGAACCTGCCGTGAGATGGGAATAAAAACTGTAGCAGTTTATTCAACAGCCGACAAAGACAGTTTGCATGTGAAGTTCGCCGATGAGGCGGTTTGTATTGGAAGACCTTCCAGTGGTGAATCCTATTTGAATATTCCACACCTGATGGCTGCCATGGAAATCACGAATGCGGATGCTGTTCATCCGGGATACGGATTTTTGGCAGAGAATGCAAAGTTTGCTGAAATATGCGGTGAACATGGAGTGAAATTTATCGGCCCCACGCCCGAACAAATCAGATGCATGGGTGATAAAATCACAGCCAAAGAAACCATGGTCAAGGCCGGCGTTCCAGTAGTACCAGGCAGCGGCGGATTGTTGGAAAGTGTGGAGGAGGCAAAGCAGATTGCAAAAGAAATTACTTATCCTGTTATCTTGAAAGCTACTGCTGGTGGCGGTGGAAAGGGCATGAGAGTGGTCTGGGAAGAAGCAGACATCGAAAAAGCATACAATACTGCCAAAGCCGAAGCATTGGCATCGTTCAAAAACGATGGTGTCTACATGGAAAAATTTGTAGAAGAACCTCGTCATATTGAAATTCAAGTAGCAGGTGATCGATATGGAAAAGTTTGTCACATGAGTGAGAGGGATTGCTCCATTCAACGACGACACCAGAAACTTGTGGAAGAATCACCATCACCCTTCATGACGGATGATTTGCGTCAACGCATGGGTGAAGCAGCTGTAAAAGCTGCTCAGGCCATTGGATACGAAAGCGTGGGAACGATTGAATTTCTCGTTGATAAACACAGAAATTTCTACTTCATGGAAATGAATACACGTATTCAAGTTGAACATTGTGTGACCGAGGAAGTAACAAATTTTGATCTGATCAAAGAACAAATCAAAATAGCTGCAGGTGAACCTATTTCAGGAAAAAATTATTATCCTGACATGCATGCGATTGAATGCAGGATCAATGCAGAGGACCCATACAATGATTTTAGACCGAGTCCCGGTAAGATCACTGTCCTGCATCAGCCTGGCGGACACGGCATTAGAATTGATTCACATGTATATGCCGGTTATGTGATTCCTCCATTTTATGATTCAATGATTGCAAAAATCATTGCTGTGGCAAGAACCCGTAAAGAGGCGATTGATACCATGAGCAGGGCGTTGAGCGAATATGTTATAGAGGGAGTAAAGACAACCATTCCTTTCCATCAGCAGTTGATGAAGAACGAAGATTTCATCAAAGGAAATTTCACGACCAAGTTTTTAGATACTTTCAAGATGCAATAATTGCATATTGCCGGAACTGTATAAAAAGTAAAAGCCTCCCAGTGGGAGGCTTTTTGATTGCGTGTCAAAAACCACTTGTTTGTTTATCTCAAGAACAAAAGCTCTCTGTATTTTGGAAGTTCCCACTCTGAGTCATCCACCAGCAATTCCAGTTTATCTACATGGTAACGGATCTCATCAAAGAATGGTTTTACCTTATCGCAATATGCAATGGCTTTTTCTCTGGAGCCAGACATTGCATTCGCAGCTTTTCTTGCCTCGGTCATTTCTTCCGTCAACAACTGAGCTTTGTTGATATGTTCTGAAATTTCACTCAAAACACCCAACTGAGCCTTGTATGCCTCAGGCTTCAATCCAACCTCTTTCAGCCCCTTGATGTTTTCAATCAACACATTCTGATAACGGATGGCAGCAGGTAGGATATGATTGCCTGTTAGGTCTCCAATGACACGGCCTTCGATCTGAACGTACTTGATGTATTTTTCCAATTCAATTTCGTGACGTGCTTCCAGTTCAACATGAGACAACACTTTGTGCTTTTCAAACAGTTCTTTTGCTTTTTTGGTTGTCAGTGAATCCAATGCAAGCGGAGTTGTTTTCAAATTTGGTAAACCGCGCTTCTCAGCTTCTTTCTGCCATTCTTCGCTGTAACCATCACCTTCAAACAGTACTTTTTTGGAAGCTTTGATGTAATTTTTGATTACGTGCATAATGGCGACTTCTTTCTTTTCACCTTTCTCGATCAATCCATCTACTTCTGATTTGAAGGAAGACAAGGTTTCAGCCATGATGGTGTTCAATACTGTCATGTTGTAACCACAGTTGGCAGAAGATCCAACAGCACGGAATTCGAATTTGTTTCCTGTGAATGCGAATGGTGAAGTCCTGTTTCTATCTGTATTGTCCAACAACAATTCAGGAATGTTCTTGTGTATATCTAGTTTCAACATGACTTCATCCTGCTCATCAAATTTATCACCTACTCTTGTCTCTACCTCATTGAGAACTTTTGAAAGGAACTGTCCGATGTATGCAGAAATGATCGCAGGAGGTGCTTCGTTTGCACCCAGGCGGTGGTCGTTGCCAGCTGATGCAATGGCAGCACGCAGCAAATCAGCATGGTCGTGTACTGCCTTGATG
>SXYR01000175.1 GCA_005788265.1 Bacteroidota bacterium | reverse complement strand
TGGCGCGGTGTATGGGTCACTACTACTGCCAGTACTGCGTTGGATTCAAGAGACAATATTGCACAGACAGTTGCAAATTGTAAGAAAGCCGGCATCAACCAGATTTTTATTGTTGTATACAACAATGCAAGAACCATCTATCCCAGCAACGTACTTGGGGCCATCACTGGTGTGAAACAATTAGAAAAATTTGCAGGCAGAGATCCATTGCAGGAGATGATTGATGCGGGACATGCAGCTGGACTCAAAGTGCATGCATGGTTTGAATATGGATTTGCATCATCCTACAGCGCCAATGGTGGACCTATCGTAAATGCTCGTCCAGACTGGGCTGCATTGGATCAGGCTGGAAAATTAGTAGTGAAAAACGGATTCGATTGGTTGAATGCTTTTAATCCGGAAGTACAAGATTTCATGATCAATTTGGTAAAGGAAGTCGTAACAAAATATGATGTAGACGGAGTGCAGGGCGATGATCGCCTGCCAGCACTTCCTTCCACTGCGGGCTATGATGCATATACCGTTGCACAATACAAAGCTGAAAACAACAACCAGTCTCCCCCCACTGATTTCAAAGACCAGGCATGGGTGAAATGGAGAGCCAACAGATTGAACAAATTCATGAAACGATTCTACACCGAAATAAAAGCTGCAAAGCCAAGCATCATTGTATCAACATCGCCAAGCCCCTATCCATGGTCGCTTGCGGAGTATTTGCAGGATTGGCCTACCTGGGTTGACAGCAGTTGGGTAGACGCAGTCATCCCTCAATGTTATCGCTATGATATTACTGCATACGATGCAGTCATGAGCGAGCAAGTTGGATACCACAGAAGCAAGAAAATCCCATTCTATGCTGGAGTCTTGGTCAAGATTGGAAGCAAACTCGCAACACCAGAATTCATGACGGAGATGATCAGCGCCAACAGGAAAAAATCTGTTGCAGGAGAGGTATTCTTTTTTTACGAAGGATTAAAAGACAACCTGAATTGGTTTGAAACCAAGTATCCTCTTATAAAATAACTCGATTTTTTAAAATTAGTGTGGATCATACTCTTTTTCAATTCAATACATATATATTTTATTTATATATATTAAATATTATAATCACCTCCACATTTTCTTATATTTTATTAAAAAATGGCATTTTTTTAAATAAAATTCGAATGCTCCATCATCCTCATCAGGACCACTGATTGAAGATCCTCATATAGAAGAGCATTGCCTCGAAAATTTTTGTTCAATTTCTTTCACAAAGAACTGAACAAGTTGGTTTTGTAAAGAAATTAATTTTTAAATTGAGGCTTCAAACAAACTGCTTTTTATGAAAAGAATGAAGAGTTATTTCATTATTCCTCTTCTGTTTCTGGCAACATCATTGTTCGCACAAAACAGGAAGATTGTCGGCAAGATTGTCGGCAAAAACAACGAGCCCATTGCTGGTGCATCCGTCGCAGTGAAGGGAACCAACGTTGGCGCTAGCGCAAAAGAAGACGGAAACTTCAGCATCGATGCCAAAGGTGCAGTAACACTGATCGTAACTTCCATTGGTTTCAATACCACTGAAGTGCCAGTTGGTGCTGACCAATCATCGGTCACTATTTCTCTCACTCCTACAGAAGGGCTCAACAGCGCAGAGATTGTCGTTACCTCATTTGGTATGACAAAGAGCAAGCGCCAGTTGGGTTATTCAGTTACACAGATCAATGGAGATCGTTTCACAGAATCAAGAACTGCCAACGTAGGCAACGCCTTGTCCGGTAAGGTTGCAGGTGTGAACGTATCAACTCCCGCAACCGGTGCTGCAGGTTCTGCACGCGTGGTGATTCGCGGTGGGTCTTCCCTCTTGGGCAACGATCAGCCTTTGTATGTAATCAACGGTGTTCCCATGGAAAGCTCGAACCTCGGTTCAGCAGGTATGTGGGGTGGAAACGACGCTGGTGACGGTTTGGCTGCCATCAATCCTGATGACATTGAAAACATCTCTGTCTTGAAAGGGAATACAGCTGCTGCGCTTTACGGTGCACGCGCTGCCAACGGTGTAGTGATGATCACTACCAAAACTGGTAAGGCACGCAAAGGTGTTGGCATTGCTTTCAATACCAATATCACAACTGACAAAGCACTCGACTTCACGGATTTCCAAAAACAATATGGCCCTGGTAGAGATGGTACCAAACCAGCACTGGCTTCAGATGCGTTGGATATTGGAAACAACCATTGGGGCGGTAAATTAGATGGTTCTCAGGTTCCCAACTTTGATGGAAAGTCAAGACCTTATTCACACAACGGACTTGGTTTGAATGATTTCTATCAAGCAGGACTTTCTGCGAATCATTCACTGGCTTTGTCTGGTGGAAATCAAACCGGCAACTACCGTTTTGCTTTCTCTGATTTGGACAACAAAGACATCATGCCAAATGCAAGCTTCAAGCGCCAGACATTCAACATGAATGTGAACAGCACTTTGAAGAAACTTACATTGGCTGTTTCTGCTCAATACACCAATCAAAAAGCAAAGAACAGACCAAGATTGTCTGATTCTCCAGGTAACAGCAATTTCTCCATCTTCATGTTCCCCAACACACTTCCTTTGGACGCTGTTCTCGGTGCCAACGGTAAAGGTGCTTTGGCAGATGGAAATGAATTGCGTTATCAAGGAAACGTGTTCCAAACAAACCCGTACTGGGGTATGTACAATTTCTACAGAAACGACATCACAGATCGTTTCATGGGAAATGCTTCTTTGAAATACCAGCTTTTAGACTGGTTGTACATCCAGGGTAGAGCAGGTACTGATTTCCTTACAAGAGATGATGCGAGCTATACCGGTTATGGTACTGCTTTCAAGCCTCGTGGAGATTTCTTTGAAACACTTACCACCATCCGCGAAAACAACCTCGACCTCTTCATCGGAGCAAATAAAAACTTTGGTGATTTGTCTCTTGATGTGTTGTTGGGTGGCAACAGAATGCGCCGCACAAGAGAAAACAAAGGCGGTGGCGGTAACGACCTCGTGGTTCCTTTT
>SXYR01000174.1 GCA_005788265.1 Bacteroidota bacterium | reverse complement strand
GTGAGAGGAAACCAAAACAATATTTATGGCATGGGTAGATATTCATCTGCAAGTATGTTGTATGAAGACAACAATACAGCAGATCAATTACAGCGCTGGCAGAAGCCCGGTGACATTACCAGTGTACCGCAGGTTCGTTTGTATTATACCAACGGTTCTCAGGCAAGCAGCCGTTATATTGTTGACGGATCTTACATCCGATTGAGAAATGTAACTTTTGGATACAATCTCGACAGCAAAACTTTGCGTAAGTACAAGATAGAAAAATTGAGAGTTTATCTTTCTGGACAAAACCTGCTGACTTTCACCAAATATCCTTATTGGGATCCAGAGGTCAATGCCGATTCTTTCGATTCAAATATTGCTAAAGGAAATGATTTCTATACTCCTCCACAACCTAGAACACTCCTTGCAGGCATCAATATTAGTTTTTAACTCTTAATGAAATTCATGATGAAAAATATTATACAAATGAAAAAAACTTCATACATCGTATTAGCTGCCTGCGCACTTTTAACCATTGTTGGTTGTGAGAAGCGTCTTGATATTCTTCCTTATCAGAGTATTTCAGCAGACAATGCGTTGGAAAGTGAAGGCGATGTCAACGTAACATTGATTGGTGCCTACGACGGAGCTCAGTCTGCCGCTATTTATGGTGGCGACATCATGGTATTGAATGACCTCATCGGTAACAATGCCAATATCACTTTTACAGGGACTTTTGCCGGCTTAGTCGATGCATATCAAACAATCATGACTGCCGACAATTCATTTGCTGCAGGTACATGGATTGCCGCATACAATACAATCAATAGATGCAACAGTGTATTGTCTGCAATTGACAAGGTTACTTCTTCTCCTGCAAAGAAAAATTCAGTAGAAGGGCAGGCACTGTTCTTGAGAGCTTCGATGTATTTCGAATTGGTAAGACTTTATGGAAAAACCATTGGAGACGGAGATGCATCTGCTAATCCGGGTGTACCTCTTGTCTTGAATCCGACCAAAGGTGTAAGTGCATCTGATTACTTGCCAAGATCTTCAGTGAAAGCTGTTTATGATCAGGTGATTGCAGATCTTACAAAAGCTGAATCATTGTTGCCTGCAACGAATACAATATATGCAACCAAGTGGTCTGCAGCCGCTCAGTTATCTCGTGTACATTTAATGTTAAAAAACTATACAGCTGCTGGCGATGCAGCCAACAGGGTAATAACAGGAAGTGGGAAGAGCTTGAATCCTGATTTCACTAAGTTGTGGTTTACGTTTATCAACAACGGTGGTGCGAATCCAGCTGAATATTTGTTCTCAATGACTGTAACCGCTCAAGATGGTACAAATTCACTGAATACTTATTTTGGAAGAAATGTTGGTATAGCAGGAACTGCCGGAAGAAGTGATTGCAAAATCAAAGTTGCTCACATTGCCCTGTATGAAGCTGGTGATGCAAGGAAAACACATTTTGTATTGAGTGGAGGTAACAACTATACACGCAAACACCTCGATCGTTTCGGGAATGTACCTGTAATTCGCCTTGCTGAAATGTATTTGACACGTGCAGAGGCAAATTTCAGAAACAGCACAAATGTTGGTGCAACACCATTGAGTGATATCAATGCCATTCGCAATCGTGTTGGCCTGGCTTCATTGTCAGCAGTTACTTTAGATGATATTACAAAAGAACGTTTTCTTGAATTGGCATTCGAAGGGCACAATCTTCATGAAGCCAAGCGCTTACAAAAAAGTGTTGGTGCAAATGCATGGAATTCTCCCAAGTTGATACTCCCAATACCTCAAAGGGAAATGGATGTTAATAAAAGCCTTGTTCAAAATTCGGGATACTGATGTATATGTGTTTTTCTAAATTGTCCTAGTCAAACAAATATAAGCCCTGTAGAATATCCATTCTGCGGGGCTTTTTCTTTGAATTTATTGTATATCATGTTTAAGATTTATTTCATAGGGTTTGTTATTTTACTTGCAGCTATTTTATTGAATGGCTTGATAAATAAATGGGGTATAATAGGTTGGTATGATTTCATCAATCAATTGCTGCTTCAGGGCAAGCAGACTTTTCGCAGATTAACCATCACGGATTATACATGGTTATTTCTTTTGTATCCTTTTCTTCTTGGGCTTGCCGCAAAGGCTGGTGATTTTTTGTTTGATTGGATATGCAATAGAATTTGAAGTACCAAGAAAATATAAATTCACACATGTCGTTAAGCTTCAGCTATCCAAAAAGCAGTTCAATGTTAATTGATCAATGGGGCTTGACAGGATTTATATTTACAATACCAATGATGTCAACCTGCTGTTTTTAAAGAATCTTGTCATTTATAATGACTTCAGAAGATTGATTTTCTTTTCGAGAAGTTTAATTTCTTCTTGGTGGATTTCCCTTAATATTTTTAAATATTGTGCTATCATTTGAGGTTGAATGATGGTTTCTATTTTATTGTTCAATCCATCTTGTACATTTTCATCAAAATGTTTGATAGCCTGATTATCTGTTTCGAGTACACCAGATATGAGAGACAATAATTCATCAGTTATCTGGATCTTGCCGTTTTCAATTCTGGCCAACTTGCTTTGGCTCATTCCAATCTTTTTGGCAACATAGGTTTGCGTTAAGTTTTTAAATTCTCTGATGTTTTTGATCTG
>SXYR01000173.1 GCA_005788265.1 Bacteroidota bacterium | reverse complement strand
TTCTGCAATTTTTATCAATGATTGCATTCTTGATATAGCATCTTTCTCCTATCCCAAGTTTTGGAAGACCATTGCTTACAGAAGAGTTCATTTCTTCAAGGGTTTCATAATAGTCTGTACCCATGATGTAACAACTCACAACAGTTGTTCCATATCCAATACGTGTTCTGATTCCAATTACTGAGTTTTCAACCCTGGAAGCATTGATAATGCAACCTTCAGCAATGATGGTTTTCTCAAGTGTAGTACCACTTATTTTTGCAGGAGGCAACATCCTTGCTCTTGTATACACTGCTTTTTTATTATCGAATAGATTGAACTCAGGAACGTCTTTGGTTAGTGCAAGATTGGCTTCAAAAAATGAATGAATATTTCCGATATCCGTCCAGTAACCATCGTACTGAAAGCTTACGACTTTATGTTTGTTGATGGAAAAGGGTATGATTTCTTTTCCGAAATCAGTTGCATCTTTAAAATCCTCCGACAATGAATTGAAAAGCGTATCACGGTTAAATATATAAATACCCATGCTTGCCAGGTAGTCTCTGCCTTGCGCTCTCATGGCATCTCCCGTATCACTGACCCAATCCTTCAGTACTTCTTTTTTTGGTTTTTCAATGAAAGACTGGATGATATTGTCATTGCCTTTTTTCAAAATTCCAAACTCTGTTGCTTCGCTTGCTCCCACGGGAATGGTTGCAATTGAAATTTCTGATTGGTTTTTAATATGATCTTCAATCATTTGTTGAAAATCCATTTGATACAGTTGGTCACCTGACAAGATCAATACATAATCAAAGTCCTGCTGATTGATATGCCTCAATGATTGTCTTACTGCATCTGCTGTTCCCTGAAACCATGCAGGATTATCAGGTGTTTGTTCTGCTGCAATGATATCAACAAAAGCAGCGCTGAAGACACTGAAATGATATGTATTCTTGATGTGCTTGTTCAAGGAGGCAGAATTGAATTGGGTCAGGACATACATCCTGCCGATATCGGAATTCAAGCAATTTGAAATAGGTATGTCTACCAAGCGGTACTTGCCCGCAATGGGAACTGCTGGCTTACTTCTGGTAGAAGTCAGCGGAGACAGCCTTGACCCAGCACCTCCCCCTAAAATAACTGCGACAACACTTTTGATCATACCTGTTTGTTTTTTTCAATTTAATAAAAACTTTGGTAAAGATTCACATAATCATTCGCACTTCGGGTCCAGCTGAAATCCAATTCCATTATTTTTTTTCGATTATTATTGAAAGTCTCCTTTTGGTGATACAGTTCTGTGGCCCGGTAAATGGCATGTGTAATATCTCCCACCGATGGATGTATAAAAGTTATTCCATACCCTCCATGTTCGCCCATATCCTTTACGGTATCTTTGAGTCCGCCTGTTTCCCTCACCACGGGAATTGTACCGTATTTCATTGCGTACAATTGATTGAGTCCACAAGGCTCTACCCTTGATGGCATCAGTAAAAAGTCAGCTCCTGCATACATCAGGTGACTCAATTTTTCATTGTATCCGATGTATACATTGTAATCCTGCTTTGCATAATTTTTCAAAAGCGACAATCCGGATTCCACCTCCGTTTCACCACTTCCCAATACAAGGAAATTCATTTTTCTTCCGATGTGTTGAAAACTGTCATGGATGGATTGAGGCAAGAGATCTGCCCCTTTTTCACCAACAAGCCTTCCAATAAAAACAAAAAGTGGTTTGCGCGGATCGAGTCCAAATTCATTGCATAACAATGCTTTGTTTTTGGATTTTCCCTCAGAGAAAGATAAAGGAGAATAATGATCGTTTAAGTAAGGATCACTGGATGGATCCCAAACTTTGTAATCAATTCCATTGATAATTCCGCTGCATTTCCCTTTCTCATATTCAAACAACGACTCCAATCCATTGCTCATATGCTTCAACTCACCTAAATAATTATTGCTAACGGTTGTGACTTTCCATGCACATTTGATGGCAGAAGCCAAAGGATTGATCGCACCCAGCCATTCAAGCATACCGCGCTTCCAGCTGTCCCAATGTGGTAAATAAGTTGTTTTATCCCATCCAAATGAACCCTGGTACTGTGCATTGTGAATTGTCAGTACAGATGGAACAGATTCGAGTCGTTTGAAAGCATGAGTATGTTGCATGATAAAGGGGATCAATCCGGCATGATGATCATGAACATGAATCACATGTGGAAGTTTTTTCCAGGAACATACCCAATTGGCGAATGCTATTTGAAAAGCACAAAACCGTTCTACATCATCTTCGTAACCATAAACTTTTTCCCTGTCTAGCAATCCATTGATGTCAATTAAAAAAAGTTCAAATCCCTGAGCATTTGATTTTTCTTTGATCACTGTATAATCAAACCACCAATGTCCGAGGTTAGACGAAGCTTTGTGAACAACTTCCCAATCATGGTTGTATAAATAGGATGATCTGTACATGGGCATCACTACACTGGCATCGTGCCCCAATTCATTTAAGAACCTGGGCAAAGAACCTACCACATCTCCCAAACCGCCAACTTTGGCAACCGGATAACACTCTGCACTTACATGTACGATTTGCATAAAAGGGGAAACTGTTTAAAAATTAAACGTTGTATCTTGTTAAATATAATTATTTTCAGTTTATCAAAATGATTGTCAAATGAATCAACAAACAAAATGGTCTCAATTTGGAGTATTGATTACAGTATTCTTTTTCTGGGGCTTTGTGGCTGCCTCTAACAGCATTTTCATCCCTTTCTGCAAAAAGTTTTTTCAACTGGATCAAATCCAGTCTCAGCTGATCGGATCAGCGTTTTACGGAGCATATTTTTACGGTTCGCTGATTTTGTACATTGTTTCTTCGGTGAGCGGCACCGATCTGCTCAACAAAATTGGCTATAAAAAAGGCATCATTTACGGACTGCTGATTTCGGTGGTAGGTGCAATTGCCTTGGCCATTATCAGTGGATCTGGAAATGCAACCTTTGGATTGGTGCTTATATCTTTCTTCATTATCGCACTTGGATTCTCATTGCAGCAAACAGCTGCTCAACCTTTCGCAGTAGCGCTCGGTCCGGAACAAACCGGCACCCATCGATTAAACATGGGAGGTAGTGTTAACTCATTTGGAACGTTGTTGGGTCCACTGGTTGTAAGTGTCATGCTTTTTGGAAGCATCACCAGTGTAAAAGAGGCTTCGATAGAAAATATTCAGGAATTATATTTCTTTTTAGCTGGTCTCTTCATTGTTGCAGCGATCATCTTCGCTTATGCCAAACTTCCAAAGACAACTTCTGATGAAAAATTAGAAAAAAGTCCAAAGGCAATGGTGGTATTGTTGATTATTGGACTCGTATTCCTTCCTGTTTTATTCTCCGATCTTGTCAAAGAAGTCACCGGCATCAGCAAAGCGCTGATCATTGTCAGCTCTCTCGCAATTATACTGATAACCCTTTTTGTGTCGATGCTCAGTGCGAAAAAAAATTCTGAAGGTTGGGGTGCCATGGCTTATCCACAACTGGTTTTAGGCATGATCGCGATTTTCATATACGTGGGCGTTGAGGTAACCATTGATAATAATTTTGGTGCATTGCTAAAAAAGAATGCATTTGGCGGGTACGATGAATCTCATATTTCACATCTGGTTTCATTGTACTGGGGTTCATTGATGATCGGAAGATGGACAGGCGCCATAAGTGTTTTCAACCTGAGCAAACAATTGAAGAAATTCATGGTTATTGTTGTCCCATTTGTTGCCTTTGGTGTTATCCTGCTAGTCAACATCATCAAAGGAAATGACGTTTCAGACTTTCTTATGTATCCCATCTGTATTGCAATCGGCGTGTTGGCTTTCATATATGCAAACGAGCAACCAGTAAAACTCCTGCTTTCAGTCTCTGTATTGGGAGCAATAGCAATGGTTGTAGCACTGACCACAACAGGCATGGTAGCCAATTTTGCTAT
>SXYR01000172.1 GCA_005788265.1 Bacteroidota bacterium | reverse complement strand
GGCATCGTTGAATATCCAAAGGGCGAGGGACAAAGTGCAGAATTGGGCAGCTTGAAACGCTACAAGGATGATGCAAAGGATGTATCTGCAGGCATGGAGTGCGGATTGACCGTCAAGAACTACAACGATATCAGGGTGGGGGATGTGATCGAAGCATTTGAAGAAACCGAAGTAAAGAGAACTTTATAATTAAGAAAAGTTTAAATGAATTGTTTTCGGTTTTCAATCGAATTCAATCAATTTTGATCAGCAACACAACACATGAGAAAGTTAACTGTTTTACTGATTTTTTCAATGGCGAGCTTTTCCTTGCATGCCCAAACAGCCAAACTTCTGGCAGATAAAATAGTAGCCATTGTTGGAGACAAAATTGTTCTCAAAAGTGATCTGGTCAATTATATAGATGACCTGAAGCGTCAAGGCAATGAAGTTCCGCCCAATGCTGAGTGTGTATTGCTTGAAAAAATGATGCAGGACAAGGCGTTGATTCTGCAGGCAGAAAAAGATTCGCTCCCTGTATCAGAAGAAGATATTGAAGCTGAACTCGATCAGCGTGTCAGGTACTTCATCATGCAGTACGGCGGTAAGGAAGCCTTCGAGCAAATTGCGGGCAGAACTATTTACCAGGTTAAAGAAGATTTTAGGAAAAGTATCAAAGAAGGTCGTTTGGCCAAAGCGATGAGGGATAAAATCATCGAAAATGCAAAAATCACCCCTAACGAAGTGCGTGATTATTTTCAAAAAATTCCAAAGGACAGCTTGCCTTTTTATGAGACCGAATTGGTGATCGGACAAATTGTAGTCAATCCCAAAGCGGGGCGGGAATTGGAAAAGTTTGCACAAGATGAACTGGCAGATTACAGAAAGCAAATAGAAGCCGGACAAAAGGCTTTTGAAACCATGGCACGTTTGTATTCCGAAGATCCAGGAAGCAAACAGGGCGGAGGCCGATATGAAATCAACAAGAATGAGAAGACATGGGATCCTGATTTTAAGAATGCGGCATTCAGGTTAAAAGAAGGACAGATCTCTCCAGTCATCAAATCAAAATTTGGTTACCACATCATTCAAATGGTCAGCAGAAATGGTGATGACGCAGTGATCCGTCATATTCTGCGTGTGCCCCAAATACTTGACGAAGACATTGATGTTTCAAAGACAAAACTTGACTCTGTTCGTTCAAAATTAATTGCAGGTACAATTTCATTCGGTGAAGCAGTTGATAAATTCAGCGAAGATCAGAACAGTAAATTTACTGCGGGTATTTTAACCGGGCAAGGCGGCAATTATGTTACCATTGATGAATTGGACAAAGACCTGGTGCCTTATCTTGATAAGTTGAAAGTTGGAGAGTTTTCTCAGCCGATGGTATTCAAGGGAGAACAAGAGAAAACTGCTGTTCGAATTGTCCACCTCCAAAGCAAGACCGAACCACACCGCGAAAATCTGCGGGATGATTACGACAAGATTTCTCAAAGAGCCCTTTCTGAGAAGAGGGAAAAATTGGTGGAAAAGTGGTTTGCTGAAAAACTTCCTACCTTTTATGTCATGATCGACAAGGATTTCCAGCAATGCGAATCCATTCAGAAACAATTCCCCCAATTCGTCACCAAGTAAGTTCCATTAAATTTCGGGGTGTCTTTAATTAAGTGTAATTTTACGTTCTTCACTATTATATGAGTGATCCCATTAAACACGAATGCGGACTCGCATACATTAGGCTTCTAAAGCCATTCTCCTATTACCAACAAAAACAGGGTACGGCACTTTATGGTCTGAACAAACTCTATCTGCTGATGGAGAAGCAACACAACCGTGGGCAAGATGGTGCTGGCATTGCTTCCGTAAAATTGAATGCAGAGCCTGGATATCCTTTCATGCACAGACTCCGCAGTGTTGCTACCCAAGCCATTGCCGACATATTCGCGCAAGTTGGAAAAGAGATCCAGGAAATGGAGCAATCTCAACCAGAGATCAGAAAACATCCCGGATTGATGAAGGGGCATTTGAATTTCATGGGAGAGCTGCTGCTGGGGCATCTCCGATATGGCACACAGGGGAAAAATAACGTAGAATTTTGCCACCCTTTCATCAAACGCGATATCATTCCAGTAAGGAATCTTGCTTTGGCAGGAAATTTCAACTTAGTAAATACAGATGAATTGTTTGGATTGATCAATATCAACCCAGGTGATTTTCAAAGACAAAGTGATTTGGCTGCCATGATGGAAGTGCTTCATCATTTCATCGTTAAAGAAGATGAATCCAACCCTGGGGCATTGTCCATTTCCTCTGTTTTGAAAAAAGCTTTCAAGCATTTTGATGGGGGATACCATGTAAGCGGATTGTTGGGAAACGGTGATTCATTTGTCATTCGTGACCCACATGGAATTCGTCCCTCGTATTATTTCATCAACAACGAAGTGATTGTTGCAGCATCAGAACGTGCTGCCATCAGAACAACCTTTCATGTTGGGGAGAATGAGGTGAAAGAATTGATGCCTGGACAGGCATTGATTGTCTCCAGCGATGGCAGTTATGCTATAGAGCAAATACTTGAACCCAAAGAAAGAAGAGCCTGCAGTTTTGAAAGAATTTATTTCTCCAGAGGAAGCGACGAGAAGATTTACAGAGAAAGAATCGGACTTGGGTACCGGCTGAGTGACAATGTACTGAAGGCGATCAACAATGATTTGAAGCATACCATTTTCTCATTTATCCCCAATACTGCAGAAGTAGCTTTTTATGGACTATTGAAAGGCATGGAAGATTTTCTGAATCAAATCAAGGTCCAGCGCATCATGGCATGGGGAAAGGATTTTGATGAAGAGAAATTATCTGAAATGGTGAACAGAAAAATCCGGGTAGAAAAAATTGCTACCAAGGATGTGAAGATGCGCACTTTTATTACAGAAGATGCCAACAGATCTGAAATGGTTCAGCATGTATACGATATTACATATGGAACAGTAGAGAAGGGCGTGGATACCATTGTAGTGATTGATGATTCTATTGTGAGGGGAACTACATTGAAAGAGAGTATTGTCAGAATGCTTTCAAGGCTCCAGCCCAAGAAAATCATTGTTGTTTCATCTGCTCCTCAAATACGTTATCCAGACTGTTATGGGATAGACATGAGCAAATTGGGCGATTTCATTGCATTCAAAGCTGCACTCGAACTATTAAAAGACCATGGCAAGTCTTCCTTGCTTGAAGAGGTTTACAACAAGTGCAAAGATTTTCAACGCAACAATCAATTGCATACGGAAAACTTAGTGCGACAGATTTATGCACCATTCACACCCCAGGAGATTTCAGCAAAAATTGCTCAGTTGATTACTCCGCAAGATGTAAATATTCATGTAGAAGTGATTTACCAAACCATTGAAGACTTGCACGATGCTTGTCCAAACAACACCGGGGATTGGTATTTCACAGGAAATTATCCAACCCCCGGCGGTAACAGGGTAGTAAACAAGGCCTTCATTAATTTCATGGAAGGCCGTGATGTAAGAGGGTACTGATTTATTTCAATCCGTACTTGTACATATATCTTTCGTAGAGTTGTTTGTGTTTATCATCCATGCTCACCAGCTTTCCCTGAATCATGACAACAGCAATTTTGCTGGTTCTCATATCCAGGATATCACCCTCACTGATCACAACATTTCCATCTTTTCCTTTTTCGATTGAACCAGTTCTATCATCGATGCCCAGAATTTTTGCAGCATTCAGGGTGATTGCACTCAAAGCCTGTTCCTTGCCCAAGCCATATGCAGCAGCAGTTCCGGCATTGAAGGGAAGATTCTTTCCACGGTGTTGACCATCACCGTCATTGATGGCAAAAAGCACACCTGCCCTCTGTAGAAGTCCTGGCAAGGCATACGGAAGATCAACCCCGTCGTCAGCAAGTGTGGGGAGTGCATGCATTTGATCGAGGACAACTGGAATATTGTTGGATTTTAGGAGTGCTGCCACCTGAAAACTTTCGCTTGCTCCAACCAATACTATATCGAAGTCAAATTCTTTTTTAAAGTCAATGGCAGCTAAAATTTCTCTGACCACATCACAATGAACAAAGAGCTTTTGTTTTTTATCAAATAGACCTTTGACTGCTTCGAATTTCAGGTTTGTCTGGTTGTGGTTGCTTTGCGCAAGATAGACCTTGGCTTCTCTGAAAAAGGTTTTTATTTTCTCCAATTCATCCAATCCTCTTTTTACAGGGTCACCTGTAGGTGCGCTGATTCCCATCAACGCCGCATAAGGATTGGGTCTGTTGAAAAGTGACGGCATGTTGATATGCATGGCATTGTCTTTTGCATACGCTGCATCTTCCCAATTCCAAGCATCCAATTGTACCACAGAGGATGATCCACTGATGACTCCACCTTGCGGAACTATGTTGGCAAGCACAATGCCGTTTGTTTTCAGTGTATTGATCACTTTTGAATCGGAATTGTATGCC
>SXYR01000171.1 GCA_005788265.1 Bacteroidota bacterium | reverse complement strand
GCAATGGCGCGTATGGTTTCATCTGCAAAAGCCGCAAATGCTTCAGAAGTGATGCTATTGTCACCAATGATGGCCGGCAATCCTTTGTCACCTCCTTCTCTGATGCTTTGCACCAACGGGATTTGTCCCAGGAAATTCAAATCAAGTTGATCCGCCAAATTTCTTCCACCGTCTTTTCCAAAAATATAATATTTGTTGTCTGGCAACTCTTCTGGCGTAAACCATGACATGTTTTCAACCAATCCGATGATCGGCACTTTCAATTGTGTTTGATTGAACATCGCAATCGCTTTTTTGGCATCGGCCAGTGCAACTTCCTGTGGAGTGGTCACAACCACTACGCCAGTAACTGGAATGGTCTGAACAAGTGTAAGGTGAATGTCGCCTGTTCCAGGGGGCATGTCAATTACCAGATAATCAAGTTCTCCCCAATGAACATCCGTTACAAATTGTTTAATCGCACTGCTGGCCATCGGTCCACGCCATACTACTGCACTTTTCTCATCCACCAACAACCCTATGCTGATGAGTTTGATTCCGTGTTGCTCAAGAGGCAATATTTTATCCTTTCCATCAATATTTTCCATAAAAGGCCTCATGCCCCTAACACCAAACATGATGGGCACACTCGGTCCGTAAATATCTGCATCCATCAATCCAACTTTGGCCCCCTGTTTGGACAGTGCCAATGCCAGATTGGCTGAGACGGTTGATTTACCAACACCACCCTTGCCACTGACAACTGCGATGATATTTTTTACGCCAGGTAAAACAGCGGTGAGGTCAACCCTCAAAGAGCTTGTATTTGCTGTAAAATGGACAATTACCTCCAGCGCATCACTCACGTGTTCATGAATGGCTTTTTCACAATTTCTGCGGATGACCTCTTTAAGCGGACAAGCAGGTGTGGTGAGCACAATGGTAAATTCAACCGACGCATCATTCAATTGGATATCCTTCACCATTTGCAACGTAACCAGGTCCTTTTTCAAGTCAGGTTCCTGAACGGTTGACAAGGCCTTCAAAATCGCTTCTGTTCCCATACACGTAAAATGTTAAAATGAAAAGAATTGCAAAAATAACCAATCATCGGCTACTTTTTTTATGAAAAAGAAACAGTTAATTTGCACAGAATGTTGTTGATGAGAAAGCTTTTTTTTCTGCTGTGCCTGTTTCTTGGATTGCTTCCCTCTGCTGCAAGGGCTCAGTTCGAGACATTCAGGGATTCCGTAGTACAACTTTACGGTGTGGTGATGACTGCGGACAGTTTGAGAGGACTTCCTGCAGTGAGCATTGTTGTAAAAGGAACCGGCAGAGGAACACTTACCAATACACAGGGTGTTTTCTCGATTGTTGCTTTGAAGGGCGACGAAATTGAATTCAGCTGCATTGGATTTAAAAATAAAATCACCAAAATTCCAGTTGAATTGCCAGGAAATCAGTTCAGCATCATTCAGTTGATGGTGAACGATACAACATTCCTGCCCGCGGCAATCATCAAACCACGTCCCACAAGAGAGCAATTTGAAAGGGACTTTGTATCAACAGATGTACCGGATGACAATATTGAGATTGCGAGAAAAAATACCGATATCACTACGAGAAGAATTCTGATGAGAACCCTGCCCAGTGATGGGAAAGAGGCCATCAACATGAACCTGGCCAGAGGAGCGCAAAAATATTATTACTCTGGACAAGCGCCGCCCGTCAATATTTTCAATCCATTTGCATGGGGTGAATTCATTCGCAGCTGGAAGCGTGGCGATTATAAGAAAAAATAAACTTCAACATTGACCAAACGAAGTGTAACAGTTTTTTGCGGCTCTAAGAGTGGAAACAATCTCCTTTTTGAGAAAGAAGCTGCAGCCTTGGGTACTGCTCTGGCAGATAAAAGAATTGATCTGATTTACGGCGGTGGCGCAAAAGGCATCATGGGTGCCCTCGCAAACAGTGCACTGGCTGCAGGAGCCAGTGTTACCGGCATCATCCCACAGGTGCTGATTGATTGGGAAAGACAACATCAATCTCTTACGCAGGTTATCATTACAAATGACATGCACGAAAGAAAAAAAATGCTTTATGAAAAAGGCATGGCGGGCATTGTTTTACCAGGGGGATTTGGAACTATGGATGAAATGTTTGAGATGCTGACCTGGAATCAGCTGAGCATACACAATAAAAAAATATACATTTTAAACACCGCCGGATTCTACGATCATTTGATTTCACACCTGGAGCATCTGATTGAAAAAGATTTTTTATACGAACCTTTGTGGGAGCGAGTTCATGCATTTAAAGATGCTGTAAGCCTGGTAAATGCACTGGACAGAGATCTCCCCCAGCATTAATCAAAGATTTTCCCTGCATTCAAAATATTATTGGGGTCAAATGCTTTTTTGATTTCTTTCATGAGCCTGAAGTGCACAGGTTCAAACATCACATCCATATACCCTTTCTGAATGAGTCCTACGCCATGCTCTCCACTGATGGTTCCACCTAATTTTTTTACTGCAGCAAACAACTCTCTTAAAATTGTATGCATCTCCTGATTCCCGTAACTGTTGGGGATTCCAGGTTTGTTTAAGCGAATATGCAAGTTGCCATCCCCTGCATGCCCATAGCAGACTGCAGTAAATCCATACTTTTTACCCAATGCCTTGACATCCTTTATCAGATCCGGAAGCAAGGCCCTTGGAACAACGGTATCTTCTTCAATGGTATATCCTTTTGTTTTGACAACTTCAGCAACCCTTCTGCGCAATTTCCACAATTCATTTTTCTGTTGATGATCATCTGCAAAATAAATTTCCCCGCATTCATAGTGCAACATCAATTCACCAATTGACTCCATCTCACTCATCAATGTATCCATGTGATTTCCATCTACTTCAATGATGAGATGCGCAGCAGTATCTGGCGTTACAGGAACGGATGAAGAACCTACTTCTTCACTTACAATCTTCAATGCATCTATCTCTATCAATTCGAGAGCAGATGGTGTAAATCCAGCTCTGAAGATGGCGCTGACTGCTTCGCTCGCTTTTTCAAGTGACGTGAACGGTACCAGCATGAGCAAGTCATACTTTGGAAGCGGGATGAGTTTTAAAACAATTTTGGTAACAATGGCAAGGGTTCCCTCACTGCCAACGATCAACTGGGTTAAATTATATCCCGTTGAGTTTTTCAACACATTGGATCCTGTCCAAATGATTTCTCCTGTCGGCAACACCACCTCAAGATTCAGAACATAGTCCCTTACTACTCCATATTTTACAGCTTTTGGCCCTCCGCTGTTCTCTGCTATATTTCCGCCAATGAAACAGGAGCCTTTGCTGGCGGGATCAGGTGGATAAAACAGGCCTTTCTCTTTAACTGTATTTTGCAGCAGTTCTGTAATTACACCTGGCTCGGTTGTGATCTGTAAATTCTTTTCATCAATATCAAGTATTTTATTCAATCGGTCTGTAGCAATCAATACACCGCCCAGATGAGGAAGGGCTCCACCACTCAATCCTGTTCCGGCTCCACGTGGTGTAACAGGAATTGTATGCTCATTGCAAATCTTCATGATTGCACTGATTTCCTGCGCATTGCCCGGTCTGAGTACAATTTGAGGCATATAATGCAGCTCCTCCGTTTCATCGTGCCCATAAGGATGGAGCTCCTGCCCATCTGCGATTACAAATGAGGGCCCCACAATTGTTTTGAACTGCTCTATCATATCAGAAGAAATCACAACCTGCATATCAAACCGATTTGATACGAATGTCGGAAATAGGCCTGAAAAATGAAAGGGAATTAATTTTTAAATACCGGACAAAAGCTCTGGCGATCTGCATACATCAGGGTATAAACGCCATTGTACTGCATGTACAATTCATTTGCGCCCATTCCATTGTTGAAGTTTTTCAAAGAAGATGTAGTTACATCATATGTAAAGCTGAACCTGAAATTCTTCCACTGGTAGCCCAACATGGGGATGACAGCATCACCCGGACGCAGATAGGCACCTAATATCAGTTGCTGCTGACCATTTCCGCTGACATTGTAATTGAGATGCAATCCACCTACAAATTCAGCAGCTTTTGATTGATGGGTATAATAAATACCGGGAGAAATAATCACTTGCTCATTTGGCTTGATGACAGCATCGGCGAAATATATGAAACGGGGTTGAACGATATTGTCATCTGATGCAGCGGTTGAAAAAAAGGATTCTTTGGGTTTATTGAGGTGTTGTGCACTGACGCCCAAATGAACATAGATGTTTTCAGATGGGAAAACTGCGTAATTCAGTCCGGCTTGCAAATCCATATAGCCAACAGAATTGTTGATGAGGATTTCACTTGTTGGTCCGTTGAAAAATTTACCATCCCACATGTCACCAAACCGGAGATTGGCTGTATTTACTCTTTTTCCAACATATCCAATATTGAAACCTCCCGACAATAAACTTTCATTTCCTAACATCTGATGATAGGCAACAGATGCGTAAGTTTTTGTTGATCGCAAGGTTCCTGATCCTGCCATGTCTTGAAAGATCAACCCACCCATTCCAAACCAACCAGTTGAGATGAGATTTCTCAACACTTGAAAATCACCATAAATACTCATGGTTGTATAAGGCACGGGGATAGATGCCCATTGTTCACGGTAATGTGCGCCCAATCGATAGTCGGAATTGGGCAGGAATCCGGTGTTGGCCGGATTGGTTGACAAGGGACTGTTGAAAAATTGAGAAAAGCGCAAATCCTGTCCCATTGCACTGCTAAGTGCAAGATTGACAAGTACCATTATATAATAAAATCGCTTTTTCAAATGATCATCTTATGAGTGTTACACTGCCTTTTCTTGATTCTGTTCTGCCATCTGCAAACTTAACAATCAAAGTAAATGCATAGACATCCATTGGCTGCGGCAGCCCTTGAAATTTACCGTCCCAACCGAAACTTGGATTGTAGGATTCAAATACCAATTGTCCAAATCGATTGTAAATTTTTAGATTCATATCATCAATTCCAAAAATTTTTGGAAGAAAAATATCATTCTTTCCATCATTATTGGGTGTAAATGCATTGGGAATTTCAAGCAATTCAGTTACGATGGGTTGAACAGGAAGCATAAAACTTGTGGAACAACCAAAGCTATTAAATGCTGTCAGGGTAACATCAAACGTAAATGATTTTGAGTATTGATGAATGGGTTGAACAAGTGTAGAGGTAGCGCCATCGCCAAAATTCCAGGTGTACCTTATAGCTCCTGTTGATTGGTTGATAAATGAGAATGGCGTATTCTCAATGGATGGCTTGGGTGAAAAATCAAACCTTGCATCAGGAGCAGAAAGCACAACAAGTATTTTTGTACTGCTGTCTGCAATATTGCAACCAGGGCTGTTCTCCCTGACTACCAACTTGATGGATTTGACTCCAGTTGTTGAATACGTTTGGTCAGGTGGACTGTAGGCATTAGAAGTTTGCCCATTGCTAAAACCCCATAAAAAGCTCACGCCACCGACACTGTTGTTGGTTATGCCAACTTTCTCTCCAATACAAATGGTGTCTTTGCTCAATTTAAAATCTGCCTTGATGGTAGAGAAAACGTAGATATCCAGTGGAATGGAATCAAATTGATTACAGAAACCAACATCAATCAATTTCAACCAAACTCTGTGCAAACCGGGAGAAAAAGTATGATTGATACTTTGTTGAGCTGTAGTGTCGGGCTTTGTCTTATCATCATAGATCCATACGAATGACTTTGCGCCGAATGGCTTCCCTTGTTTTGAAACAGAAAGATTTTGAAGCGTAAATGTTCCACTTGAACAATCACCTACCCTTACTGCAGCTGCTTTTATATCTACCTCATTGATCCCAACCTTGATTTGCATGAAAGAGCTGTCTCGGGTGATGCATCGGTTTTCATCAATAGAAATTAATTTAACCCTGAAAGAGCTGTCCTTGGCAACATTGTAGTTATGGATAATCTCCGGGATAGAAGTAGTATCAATTTTAGATCCATCCCCAAAATCCCATATATATGTCTTTGCCATTGCAATGGTATCGTAAAACTTTACAGTCAAAGGTGAACATCCGCTTGTGTCAAAGACTCCATTGATAGCAGACTTGATTCCATTGTCTACACCATCAAATGAAAAATTTATTTTTACTGCTGCCAGGTTGCATCCACCCGGCAATGCTGCATTGGAAGAAGCTACAGCCCCGGGCGTTATGATCATGTTTTTGGTGATAGGATCACCTGGATTGGTTCCCGTTCGAGGACAAGCATTGTTGCCAAAGCAATTCGCACAGATGGACATATAAATTGCACCTCTGGAATCAAAGCGGGATGTACCTCCATCAACATGATCCACCTCGCCGCCACTTTGCCCCCAAAATGATCCATACAAAAGTTTATCGGCGTTTTTCTCAATAACAATAAAATAAAAATCCTTGTTGTCTGTGTATTTCTGTATGGCATCTGGAGTGACATCCATCCCCAATGGTCCGACAGTTTGAGCATCGTATGGACCCGGATCACAGAGATTCAACTTACCTCCCCATCCTGATACATAAATATTTTCACAACGATCAACCAGGAAAGCAACCGGAGAAATGTTGGGCTTTGCTGCAGAAGTCCCAAATGCAGTTGTATAGGTAAACGAGGTCAAACCTGGATCCATTTTAGCAATGAACTGTTTAGCATTTTCATTTCCGTATAGTGCATTTCTTTTTTGCCATTTACCTAATGTGATTCCCATGGTATATGGATTTCCAAACTTATCAAACTGTATACCGTAGATAAAATCTGTTGAAGCTGTGCCTTGAAAAGTTGTTTTTTTCAATTGGCCTGTTGGGCCAATAATTGAAATGAATCCATCTACTGCTCCCAGAAAATTTGGCGACTCGACATCGGTTTTGTCACCAGGAAAATCAGCACTCACCGTTGGTCCGGCAACATAAATATCATTTGTAACAGGATTGATTGAAAGTACAAATGCAGCATCGTCTTTGCTGCCGCCCAGATACCTGCTGAAAATTACACTCGACAAATTGGGTGTAAGTTTGATAACCACTCCATCTTGTACACCCCCAAACCTGCTGTTTCCTGCAGGAAAAACCGGAAAATCATCCGACTGTGTAGATGTGGCAATTAAAACATTGTCGTTTTTATCTAGAATAACCTCACTTCTCGAGTGATCTCCATAATTATATACAAGCGTGGAAGGTGATACAGAAATTTGCGCATTGGTATTTGCACCGTCCATTTCAGAACCTCCTATGAGAATACTGCCCATTACAACTTTTCCGTCAGCAGAAACTTTAATTACATAAATATCTGATGCACCCCCCAGTGGGCCAAGTTGTAAAGTTCCGGAAGCACCAACCGGATATGGAAAGTCTCGGTCCTTGCTCGATGTCCTTCCCTGCACAACCGCATTGCCGGAACCATCAACGATGATGCTGTGGGGATACTCATCGCCGCTTCCACCAATATAAGTTGAAAAAATTCTTTGCTTCCCATCGTTGCTGAAACGTGTCAATCCAATGTCAACACCACCTATTGAACTGTTTTGACCAAAGGATTGTCCAGTTCCTCCTTTAAATGTTGTCTGCAATGCACCCAATGAGAGCGGGTATTCAGAGCCAAATACAATCCCACCTGCGTAAAGGCTGCCATCCGGACCAGGAGCTGCAGAGAATCCCCAATTATTGCTTTTACTTCCGGTATATGTAGAGAATTCAAGCGTCGGGTCAATGACCAATTGATAATTTTTATTGTAAGCGCCAAGCTTGTACCCTACAATATTTTTTGAAACGGTATAGCTGCATTTTACTTCAACGCGCCGGCCATCTATGATTTGATACGCGTAGGGCTCCAACTCTTTTACTTCACCCACTGAAGTGGAGATAAGCAACGCACCTGATTTAATTTTGACATGGTCTACACCGTCGTACTTCAATTGGATGATAGAGGGATCTGTTTGGGGAGATACGATCAAGTCGTATTTCAATCCTCCATTGGATGAAGAATAGAACCTCATATCAATGCCATCATATATTGCTTCTCGTGTGATGTCATAAAAACTGCGCACGCCTGTTTTCCATTTACGCGGATCGCCTCCTAAAAAATAGTTGGCCAGATCAGGACTCACCTTTCCAGGTTGAAAATTTACTGTTTGATTTGCACCGACAAATGCCACCTCATAACTGTGTGATTTGATGGCGCTTTGATGCAAATGCTGCGCTGCATTTTTTCCCTCAATTTCAATAGAATCCGCTTGGGTTATTTTTGAAAAGATGGACAGGTTGTTGTGCATTAAATTTCTGTACCCCTCCTCTTCTAACTTATTTACGACATAACCCTTTTTATTAAAAAAAATGGTACTTGACCCATGGATGGCTTTGAACTGGAAATCACCATCCCATTGTCCCTTGTTTTCAATAAAATCAATTGCATAGAAAGATTGTGCAGAGACACTTGGACTTATTGCAAATAAAAAAAGCCAACATAATATCGTGGAATGCTTGAACACCCTCATTAGACTTGCACTAAAATTAACGGTTTAAAGCCTTAGAACTTGTTAATACTCAGGATATTTTACCCCAGACGGTACCGGAATTTTCTGATTGCAGGTGATGCTTCAATGAAGCATGTGCAGGATGATTTAAATCAGGGTCACTTATCAACAATTGATCTGCTATTTTTTTTGCCTTCTCCAATATTTCCCGGTCCTGTGCTATGTCAGCCAACCTGAAATTCAATGCTCCACTCTGACGTGTTCCCTGGATATCACCCGGACCCCTCAACTCAAGATCTTTTTCAGCAATTTTGAATCCATCGGTTGATTTGCACATGATCGAAATGCGTTCCTTTGCATCTTTCCCGATGTTGTTGGCAGTCAGCAAAATGCAATAGCTCTTTTCACTTCCCCTGCCAACTCTTCCACGCAGTTGATGCAACTGACTCAATCCAAATTTTTCTGAACTCTCAATGATCATTACAGTTGCATTGGGAACATTGACGCCTACTTCAATGACAGTTGTGCTCACCATGATATGCGTTTCACCTTTCACAAAACGCTGCATATTGATTTCCTTTTGATCTGCAGGCATTCTTCCATGCACCATGCTGATCCAATATTGTGGCTCAGGAAACCATGCTTTTACATTTTCATATCCCCGCATCAAATCTTCGTATTGTAATTTTTCACTCTCCTCGATCAACGGAAAAATAAAATATATTTGCCGTCCTTTGACAATTTCAGATTTAATAAAATCCATTACCTGCGGTCTCGCATCATCCAACCGATGTACAGTTGTTACAGGAGTTCTGCCCGGCGGCAATTCATCAATTGCACTGTAATCCAAATCACCATAAGCAGTCATGGCCAATGTGCGCGGTATAGGCGTGGCGGTCATCACCAACATATGCGGCGGGATAATATTCTTCTTCCACAGCTTTGCACGTTGTGCAACTCCAAATTTATGCTGCTCATCCACCACTGCCAATCCCAAACTTTTAAACTGTACAACATCCTCAATCAACGCATGGGTTCCCACCAAAATTTTAATTTCCCCCTCCTGCAATTTTTTTAAGATTGCTTTGCGTTCAGCAGCTTTGGTAGAACCAGTCAACAAAGCAACTTCTATATCCAGCGATGAGAGCAAACTGGAAAACTGATCAAAATGTTGATTGGCAAGAATTTCAGTAGGTGCCATGATACAGGATTGGTACCCATTGTCAATGGCAATGAGCATGGTCATCAATGCCACAATCGTCTTTCCGCTTCCAACATCACCTTGAAGCAATCGATTCATTTGTGTGCCGCTTCCCATATCCTGTCTGATTTCCTTCAAAACTCTTTTTTGCGCATTTGTCAATGGAAAAGGAAGATATTGATGAAAAAAATTATTGAAAGTTGAACCCACTTTTGAAAACAAAATTCCCTTCATAAATCGATGGCGTGCTGCGCGCATCATACTCCATCTGAGCTGCGATAAAAACAGCTCTTCAAATTTTAATCTTCTTACTGCTGACTCATATTGCTGTTGGTTTTGGGGGAAATGGATTTGTTGAAGCGCCAACCATTTCGAGCTCAATTTATCTTGTTGAATGATGAATGCGGGTAAGTTTTCAGGAATTTCTTTTTCCTCTAAAACCAAAAACAACTGATACAATAATTTACCGATCGCCTTCCCATTCAGCCCCCTCGCCTTCAGCTTTTCTGTTACAGAATAAATAGGCTCTAAAAAACTTTTGCCTGATTCATTGCTTTCTTTGAGTGTTTCTATTTCAGGATGTGACAATTGAGGTTTGCCCAAAAAAAAGCTTACCCTTCCGAATGCCACATAATCAATTCCGACATGCAATATTTTTTGCACCCAGTTGATGCCCTGAAACCAAGTCAGTTCAATCATACCAGATCCATCTCTCAAATACGCCACCAATCTGCGAGACCTCTTTTCACCTATGACTTCCATGGAAATCAATCTGCCCCTAACTTGAACAAAATCCATGGAAGGAACAACCGCAGCGATGGGAGAAATTTTTGTCTTATCAATATGCTTGAATGGAAAATAATACAACAAATCTTCAAAAGTGAAAATCTGCAACTCCTTCTTCAACATGTCGGCTCTCAATGGCCCAACACCTTTCAGGTATTCAATTGGATTGGACAATATGGATGTTTTGGAGGCTATTTTTTTATTTTCAAAATTAAATCAATATCCATTTGATTCGTTTGAAATAAATTTGCAGGATGAACAATATTATTTGGACCCTGAAGGCGTTTGCAGAGCTGAACCCATTTGAATTGTATCAAATTTTAAGGCTTAGAAGTGAGGTTTTTGTGGTTGAGCAAAACTGTATATTTCTTGATGCGGATGATCTGGATGCCCAATCGCTCCACCTGCAAGGAAGATCAGATGGAGAGCTTATCGCATATGTGAGAATCCTCCCCCCCGGGCTTTGCTATGCTGAACCATCTATTGGCAGGGTTGTAACTTCCCCTCCATCAAGGGGCACTGGTGCTGGAAAAGCCCTGATGAAAAAAGCGATTGAAGAAACAACAGCTATCTACCCTAACAAATCCATTAAAATTGGAGCCCAGTTATATTTAAAAAAATTTTATGAGGGCTTTGGATTTGAACAGTGCAGCGATATGTATATGGAGGATGGTATTGAGCACATCAAAATGCTCAGGAAATAATTCTATTTCAAAAAGATTGATGCCGCTTCTCTCCAATGGTGGATGCGATCGTATCCTTCAATTTCTCTGTTGTGAAATGCAGTATACAAGTATTTTTTACCCGGAAAATGCACCAGGTTTCGAACATGGTCATCTATCATGTAATCACCATGAATCATTCGCTTGTCTCCACACAATACCAGCTGCCGCCAGGTAAAAAAAGGAAAGTGCTCCAAGAGCCAATCGTGCTTATCCTTCAATGAGTTAGGAAACTCGACTGCGGCTGAAACGATGAATATTTCATAGCGTTTGTTCATCTCCTTTAAGACATCTTGGGCATCATCCATCACAGAAAGATTGCGAAAAAAACCTTCGCTGTATAAACGCTCCAATACCAGTTGTCTGTGTTGCTCCGGAAATCCCCTGACCCATGAACCTTCTTTCATCTGATCATAATCCACCTTCAACCCATGTTTTTCTTCATACCATGCAACCATATCCCCCATTGGATCTGCGATGACCTCGTCCATGTCAATGATGATTCTTTCCATTTAAGACAATTCAGGCTTTAAATATATAGAAGTATAACTGGACTTTATTTTCAACAATCCTTCGGGATTGCCCTGATAGAGTAGTTCACCACCGCCCTGCCCGCCTTCTGGACCCAGGTCGATGATGTAATCAGCCATTTTGATAACATCCATATTGTGTTCAATCACCAATACCGTATTGCCACGATTAACCAGTTTATTCAATACATTCAACAGCAATTGAATATCTTGAAAATGCAAGCCCGTCGTTGGTTCATCGAGGATATAAAATGTTTTCCCGGTATCCTTCTTCGCCAATTCCGTCGACAATTTCACACGTTGCGCTTCTCCCCCGCTGAGGGTGACGGCAGATTGTCCGAGGGTTATATATCCCAATCCAACTTCCTGCAGCACTTTTATTTTTCTGTATAAATAGGGAATATGCTGAAAAAATTCTACCGCTTCACTCACCGTCATATCCAGTACATCGCTGATGGATTTTCCTTTGTATCTTATTTCAAGAGTTTCACGGTTGTACCTCTTTCCATTGCATTTTTCACAATGCACATATACATCAGGTAGAAAATTCATCTCAATCACTCTCAATCCACCTCCTTCACATACATCACAACGTCCAGCTTTTACGTTGAATGAAAATCTCCCTGCGTTATAGCCCCTGATTTTCGCCTCGGGCACTGCTGCATACAGTTGTCTGATATCTGTAAAGAAATTACAATAGGTGGCTGGATTGCTTCGCGGGGTTCTTCCAATGGGGGATTGATCGATCTCAATTACCTTATCAATATATTCCAAACCGACGATTTTTTTATACGGCAGGGGGTCCATATTGCTGTCGTAGCAATGTTTGCTGAGAATGGGATACAATGTTTCGTTGATCAACGTTGACTTTCCACTTCCGCTTACACCCGTCACCAAAACAAACGACCCCAACGGGATACTGACATCAATATTTTTTAAGTTATTGCCTGATGCTCCTTTTATCAATAAATGATTCCCATTGCCTGTTCGCCTTTCTGTAGGGAGTTCAATTCGTTTTTTATTGTTGAGATAGAGGGCAGTTTCTGATGCTGATTTACATACTTGGGCGGGTGTTCCCGCTGCAACAATCTTTCCACCATGAATACCAGCCTTGGGACCAACATCGATAAGATGATCAGCTGCAAGCATGATGTCTTTGTCATGTTCCACCACCAAGACACTGTTGCCGATGTCACGTAAATTTTGAAGCGCCTGTATCAATTGCTGATTGTCGCGTTGATGCAATCCGATGGAAGGTTCATCCAATACATATGTAATGCCCTGCAGTTGAGAACCAATTTGGGTTGCCAGTCTGATGCGCTGAGATTCTCCTCCGCTCAAGGTGCGGGTTGGTCGATCGAGTGACAGATAACCCAATCCAACATTCAGCAAGAAGCCTAGCCTGTCTCTGATCTCCTTTAAAATATCCTTTGCAATCAACTGTTGTTTGCCGGATAGCCTTTTTTCAATCTGGTCAAACCAATTGTACAATACTTGCAGATTGAGTGAAGAAAGTGCTGCAATGTTTTTACCATCTACTTTAAAAAATAAACTTTCCTTTTTAAGTCTTGCCCCATCGCATGCTGTACAAGTTTTCAGCATCATAAACCTCTCTGCCCATTCCCGAATCCCATCGCTTGAACTCTCTGTAAACCATCTCAATATCATTGAAGCAACTCCCTCAAAAGATGCCTTGTTTTCATTTTCTGACAACGCTTCTTCTACTCCATCTTCGTTGCCATATAGGATGAGATTCAAGATATTCGATGAAAGTTTTTGAATCGGAGTCTTTAAGCTGAATTTGTATTTCTTCGAAAGCTGTTCAATGATTTTATAAAAGTATGCATCTCTTGCTTCGCCCAGCGGGACAATGCCCCCGTCTGCGATGGAAATTGATCTGTCTGGAATGACGGCTTCAAGATGAATGGCATGCTGTTGCCCGAGCCCTTTGCAAGCGGGACAAGCACCATAAGGCGAATTGAAAGAAAAAGAATTGGGAGAGGGCTCCTCGTATGAAATTCCTGTTTCCGCACACATTAGTTTTTTGCTGTACTGAATCAACTTATCAGGTTCATGAACCAAAGCAAAAACAAGTCCCTTGCCGATTTGGAGAGATTGCTGAATACTCTGCAGCATGCGCAGTCTCATTTCACTGTTCACAACCAACCTGTCAACCACAATTTCAATATCATGAATCTTGTACCTGTCAACCTGTAACTTGGGCACCAAGTCTTTCAGCTCTCCATCAATTCTTACTTTGACAAATCCTTTCTTCCTGGTTTCCTCAAACAATTCTCTGTAATGTCCTTTCCTCCCTCGCACTACAGGAGCAAGGATGGTGATTTTTTTGTTGGGATATTTCTTATAAATGTCTGCAATGATTTCTTCATCGGTAAACTTCACCATTTTTTTCCCCGTTTCATATGAGTATGCTTCACTGGCCCTTGCAAAAAGCAAACGCATGAAATCATATACTTCGGTTACAGTTCCTACTGTAGACCTTGGATTTCTGTTGGTCGTTTTTTGTTCGATGGATATGACCGGTGAGAGTCCGCTGATTTTATCAACATCCGGTCGCTCCATTTCTCCCATGAACTGTCGCGCATAAGTGCCGAAGGTTTCCATGTATCTCCTATGGCCCTCAGCATAAATCGTATCAAACGCAAGCGATGATTTTCCACTTCCACTGATGCCGGTGATAACAACAAGTTTATTCTTGGGGATGGATATATCAATATTCTTCAGGTTATGGGCCCTGGCGCCTATGACTTCTATTTGGTCTGGTTCTGACATGGAATCAATTGAATCAATGAATCAACAGGCAAATGTGGCGAATGTTTTATGATTTATAAAAATTATATACACGCCTGATATATGCCAATACCGGCTTTGTAAAGTCCCAAAAAACCCTTATATTTGTATCAGTTCTTTTATTTTCTTATCCAGAAAGGCAGAGGGAATGGCCCTATGAAGCCTTGACAACCTGTTACTTAAGTAATAAGGTGTCAAATCCAACTCCGTACGCGGAGGCAGATAAGTCAGATTTTTCTCTAGACAAGATCTCATCCATCATAGTGAAAACCCATCTGACTTCAGATGGGTTTTTTTTTGCACCTGGTTGAAGAAAAACAAAAACATGAACAAGCAGATACAGACATACCATTACCAGGGAACACTTGAGTTGGAATCAGGAAAAAGCATCACAGATTTTAACTTGGCCTATACCGCATTGGGCAAACTTTCCGAAAAAAAAGACAACGCAGTGTGGATTTTTCATGGCATGACAGCCAATAGCGATCCTTCCGAATGGTGGCCCGGCATGGTAGGAGAAGGTAAATTTTTTGATCCAGCACGATTTTATATCATTTGTGTCAACATGCCTGGCAGTTGTTATGGCAGTGTGGGGCCTCTCTCTGTCAACCCAGAAACGGGTCAGCCGTATCTGCATCGATTCCCTTTCTTCAGTTCACTCGATATGGCTTGTGCATTTGATGCACTGAGAAAACACCTCCAGATTCAAAAAATTTTCATGGGAATAGGTGCTTCAATGGGAGGACAACAATTATTATCATGGGCAACTGAACAACCAGATTTATTTGAACATATTGTACCAATTGCAACCAATGCTTTTCATTCACCCTGGGGCAAGGCTTTCAATGCATCACAAAGAATGTGCATTGAGAATGACCATAGCTGGCAAACAGATACAAAAGATGCAGGAATGGCAGGCATGAAGATTGCACGATCTATCGCATTGCTAAGTTACAGGCATTATGAAGCATATGATGCCACACAACGAGATCTTGATTGTGCAATTGAGCATACCAGAAGCGAGTCATACCAACGGTACCAGGGAGAAAAATTAGCGAAAAGATTCAACGCCATCAGTTATCATGCATTGACAAAAAGCATGGACAGTCACCATTTGGGACGAGGTGCGGTCCAAGCTGAAAGCAAATTGGCAAGAATCAAATCCAACACGTTGATCATTGGCATTTCAAGCGACTTGTTGTTTCCGGTGATTGAACAGCAATTTCTTGCTGCACACATTCCAAATGCAACACTTTCCATCATTGATTCTATTTATGGACATGATGGTTTTTTACTAGAAAATGAAAAAATTACAGAATTGTTAAACAACTTAATATCGAAATAAGATGGGCTCAGAAAAAACACTCGTAATTGGCATGTTCGGCTTCGGCGTAGTGGGTGAAGGTTTGTATAAAATTTTAAAACAAACCCCCTCTCTCAAAGCAAGTATAAAAAGGGTTTGTATAAAGAATACGCATAAAAAAAGAAATGCGCCTGCTGCCTTGTTTACTTCGGAAAAAAATGATTTACTCTTGGATCCTGAAATCAATGTAATCGTAGAAGTAATCAATGACAGCGTAGCTGGTTATGAAATTGTAACCACAGCACTTAAAAACGGAAAAGATGTAGTGAGCGCAAGCAAGAAAATGCTTTCAGAGCATTTAGGGGAGTTGATTGAACTACAGCAATCAACAGGAAAATCTTTGTTGTACGAAGCATCTGCCTGTGCATCTATCCCGGTGATCAGAAATCTGGAGGAATACTACGACAACGACCTGCTGCATTCCATTAAAGCCATTGTCAACGGATCCACCAATTTTATTCTGACGAAAATGTTTGAAGAGCATCTTGCTTTCAAAGAGGCGTTGCTGCTCGCTCAGCAATTGGGATTTGCAGAATCTGATCCTACGTTGGATATCGAAGGATTTGACGCAGCCAATAAATGGGTGCTGCTGCTGGCACATAGCTATGGCATCAACACCAATATAAAGGACATGCTTTTCAATGGCATCACCCAAATCAATGAAATAGATGCAAAAGTCGCACAATCAAAAAATCAATCCATTAAATTAGTTGCCCAAGCCCAAAAGCTAAACAACGGCAAAGTGGCAAGTTTCTTGCTTCCACAATTTATTGATGCAAGCGAGCACTTGTACTTTGTAAAAAATGAATACAATGGAGTGGTTATTGAAAGTGGATTTGCAGATAAACAATTTTTTTATGGTAAGGGTGCAGGGAGTTTCCCAACTGGATCTGCAGTATTGAGTGATATTGCCGCGCTGAGATATGGGTATAAATACGAATACAAAAAATTGAATCAATCGATCAAAGCTGCCCTGAGCAACGAATTTCATTTAAGAGTCTATGTGAGCTTTGAAAATATTGAACTCATTCCGAAAAACGAATTCATTCAAATAGAAGAATGGCATGCTGGAAATGAGAGAAGTTATCTCATCGGAACGATTCCCTTTGATGCATTGTTGCACAAAAGCTGGTGGAAATCTAATAATACCTCCCTCATACTCATGCCGCAATGCATTGTTGAAAATGCCCAGGTCAATGACCTGAAGAAAATGAGTCTCTCGTTGGCAGGATTGGAAGCTTAGCGAGCTCCCTGGAAACGATACGTACCAGAACCCACTTCAAAAACAGCGTACCCAGATTCTGAACGCAAGAATTTGAGGCCTGGTTCATTGAATTCTCTTTTTCCATTGAGGCTCACATTCTTATCTGAGGGAAAATAAATAACAGCAGTTGTATTTGCTGGCACCGTTGTTTCCATTGCAATACCAGCCGTATCTATTTTCCAGCTGCTGCTGATTCTTCCGTAATAGGTATCCAAATAGGCACCAGCTGTTTTCAAACTGTCAACGACATAAGGCTTGATTAATATTTTCTTGTATCCAACACTGCCCTCTTGATTGTCAATACCCACTACGCTCCTGTACATCCAATCTCCAATGGCACCATATGCATAGTGATTGAAAGAATTCATACTTGCTGGCTCGAAGGTGCTGTCTGGATGCATGCCGCCCCATCTCTCCCAAATAGTGGTGGCCCCCATTTTTACAGGATAGAGCCATGAAGGAAAAGTTTTCTGCATCAGCAACTGATATGCAATATCGGACCTGCCATTTTTTGTCAATACTTCACATAAATAAGGTGTGCCCAAAAATCCAGTGGACAAATGCGTATTATAGGATTGAATGTTGTCGACTAATTTTTCAACGGCAGATTTGCGCAATTGTTCTGGCAACATATCAAATTGAAGTGCCAAAACATAAGCAGTTTGTGTACCTGAAACCAACCTGCCGGTTGAAGTCATGTATTCTTTCACGTAAGCCTCTTTAACTTTTTTCAATCGCTCACTGTAAAATGCAACATCTTCTTTTTTCTCAAGCACATTGGCTGCTTGGATGAGCAACTGCAACGAATGAGCATAAAAACATTGTGCAATCATGTATTTGTCTGTGACAGCGGCCCGGCCATCATTGTCATCAAAGGGCCTGTAAAACAACCAATCTCCAAAATGAAATCCCTTGTTCCATAAATCGGCATGGGCATTTTTCTCCATATATCCCACCCAGGCTTTCATGGAGGAATATTGTGTTTGAAGGACTTTCTTGTCTCCGTATACCAGGTACATGTTCCAGGGAATGATGGTGGCAACATCAGCCCATCCGGTAGATCCTGCTGCTCCTGCGCCCAATACATTGGGTATCACAAATGGCACACTTCCATTTTCAAGTTGATCTGCTTCAACATCTTTCAACCACTTATTAAAAAAATTGTGCACATTGAAATTGAAAGCAGCCGTTCTTGAAAATACCTGTGCATCTCCTGTCCATCCCAGTCTCTCATCGCGCTGGGGGCAATCTGTTGGCACATCAAGAAAATTACCCTTTTGTCCCCATTGAATATTTTTTTGCAGTTGATTGATAAGCGGATCTGAACTTGTAAAATTACCAGAAGGCTTCATATTGGAGTGAAGCACCATTGCTGTAAAATTTTCAGGCTTCAGCTCGCCATTGTAACCTTCAACTTTTATATACCTGAATCCAAAAAATGTAAAATGCGGCTCAAAAACTTCAATGCCATTTCCAGCCAATACATATTTAGCAGTGGTCCTGGCTGACCTCATATTGTCGATGTAAAAATTCCCAAATTTATCCAACACCTCTGCATGCTTTATTTCAACAGCATCTCCGGCCTTTCCGCTCACCTTCATCTTTACCCAGCCTACCAAATTCTGCCCAAAGTCCAAAACCTTCTCGCCTTTGGGTGTAGTCAGCACCTTTACTGGTTGGATGCTTTCCTGCAAGGCAATGGGCTCATTCTCGGTCGCGATCAAATGCTTGTATCCGGCTTGCAAAATTTTTACTGCATTCCATTTTGAAGCATCATAATCAGCCAAATTCCATCCCTGCTGTTTTTTGCGGGCATCGATTTCTTCACCATGATAAATTTCATTGGACAATATTTCACCGTATGATGATTTCCAATTTTCATCTGTAATAAAATAGTCCCTGCTACCGTCTTTGTATACTACATTGATTTGCATCAAAAGCCCGAGCTCTTTCCCATAGATGTCAACATTATTGGTCCATCCCAGAGTACCTCTGAACCAACCATTTCCCAATATGGCCGCCAAGGAATTCTTCCCTTTTTTCAACATGGAGGCAACATCATAAACCTGATATTGCAATCGCTTTTTATAACTGGTCCAACCTGGTGTCAAATAAGCATTTCCAACTTTCTTTCCGTTGAT
>SXYR01000170.1 GCA_005788265.1 Bacteroidota bacterium | reverse complement strand
TGATCTCATTGGCTGTAAACCAGATGAAATTTTATTGGCAAGCGGAAGAACAGGAATTGGTATTGACTCCATTCTTGAAGCCATCGTTCAACGCATTCCTTCTCCCAAAGGCAATCCGGATGCACCTCTCCAGGCCCTGATTTTTGACAGTGTATTCAATTCTTTCAGAGGCATCATTGTATATTACCGTATTTTGAATGGCTGTATTAGAAAAGGAGAGAAGATCAAATTTGTTTCAACCAATATGGACTATGCGGCGGACGAAGTGGGAATACTTAAGCTGAATATGCAGGAGGTAAAAGAAGTAAAATGTGGAGATGTTGGATACCTGATTACCGGTATAAAAAATGCAAAAGAGGTAAAAGTAGGCGATACAATCGTAGATGCAGTGAACCCTGCTCAAGCCATCAAGGGATTTGAAGAAGTCAAACCCATGGTATTTGCAGGAATATTTCCTGTCAATACAGATGATTTTGAGGAGTTGAGAGATTGCATGGATAAACTTCAATTGAACGATGCTTCATTGACATATGAACTGGAGACTTCTCAAGCATTGGGATTTGGATTCAGGTGTGGATTCCTCGGACTTCTTCACATGGAAATCATCCAGGAAAGATTGGAAAGAGAGTTTAACCAAACTGTTATTACAACTGTTCCCAACGTAAGTTTTGTTGCATACAGTACCAAGGGTGAGGTGATTCCTGTTAACAATCCCTCTGAAATGCCCGATCCTACTCAGATGGAGCATATTGATGAACCATTTATCAAAGCGCAAATCATCACCAAACCAGAATACATCGGGAATATCATGACACTTTGCCTTGGCAAACGTGGCCTGTTGATCAATCAAAGCTATCTTACCCAGACAAGGGTTGAATTGATATTTGAAATGCCTCTCACTGAAATCGTATTTGATTTTTATGATAAATTGAAAAGTCAAACCAGGGGATATGCATCTTTTGATTATCATCCCATCGGTTACAGAGAGAGTGATATTGTGAAAATGGATATTCTGCTGAATGGAGATAAAGTGGATGCACTCTCTGCGTTGATTCACAGGAGCAGGGCACAGGATTTTGGAAGAAAACTTTGCGAAAAATTAAAAGAATTGCTTCCGCGTCAGCAATTCCAAATAGCCATTCAGGCTGCCATTGGTGCCAAAGTAGTAGCAAGGGAAAACATCTCTGCTATGCGGAAGGACGTAACGGCCAAATGTTATGGGGGCGATATCAGTCGTAAACGGAAACTTCTGGAAAAACAGAAAGAGGGTAAAAAACGAATGCGTCAAATTGGAAACGTAGAAGTTCCACAAGAGGCCTTTCTCGCTGTGTTGAAACTGGATGATTAATTTCCTTTCTTCCCTGATTTTTTTACTGGAATTTTTGATTCTGTTACTGGTTTGATGACGGGTGCTTGTCCGTCTTCTAATTTATAATCAAATGGTTTTTCAATGTGCAACCATTTACCATTTGTCCATTTAAATGCTTCATAATCTCCATCAGGCACATAAGTTTCTTTTCGATCGATTTCATTGGTTTCAGAGATCAAGTGATCATAAATCAATAAATCAAGTTCCTGATCAAATTTGATGCTGGCCTGTGCATCTTTTTTGTATTCAATCCAGTACCTGCTTTGGGGGTTCTTTTGTGTTTTATCCATGTTGAAATCAAATATATTGGATCCAAAAACCGGTCTATTCATTGCATCAAAAGAAAGTATTTCTATGATCTTTCTTGTGCTCAAACGGTTGTTTTCATCGTATCCCAACAACGTGTAATAGTTACGGTCAACAATTTTATGCAGTAAGATTTTATAATAAATCGCGCCAATCCACCATTCATTGTTTGTGATCGTATCCGCTTGGTTGATGATGAGTGAACTTCTGTCAATCAGTGGAAAAAGTTTCAGGCTCCCGTCTTTGGTATTCATCTGGATGGCGCCATGTCTTCTGTGTGTATTTTCATCTTTGTTCACTTGCCAGGTAAAAATCCTGAATGTGCTGTCAGGGCTGTATAACCTGGAAATGGTTATAAGAGAATCGAATGAATGGTAAAAAGAATAGGGTATTTGCAGCGCTCTTACCAGGATTCTCGTAAAATGGCTGTCAGCCCTGAATCGCTGTTCAGCAAATTCACCATTGACAATGATGTTGCCATGGTATTTAAGAGAATCTTCTTTTTGTACTAAATTTTGGGCATATGACTGTGCATTGGTCTTGATAAAGACTGATAATATGATAATGGAGCAGATGAGTAATGGCTTACTTGATTTCATTGTACAATGTCATGACCGATGAAACAAAACTAGTCCAGCTGAATTTTTCTTTTTCTGATTTCAATGCAGGTAAAAAGTAACCTTCCTCTTTGTTGAAAAACTCGCAGATGTGCTCAGCAATGGAATGTCCATTGGGTTCACATATCAATCCGCTTTCTCCATCTTTTACCATCTCGGGAAGTCCACCAACATTGGTTACTATCATGGGTATTTCAAAATGATAGGCCAGGGGAGTCACACCACTTTGAGTAGCCTTCTTATAGGGTTGTGCAATCACATCTGCGGCGCAACAGTAGTATTTCACCAAGTCATCAGGAATAAAATCATCCACAATGCGCACATTGCTGCCAATGCCCAGCTGCTGAATGATATGGAGATAAATATCTTTGTTGTGATAAAATTCTCCAGCGACGACCAGTTGAACAGATTGTTTTTTTACTTCATTAAACGCCATTGCCTCCAGCAAGAGATCCAATCCTTTGTATTCTCTGATAAATCCAAAAAACAAAACGATTTTGGCATCTGGATCTATGTTGAGATATTTTCTTGCTTCCTTTTTATCTATTTTATTCCCAAAATTATCATAGAGCGGATGAATAATCTGTTTAAAAGGTACTGTTGGTTTAAATCGCATCAAATCTCTGGTCACCTTGTTGCTCATGGTTATAAAGCCATTGATGGGTGAGATGAAATACCTTGTCATCATTTCATCAGCCATTCTTTTTTCATGGGGAATAACATTGTCTGCAATGCAGATGATTTTTGCCTGTGATTTTTTTTGAACGATCCTGGCAATGGTTCCAAGAGCGGGTGACATAAATGGAATCCAATAGCGGATGATCACCAATGATGCATTTTCTTTGGCAATTTGATTGCCAACTTTAATCCAATTCAATGGGTTGA
>SXYR01000041.1 GCA_005788265.1 Bacteroidota bacterium | reverse complement strand
TTGCCGCACAAGGTAGTTGGGAAAATTTCTTGGAGTCCGGTGCCAGGATTGGTATTCATTGATATTCCTAGGATTGAACTTGACGCTTATATGACTGTGTTGGAGCTCAAATTAGAGGGCCCCGTGAAATTGTATGCTGGGCAAGGTGGATTTAATTAGTCCAGCGAAAAAATTTCATCCATCAATACCCATTTTACTCCTGGTGCAGCCCAGGGCAATCTTTGTTGGTATTGATCCATCAAAGCTTCCCATTTTTCAACAATTGGATTATGCTTATCCATTTCGTTTTTCTTTTCAAAACTGAAATGATTATTTGCATGTATGATCATGAAAAGTCGATTGCCGGTTCGGTATATTTTCATTGATTCAATTCCACTTTCCTTGATGGATGCCTCAATTTCTGACCAAACCTGCTCATGATGTTTTTCATAGGCAGCGATCAGTGCTGCATCGTTTTTGAGATCGAGTGCAAGGCAGAATGTTTTCATGATGCAGATCTGGGTTTATATCCTTTGATGCCAAAATAAAGTACAAATGCATAACAGATCATTGGTACAAGATATCCTATTTGTATATCATCTCCGAAACGGTCAATGATATTGCCCATGATGACAGGGAAAATGGCACCGCCGATGATGGACATTACAAGCAGTGAGGATCCTGGTTTGGTATTGGATTTGAGTCCGGCTATTCCCAATGAAAAAATGGTTGGGAACATGATCGACATAAAAAATCCGAGTCCGCCAAGTGCAATCACAACATATTGTCCATCTGTTTTGATGGCCATCACACTGAGTAAAATACACATGATGGCATAGAGCGATAACAATTTGTTGGGTGCAATCCATTTCATCATTGCAGATCCTGCAAATCTTCCAATCATGAACAGGATTCCATACATACTCAAGTAATAGCCAGCGGTTTTTTCGTCTACTCCTCCTCCGGCAATAGCAGCTCGAATAAAAAAGCTGGTCACACAAACCTGCGCACCAACATAGAAAAATTGTGCAATGACAGCCCACACCAAGTGTTGTTGTTTGAGTGCACCTGATAGGCTTCCTTCTTCTTTTCCGCCTTCATCCTCTTTCAATTCCGGGAATTTATTTACCAGAAAAAGAACAGCTATCGCCAAAAGAAAAATTCCAAGAGAGAGGTATGGCATTTTTACTGACGCTGCCTCACCGTTTAGATAAGCAAGCTTATCTACTTCGCTCATTGCTGCGAGTTCATCAGCGTTGAATTCTTTACCCGAAAGGATGAAGACGGTACCAATTACTGGTGCGATGAAAACAGCCAATCCATTGAATGATTGTGCCAATGTGAGTCTTGCTGTTGATGTTGCAGGATCTCCCAGTTTGGAAGCATATGGATTGGCAGCGGTTTCTAAAATAGTAAGTCCACATCCTATGATGAAAAGTCCCAATAGGAAAATATTATACGCTCTTAGATTTGCAGCAGGAATAAACATAAAGGCTCCGATGCTGAACACAATCAGTCCGGTGATGATTCCTTTTTTGTATCCGAATTTTTTTAAAATCATTCCTGCGGGGATCGCAGCAGAAAAATAGGCAAGGTAAACTGCTGTATCCACAAAAGTAGATTGCATGTTGGTGAGTTGCAGTGCCTTTCTCAAATGCGGAATGAGAATACCATTTAAGTTATTTGCAATTCCCCAGAGAAAAAACAAACTTGAAACAAGCATGAAGGGGAGTCGATAGTTGCTTTGAGGTTTATTCATACACTTTATTATGCAAGAGCTGCACGATCGAGGTGGACATATCCGCCGTCTACATGAATCAGCTGGCCTGTTGTGTGAGATGATTTTTCTGACATTAAAAACACTGCCGTGTTTGCAATTTCTTCTGTTGTTGTCATTCTTTTTTCCAGAGGGATCCTTGCCGTAATTTTTTGAAGTGTTTCTTCGGGGTGATCCAGTGTTTTGATCCATTTGTCATACAGAGGGGTGTAACATTCAGCAACAATCACTGCATTCACTCGAATTCCGTATTTAAGCAGTTCAACCGCCCATTCTCTGGTCAGTGCATTTCTGGCACCATTCGCTGCAGCATATCCAGATGTTCCTCCCTGTCCTGTTTCTGCCACTTTGGAGCTGATATTGACTATGGACCCTTTCGATTGGATCAATGCTGGCAATGCAGCCTGCACGATTAAATAATAGTGCACCACATTGTTGTGCAAAGACTGCATGAATCCTTCATAGTTTCCATGTTCCAGTGAAATACCATCATTGATCCCTGCATTGTTGACAACGCCATCTATTTGTTTGAAATCAATCAGAATTTTTTCTACTGTTTTTTTACATACTTCAGGGTCACTCAACTCTGCTGTAATTTGAGCGCCTGTTCCAATTTCTTTGAGAAGACTTTGATTGTCTTGCTCATTTCTTCCTATGATAACCGGGAAAGCGCCCTCTTTGGCCAGTAATCTGGTAATGCCTTCCCCAATTCCTTTTGCACCGCCGGTTACAATTATAATTTTGTCTTTTAATCCTAAGTCCATGTTAGAGATTGTAAAATTTAATGGAATTCAATCCGAATATTTTATCCTGTTCATTTGTAGAAAACTGAGATGACCATCTCTCAACCACCCCAATCATTTTATCATAACTCGCAGCAACGAGGCAAACGGGCCAATCAGAGCCGAAACAAATTCTTTCTGCTCCGAATGCTTCACCAATTGCATCCATATAAGGGACAATATCCTCATACTTCCATTGCGTATAATCTGCTTCAGTAATCATCCCACTTAATTTACAATAGATATTGGGATGTTGGGCCAGCTGTTGTATATTTTCTTTCCAGGATTGGAAGTTTTTTTGTTTGATATCTGGCTTTCCGATGTGGTCGAGCATTAATTTGTTGTCGGTTAAACGCTCTACAAATTTATGCAGGCTGGGTATTTGATGGTGGTATACCAATAAGTCGTATGTATAATTCCATTTTGACAGGGAAGCAACATGTTGGATAAATATTTCATTTTTCAAATACAACTCATCGTCTTTTCCTTGCATGATGCACCTGAATCCAACCAGTTTTTTGAATTGTTTAAAAAAGGGAATTTGTTCGTTGAATGCAGGAGACCCAAGGTCGGCCCATCCAACAACTCCTTTGATGAAGGAATATTTATCAGCCAATTTCAGTAAAAGTTCATTTTCATGCATGCTTTCATCAGCCTGCACTGCAATGCAGCCATCTATGCGATGTCTACTCAGTATGGGCATCAGATCATCAGGCATGAAATCCTTTCTGATGACCGCCATCTCATCATTGATCCAGCCATGCGAAGCAGGATTGTAGATCCAGAAATGTTGATGGGCGTCAATCCGCATGTGCAACTGCTGTTTGGAATTGTTCTCCCAATCCCTCAATTCCCAGATGAATTTTATCACCTGGTTTCAAATACACGGGTGAAGGTTTTTGCCCCATGCCAACACCCTCTGGTGTTCCCGTGCTGATAATATCACCCGGAAGCAGCGTCATGAACTGCGAAATATAGTGCACTAAATAGGGTACTTGATAGATCATGTCGGATGTATGGGAGTCTTGCATTCTTTTTCCGTTTACATCCAGCCAAAGATGCAGATTGTTTGGATTGGTAATTTCATCTTTCGAAACAAATAACGGACCAAGTGGAGCAAAATGATCGCAACTTTTTCCTTTCACCCATTGCCCACCTCTTTCCAATTGAAAAGCTCTTTCGCTGTAATCATTGTGCAAGCAATAACCTGCGATGTAATCCATGGCATCTGACTCAGCAACATAACTTGCTTTTTTGCCGATCACAATGGCCAGTTCAACTTCCCAATCTGTTTTGACGGAATTTTTTGGAATGATCACCGGGTCATTGGGTCCACAAATGGCAGTTGTGCTTTTAAAAAACAGAACAGGCTCTTTGGGAATTTCCATATTGCTTTCTCGAGCATGCTTTGCATAGTTGAGTCCAACGCAAATGATTTTGGATGGATCGGCAATGCAGGGTAGGAATTTTACTTCCTCTTTTATTTCCTCACATTCACTTGCGTGGAGGAGCAGCCATTCAGTCAAATGTTGGGTTCCGCCCAATTCAAAAAAATTCCTATTGAAATCGTTGTAGTACCCAGAAATGTCAATTTTATTTCCGTTTTGATCAACCATTCCCAAGCCAACGGTTCCTGATTTATTGTACCTGAATACTCTCATATCATTAATTGTTTAGTCTTGTGAATCCGCCATCTATTGGAATATCCGTTCCGGTAATAAAAGATGCTTGTTTGCTGCACAAATAATAAGCGAGTGCTGCAATTTCATCAGGAGATGCCATTCTGCCTATTGGTTGACTGGCTGAAAGTTTTGCAAACATTTCTTCCTCCTTACCCGGATAGTGTTTATTGATAAATCCATCTACAAAAGGAGTGTGAACCCTTGCCGGTGAAATACAGTTGCAGCGAATTCCTTTTTTGATAAAATCTTTGGCAACACTGAGCGTCATGGATACAATCGCACCCTTGCTCATGCTGTAAGCAAACCTGTCCGGTATTCCAATGGTAGCTGCTATGGATGCCATATTGATAATGAGCCCTTGTTCCATTTCTTCCATAAAAGGAATAACCGCCTGCATGCAATTGAATGCGCCCTTGATATTGACATTGAAAATTTGTTGGAAGTCTTCTTCTGTAGTGTTCAATACGTTTCCGATATGTGCAATGCCGGCATTGTTGATCAATATGCCAATGCCTCTTTTAACGGAGATCAACGAAACCAATTCTTTGATTGCTTGCGCATTGGTGATGTCCACTTCATGAAAATGAACAGTTTCGTCATGAATGGATAAATTTTGTAATGTATCGGCTGAAGGCTTTTGCATGTCGAATACATCCACGATTGCTCCCTGGTCGTGAAAAATCTTGACCATAGCAAGTCCGATGCCACTGGACCCCCCCGTTACGATTACATATGGACTAACCAATTCAAAATATGCTTTTACCATCTGGATTTTTATCTTTTGTAATTTAATTTAATCTGTAAAATTTTACCGATGAAAAGATATATTAATTAAATATATTTAAGCATGAAACTTTACAAAAAAGAGGGGAAGGTTTTTATTGAGCATGAAGAATCGTATTATGTATCTGAACTCGAATGGGATGTGCTCGTCAATCACACACATTTGTTCCAATACTTATTAAAACATCTGTCAGATTGCAAGAAAATCAATGGCATTGATGCAATGGATGGCTGGGAAGCACCGATTGGCAGTCAAGAGTTGTGGGCAGCCGGTGTTACTTATTTGCGCAGCAAGGAAGCAAGAGAAAAAGAATCGGCGCAGAGTGGGGGAGGAAGCTTTTATGATAAGGTTTATGATGCCATAAGACCCGAACTTTTTTTTAAATCATTGCCCCATCGGGTTTCAGGAAGCAGAGCCTTCGTCCATATCCGCAGGGATTCAACCTGGGATGTTCCTGAGCCTGAATTGACCTTGTTCATTTCCAGTGCCGGAACAATTGAGGGTTATACGGT
>SXYR01000169.1 GCA_005788265.1 Bacteroidota bacterium | reverse complement strand
ATGCAGAATTTAGAGAAAATATAATCAAGTTGGTCCTCGTTTGTGATGGTTCCCGTTATCTCTCCCAGATGATAGAGACATTGGCGAATATCAATGGCAAGTAAATCGCCAGGTACATTTTCCTGCATCCCTTTTTTGATTGCCTTGATAGCATCTGCGATTTTTTGAAGGGATTGAAAGTGGCGGGCATTTGTCACGATCGTCTGCTCGGAGTGTATATTTCCCTGAACTACAGATTTGGCTAGTTCCTTTTTCAACACCTCAATATTTAAATCATTTTTAGCAGATATATTGATTCGATTGGATGTACATGATGCATTTTTTTTCTCCAATTCTGCCAGATCATCCATCTTGTTTCCAACCAAAAGATATTGCTTGGACAAAACTTTTAACTCACTTTCCACTTCATCCAATTCATCCTGCTGCATTGTATTTGCGTCATACAAATAGACCACTATATCCGCTGATTTCATTTTTGCTATGCTTTTTTCAACCCCCATCGATTCGATTTCGTCCAAGCTTTCACGCATACCGGCTGTATCGATCAATCTGAATAAGATTCCATCGATGTTTAAGACCTCCTCAATTGTATCACGTGTAGTACCGGCAATGGGACTGACAATTGCCCTGTTTTCTTTAAGCAATGTATTGAGCAAGGTTGATTTACCGGCATTGGGCTTGCCAATGATGGCAGCGCTTACTCCATTTTTGATGACATTCCCCAACTGAAAGGAATGAAGCAATGCATCTACAGTTTGGTCCAAATGATCCAGCAGATTTTTCAATCTGGTTCGGTCTGCAAACTCAACATCCTCCTGCGAAAAATCCAGCTCCAGTTCAATCAACGCAGAAAAAGAAATCAGCTCTTCTCTTAGATTGGACAATACATGTGAAAACCCTCCTCTCACCTGATTCAAGGCGGTTTCTTGTGCAGCTTTTGTACCAGATGCGATCAAATCTGCTACAGCCTCTGCTTGGACCAAATCTATTTTCCCATTCAAAAATGCACGCATGGTAAATTCACCGGGATTGGCAAGACGTGCTCCTTTCTTGATACAAACTTCCATGAGTTGTTGAATGATATAGTTGGAGCCATGGCAGGAAATTTCCACTACATCTTCTCCGGTGTACGATTTGGGCGATTTAAAGAGAGCGATCACCACTTCATCAATTTTCATTTCACCGTCAACGATCAATCCAACATGTAAAGTGTTGGCAGGTTGTTTCTCCAATTGTTTGGAGGGAAAAATGCCATCTACCAATGCGATGCAACCTTTCCCAGAGAGGCGCACCACACCAATGGCACCGATGCCTTGTGGTGTTGCCAGGGCAACAATGATATCATTCCACTGTGTCGACATGATTGTAAAATTACGGTCTCGTAACAGAATAAATAAAAAAGGTCGTTTGGATGCCCAAACGACCTTGTATGTTGAAAAACATTGGTTTATTCAGAAAGCTGGAATGTAACAGGCTGACGGCGATATGCTTTTACATTTCTACCGTTCTGAACAGCTGGCTTCCACTTAGGACCCTTTCTGATCGCATTGACTGCGATTTCAGCAAGCTTAGAATTTGGTGGTAAGCAATTTCCTACACCTGCCTCATTGCAAGGCAATGCACGAACTTCACTCACTACACCTGCTTTGTCCACAATGAAGAGGACAACAACAGTACCAGAACGACCATCGTCCTGCAAATCGTCAATATTCCTTTCGATTTCGCGGGTAACATAACGGGTCCAACCAGAAGTACCGCCAGGAAACTCAGCGTCGATTTCCACTTTTTGGAAGATTTTGTTTTCATCATCTTCCTTGGGTGCTTCAACAACTGTACTTTCCACAGGAGGGGCAACGATTCCTTCGTCTTTAACACCCTCTTGGTTTACAGTACCAATCTTGGTCTCTTCCAATTTCTCAATTTCCGGTGGCTTCTCATCCTCCTTCACCTCTTCGTCTTTTACAACTTTTGGAGGTGTAAACTTTGCCATTTCCACTTTGGGTGGTTCTGGTGGTTTGGGAGGAGGGGGTGGTGGTGGCTCATTGGGCTCATCTTGTTTGATTTCTTCCAGTTGTACTTCTTTGATCTCAACCTTGCCTTTTCTATTGCCGGTAGTGAGAGAAGACAAGAAAGAACCCAACAACAACATCAACGCAATTGAGGCGGTAATCACCAATGAATTCCTCAAACGCTTGTTGTATTGTGTGCGGAGCTCATAAGCACCATAGCTCTTGTTTCTACCCTCGAAAACCAGGTCGATTAGATCAGTGCTTAAAATTTTATTTGCATCCATTGTAATGCGTTTAATTTAATTTCTTTTTCTTCTTTATTTAATTCCAGATGCAGCTTCAGTGATTTTGATCAACTCGTATTCAACGGATGAAATATCAACCATTGCATAACGCTTGATTTCATTGATGGTCATCTCATCCAAAATATCAACCGTGTTTTTGTAGGTTGCATCAACCGTAGGTTTGATGATCACAACCAGATCTTCCGGATTGGTATTTTGTTTTTTGCGGATGATTTCTTCTCTGATGGTCTTAAAAGTTGCAGTCTTGATTTGGGTGGGGTCCATTCCTTCGTAATAATACACCACGTCTTGTTTACCAAGCATGATGTGGAAGGCGCCGGATTCTTTAACCTTGTTCTGCTCTTCAGGCTTGTCAACATCCTTCGGCATATAAAGATTCATTGCCGTTGGCTGGGACATGGTTGTTGTGAAGATGAAGAAGGTAATTAATAAGAATCCCAGATCCACCATTGGAGTCATGTCTACGCGGGTAGATAGCTTCTTGGCTTTTTTTACGCCAGGACCTTTTTTGTGTCCGCTATCACCACCGCCTGAATCTATACTTGCCATATTAGACTTTTTAGTTGATCAATATTTACTTTCCACTTTGAATTTGCTTGATGCGTGTGACGTACAAAGCAGTTCCTGCAGGTGCGTCCTCCGGAGAGGTTACAAGAAGAAATTTATTTTGGTCGTTCTTCTTGAATGCGTTGAGGACGTTTTTGAACTGAGGATACTTTGCATTGTTGTCAGCCTTGATCAGCAGGTTTAGTTTTTTTCCAGAGTATGCAGACAATGCATCTCTTACCCAATAGTACAATTCACCACCAGTTGTATCTGCGCAAGGAATTCCAGGTTGTTTTTTGAAAACTTCCTTTGTGGATGGTTCCTCAGGATCCAACGAGAGAAGGCCTTTCAGTTGACTGAAGGGGACTCCCACGCTTGGTGCATTGATGAAATTTTTAATTTCAGCGGGACCCAGTCCGAGATTCCGTGTCTGATTCATATTCTCAATCAATAACTGACGAGACTGTGGATTGTCCATGGAAACGAAAACCCTGCCACCTTGATCGATCGATATCATCAATGCATCCTTCTCTGGCAAAATCTGAGAAGAAACGGAATTGGGTGTTGTCACCTCAATTGGTTCCTCCGGCTTGAATTTTGTTGCCAACATGAAAAACGACAGGATCAAGAACGCAACGTCTACGAACGGCGTCATGTCGTTTTCGGGTGCATGTTTTTTTATTTTAACACTTGGCATGTTTACATTTTTTAAAATGAAGCTATCTAATTCCTATTCCTTCGAACAGCAATAATTATTTGTATTGAGAAGCAAAGCTCTGAGTAAGGGTAAATCCAGACTCGTCAATACCGTAAGTGATAGCATCAATCCTGGTAGTAAACACATTGTACATCATCAAGGCAACAGAAGAAGTACCGATACCCAATGCTGTATTGTAAAGTGCTTCAGAGATACCAACCGCCAATTCAGCAGCAGCACCTGATCCACCTTCTTCACCAAGAGAAGAGAATGATTTAATCATACCCAATACTGTACCCAACAAGGCAACCAATGTACCAAGAGAGGTCAAAGTAGAAAGGAATACCAAGTTCTTCTGCAACATAGGAAGTTCGAGGGCTGTTGCCTCTTCAACTTCTTTTTGTATGGCAAGAACTTTTTGCTCTGTATTTAATGCGCCATCAGAAAGCATTTCTTTGTACTTCTTCAAGCCAGCTTTCATTACGTTTCCTACGCTTCCTTTTTGCTTGTCGCATTCTGCAAGTGCAGCATCAACATTTTTGTTGGCAAGATGGAATTGAACTTTACGAACAAACTCATCGTTGTTTCCTGTTCCGCTTGCTTTCTTGATTGTAAGAAAACGCTCGATAGAAAATACGACTACCATGAAGAATGCACCAATCAAAAGTGGAACAATGATACCACCTTCGTACATCCTGTTCCATGCTCCTTTGGGTCCTTTGTGGGTTGGCCAGAAACCACCTAACTCATCAGGCTTTGTAAAGCCGTCAGGATTTCCCAAAATGAATCTCCAAGTACAATATCCGGCAATGATGCAAATGATAGGAGCCAGATAAGAAATTGCGTTACCACCACCTTTTTTGGGTTGTGCTGATGTGGTTGATTTAGCAGCCGCTGTTGGTTTTGTTTCAGCCATGACTTACGTTTTTTGGTTAAAGATTTTCGTTGGTTTTAAAATTGTTACAAGAACCTCTAAAATAACCCTTTGTATTCAAGAAAACAAAAGTTTAGCTTAGGGGAAGAGCAAGATAATAAAATTGATGAAAAAATCTAACGAGGTGAAAAAAAATTAAAAAAAATCCAACCGAGCACAATTTTTCCCACCAAAAATCATCATTCCCTGAATGAGAATTAATGAGAGGTGAATGCTCAGTAACCCCTATATTTACTGACTCTAAAATCCACAAAAATGAACATTTTTTCAACCAAGGCTTTATTCCTGACATGTAGTTTGTTATTGGGAATGGAATCCATGCAGGCTCAAAACCGCAGGGACCAGGCTCCTCCTCCCCCAGCTGCACCCGCGGCAGCACCCTCAGCTCCAGCAGCACCCCCAGCTCCCAGAACTGGACCCAGGTCCTACAAGGAGTTGATTACGCCAAAGGCAAAGACCACCAGGGGTCTCTTCAACGTGCATAAAATAGATGACAAATTCTATTTTGAGATCAAAGAATCACTATTTGGAAGAGAAATCATGGCCATTACCAGATTTTCCAAAGTAGCCGGTGGCGGTGGTGTATATGGCGGTGAACTTGCCAACCAACAGGTTGTCAGATTTGAGAAAGGTCCAGACAACAAAGTATTTATGAGAGTTGTAACAGTGATCAGCGTTGCAGATTCTTCTCAACCTATCTACAAAGCAGTCAAAAACTCAAACCTTGATCCCATTGCGGCATCATTTGATATCAAAGCATTTGGTGCTGACTCCACTGGTGCAATAATTGATGTTACCGACTACTTCAAAGGAGATAATCAGGCTGTGTCTATCAATCCATCTTCAAAAAGAAGATTGAACTTAACTGCTATACAGTCTGACAAATCATATATTGAAACCATCAAAAGTTTTCCAATCAACACAGAAGTAAGATCTGTAAAAACATTTGGCGCAAGTGCTGCTATGCCAGGAATGGGAGCTGCTCCCTCCCCTTTTCCAAGTGCCTCCTTGCCTGCGGCAAACGCAGCAGGTGTTGTAACACTTGAAATCAACAATTCATTCATCCTCCTGCCTGAAAAACCTATGCAGAAGCGATTGAACGATATCCGAACAGGCTATTTTGTAGACGACTACACTGTTTACAGTGATGATCAGCAAAAAACCGAAGAATCATCTTTCATCGTACGCTGGAAACTGCAACCAAAAAAAGAAGATATTGAAAGGTGGAAGAAAGGGGAATTGGTTGAACCTGAAAAACCGATCATCTATTATTTAGATCCTGCTACGCCCAAAAAATGGAGACCATATCTTATACAAGGTGTAAACGATTGGCAAGCAGCCTTTGAAAAAGCAGGATTCAAAAATGCCATCATGGGAAAAGAATGGCCAGAGGGTGATTCTACCATGAGCCTGGAAGATGCACGCTATTCTGTAATCAGGTATTTTGCATCAGACATTCAAAATGCATACGGCCCAAATGTGCATGACCCAAGAAGCGGTGAGATTCTCGAAAGCCATATTGGATGGTACCACAATGTCATGAGCCTATTGCATGACTGGTATTTTGTACAAACAGCCGCCGTAGATCCTGATGCACGCAAAATGAAATTTGACGATGACTTGATGGGTAATCTTATCAGATTTGTCTCTTCCCACGAAGTAGGACATACCCTGGGACTCAGACATAACATGGGTTCAAGCAGTAAAACACCTGTTGAGAAATTACGTGACAAGGCATGGGTGGAAGCAAACGGACATACAGCTTCCATCATGGACTATGCGCGATTCAACTATGTTGCACAGCCTGAAGACAATATCAGCAGAGCAGGACTGTTCCCTCGTATTGGGGATTATGATAAATGGGCCATCGAATGGGGTTATGGATACGGTGCAGAAAACGAAGAAGATGACAAAAAACAAAGAAACAAATTGTACAACGAGCGACTCGCTAAAAATCCTCGTGTATGGTTTGGTACATATGAATACGGCAATTTGTCTGATGCAAGAACTCAGAGCGAAGACTTGGGAGACAATTCCATGAAAGCAAGTGACTATGGGGTAAAGAATTTGAAAAGAATCATGGCAAAATTGCCGGAATGGACAAAAGAAGAAGGAGACAGATATCAAAACCTTCAGCAAATGTATGGACAGGTTGTTTCACAATTCAACAGATACCTTGGACATGTTGCCAGGAACATCGGTGGATATTATGAAACACCTAAATCAGTTGAACAGACTGGTGATGTATATGAAGTCACTCCAAAAGCCATTCAAAAAGAAGCTGTTGCTTTTGTAAACAATCACCTCTTCACTACCCCAGAATGGATGTTGAATTATAATATTTTAAATAAGATCAACAATCCGGTAAGTGATCAGCTCAGCACCATTCAAGACAATGTATTGGGCAGCGTTCTGTCTTCACCTAGATTGACAAAAATGGCTGTACATGCCAACAGATTTCCAAATGCTTATACAATTGATGAGTTGTTGACAGATATGGAGAAAAATATTCTCAGCGAATGGACTGCCAAAAAATCAATCGATGGCCACAGAAGAAATCTTCAGAAAAGTTATGTTGAAAGAATGATTGCGCTGCTTGGCACTGCTGCAGCATCTCCAGCCGCAGGAGGATTCACAATCAGCGTAGGAGTTGACAGCAAGAAGACAGATGTTAGTTCCGTTGTAAGAGGACATTTGAATGCAATGAAAAATGCATCGCAATCTGCTGCAGCTGCGGCTACTGAAAACATGACCAAATATCATTTGCAAGATATAACTGAAAGAATCAAGAGGGCTTTGGAGCCTAAATAAATAAGTATGCAGTTGACAGTTGACGGTTAACAGCTAACTGTCAACTGTTAACGCTTATTTCTACTCATACCGCAACGCAACTATAGGGTCTAAACGAGAAGCCTTCATTGCTGGATAGATGCCGGCAATCAATCCCACTGCAGAACATATCAGGATGCCAATGCCAATGATACCCCAGGGAATAAAGAAAGGAGTATTCATTAAACTTCCAACCAGATTTCCGATGATAACTCCCAATAAGATGCCAATTGTTGCACCCATCAAACTGATGAGGGTTGATTCAAACAAAAACTGTGCGCGTATTGAATTGCGTTTTCCACCCAAGGCCTTGACCAAACCAACTTCTTTGGTTCGCTCTGTAACTGCAACCAGCATAATATTCATCAATCCAATCGCTGCACCAATGAGGGTAATGAATCCAATAGCGCCCGCAGCTGCAGAAATGGTACCAAGAAGTTTGATAAATGTTTCGGCGATGCTGTCACTTTTGTCTATATAAAAATTATTGTCTTCTATTGTTGTCAGTCCCCTTACATTTCTAAAATAACCCTCCGCCTCACCGATCGCAGGTTGCAAGCGATTTATATCATCCACCATTACTGCCAGCTGATAAGATTGATTTTTATTTGCATACCGTTGCTTTACGTTTGTATAGGTAGCAAAAATCACGTTGTCGGCTTGCAAGAAAGCACTGGCTCCTTTCTCTTTTGTTACCCCTATGACCCTGTATTTGTTTGATCCCACACGTATTACTTTGTCCAAGGCCCTGTCGATTCGGGAACCAAAAAGTTTAAATGCTACATCCTTGCCTACGATGCAAATATCCGTCCCGCTTTCAATTTCATTCCGATTGAAATTTCTTCCGTACGCAATCTCATACCCGTTCAATTTCAGATAATTGTCATCACCTCCATTCAGGGAAACAGTGGGGTTGGTTTTTTTATTTTCATAGGTCACTACTTGGCTCCGGGGTCCGTTGATGCCTATACTAACGGAAGAAGGAAATTCATAACCCTGCTTGAATTGTTGGGCTTGTTGATAGGTAATGATTTGTCCGGTACTTGATTTTTTGACTTTTCTTTGCGACCCCACTTTTGACTGTGTTACATCCGCACTGCGGTCTCCCCCTCCCATCATCATCCTTCTCTCCCTGAATCGAATGCTGAATGCATTGGCTCCCATCGTCGAAAAGCTGTCACGCAAACTGTTGTTCATTGCCTGTATGGCAGTAATGATTCCGACAAGTGCCATGATTCCAAAGGCAATAATCGCAACAGTAATTCCTGTGCGAAGTTTATTGGCTCTGACTGTTCTCCAGGCAAGGGCAAGATTATCCGCTAATTTCATTGTGTAAAATTAGTGAAAGACGGAAAAGGTGATGAAAAAGATTGATGAACGGAACTCAAAGCATGATAAAAAACAGCTTTTCACCTAAATCAGGTTCAAAATCAGGTCAGGATGAATGCCCAAAACAATAATTAAAATAGCATTCAACACCATCGCCCACTTGAAATAGGGAGAAAATTCTGTTCCATCAGCCTCAGCTGAATCCTTGAAATACATGGCCTGAATAACCCTGAAATAATAGTACACGCTGACTGCTGCACAAATGACTGCTGTAACAACCAACCATACCATTCCGCCTTCTCTGATGACTGCGAGCAGCATATAATATTTTGCAAAAAATCCGGCTGTCAGAGGAATTCCCGCCAATGAAAGAAGTGATATAAGTACGGACAGGGCGATGAAGGGATTTGATTTGGATAACCCATTGAATGAATCAATGGAATGATCTTTCATTTTAGACAACACGGCAAAAACACCAACTGTCGCAAAACTATACGCTGCGAAATACAACAATAAACCCTGTTTTGCAAATGTATTGATCGCAAAAACTGACAACATCATAAAACCAGCCTGGGCAATGGAAGAATACGCCAGCATTCTTTTTACACTTTGTTGAAAAACTGCGGTTATGTTACCAATCAACAATGTTGCGAGAGCGATGATGGCAACCAACAATTTCCAATGCTCATGTAGCTTGCCAAAAGCATGATCGAAAAGCGTGAGAAAAGCATAGAATGCAACCGACTTCACGATGGTCGACATGAAAGAGGTAAAAACGGTGGGCGAACCATCGTATACATCTGGAGTCCAGAAATGAAATGGTGCAGCCGATACTTTGAAAGACATAGAAGCAAGGATGAGCAGCAAGCCTGCTCCCTTCATGGGGGTTAACATTCCAAATCCAGCCCTGATGGCATCCAAATAAAATGAACCCACATCACCGTAAATCAGTGCGATTCCCATGAGCATCAATCCGCTTGAAAAAGAACCCATCAAAAAATATTTGAGTGCAGCTTCATTGCTTTTTAGATTGGATTTATCGCTTCCTGCCAATACATACAATGGTATGGAAACTATTTCGATGCCCAAAAACAACATCAACAGTGATCTAAACCCTGCTACTACTGCAATTCCTGTTAGGATGAAAAACACCAGTGCATACAAGTCTGTGGTTGATTTGCCTGTTGCATCAATCTCACTGCCAGATAAAATAAAATACAACAAAGTGCTGATCAAAACAATCATCAAAAACACCAATGCATAATTCGAATACTGAAGCAGCCCTTTTGTGTCAATTGCAAACAATGGAAGTCCATTGAGAAATTCATAAGCTGTACAAGCAATCATCAAACAAATACCCACAATGGCAAAGAGATGGATGCTTCGCTTGGATTGTAAAAAGAACCCCGCATACATCATCAGAACTCCCCAAACAGCTGAAATTATTATCGCATTCATAATGGTATAGTCAGTTTATGAATTATATTTTGTAAGTATCAGCCCCAACGCATCCGAAAACATTTGAAAGAAAGGTTGAGGATATATACCAACAATCAATATAAGAACAGTAAGTATGATAAATATTAAAATTTCTACCCCTCTGATATCTTTCACAACTGATGCAGCTTGGCTCTCTGTACCGTAAAAAACATTTTTAATCATGTTGAGCGAGTATACTGCACTGAATATGATACTCAATCCGGCAAATGCTGCTAACAACTTATTGGACTGATAAATGCCATTGAATATCATGAATTCACCAACAAATGAATTGGTAAGCGGCAAGGCGACATTTGCGAGAACAGCAATTACCATGAATATCGATAATACAGGTGCCTTTTTTGCAAGTCCACCCAATTTTGAAATAGAACTGATACCAGTTTGTCGTTCTATGATAAACGCAATCATCCAAAGGGCAAGTATATTGATACCGTGGTTGAACATTTGGATCAGGGCTCCTGATACAGCTACCTCTTTCAGCGTAAGAATTCCCATCGCCATGAGTCCAATATGTGCAATGGAAGAATAGGCGATCAATCTTTTGATGTTGTCTTGGTAGATAGCTACCAAAGAAGCATATACAATTCCAAATGCAATGAGCACCAAAATTGAAGTATTGAATTCTTTCACTGCAAGTGGAAACAAGGGCATGATCCAGCGCAAAAGTCCAAACAATCCCATTTTAACCATTACACTGCTGAGCACCATGGTAACAGGAGCCGGTGATTGCTCATATGCCTCGGGCTGCCAGGTATGCAATGGGAAAAGAGGCATTTTAATAGCGAAAGCAATGAAGAATGCTCCAAACAACCAGTATTGCTCTGAGGCTGTGTTATTAAGGTTGAAGAATGCCGATAGCCCAAATGATGTTGCATTTGTTTTATTGTACATGTAAAGGATAGCAACCAGCATCAATACAGATCCAATAAAAGTATAAATGAAAAATTTAAACGTTGCCTTGATCCGTTTCTCACCTCCCCAAATGGACGCGAGAAAATACACTGGAATCAATGCGAGTTCCCAAAAAAGGTAAAACACCAATGCATCAGTTGCCAAGAAGACTCCAACCAATCCGCATTGGGCAAGCAGCATCAGTCCGTAGAATTTATGGGCAGCTTTGTATTGATCAGAAGGAACAAGGAGAAATACCAACAGAAAAACGATGGCAGTCAACAATGACATGGACCTTGTGAGTCCATCGAGTATCAATCCAAAATTGCTTCCAATCGCGGAGAGCCATTCATAGCTAACCTGGTTCACCTGAAGGTTTTCTTTACCTGCATAATTCATGCTTACCAACAGAACCAATAATGAAGAAGCTGCAAAAACGATGGCACTTGATTTTGCCTGCTTGGCGTCTTTCACAAAGAAGCTGAGCAATCCACCCAAAAGGGGAATCCAAATCAGCAGTGCGGGAAAATTATCAATGGCAGCGAACATAGTTAATTCAATGATTTAAATTTTCCAGAACATCTGGAAGATGAAAAATAGGATGATGGAAACAACCATGATCAATACATAAGAGCCAACCTGTCCACTTTGTATCAATCTTATCTGTCTTGCACTGAAATGAATCAACTTACCCACTCCATTTACCATTCCGTCAATTATCTTGATATCGATGATTCTTGCAAAAAACGAAGAAATCTGATTGATGGGTTGAACGATGATGAAATCATACAACTCATCGATGTACCATTTGTTTTCCAGAAGTTTTCCAAATGCAGATGAACGCTCCTCTGCGATATCTGCTTTTGCGAAGAACTGCTTGGCTGAAAATATCGAAATCAGTATCAACAAAACTACTGATCCCATCAATGCAAGTTCAGTTGTATGAGATACATGCATTTCATTTTGCACGTGGGTGGTAGCATATACAGGAGAAAGAAAATTTGACAAACGATGTGCGTTCTCTGCAAATACAGCAGGAATACCAATCCAGCCGCCCACAATTGAAAGCAATGCCAGGATTACGAGTGGCATCGTCATAGCAACAGGCGACTCGTGTACATGGTGGTATTGTTCATCCGTACCCCTGAAACTTCCATGGAAAGCAAGAAAGTACATTCTAAACATGTAGAATGCTGTCATCAGTGAGGTAAGTACGCCTAGGACATAAAAAACGATATTCTTCTCAAGAGCAGCAGTCAAAATTTCATCCTTTGAAAAGAAGCCTGCAAATGGGGGAATACCTGCAATGGCCAGACATCCTATTAAAAAAGTTAGATGCGTGACAGGGAGTTTCTTTCTCAATCCACCCATTTTATATATATCCTGTTCATGGTGCATGGCATGAATCACACTTCCTGCACCAAGAAACAACAATGCTTTGAAGAATGCATGCGTCATCACATGAAAAACACCAGCTGTATAGGCACCTACCCCTAATGCCAAAAACATCAATCCCAACTGACTGACGGTAGAATAGGCCAATACTTTTTTGATATCATTTTGTCTGAGCGCTATGGTTGCCGCGAGAAGTGCTGTAGCAACACCAATCATTGCAACAACATTTTGCGTAACAGGAGCCAGCGAGAAAAGCACATTGCTTCTGGCAATCATGTATATTCCAGCTGTAACCATGGTTGCAGCATGGATCAAAGCAGATACAGGCGTTGGCCCCGCCATGGCATCTGGCAACCAGGTATAAAGAGGTATTTGGGCGGATTTTCCCATGGCGCCGATAAACATCAACAACGTTATACCGGTAACAACTGACACAGGAACGGTTCCTGCTTTTTCAAATACGCCAGCGTACGTGATGGTACCAAATTGTGCCAGCATCCAGAAAATAGCCAAAAGAAATCCGAGATCACCGATTCGATTCATAACAAATGCTTTTTTAGCAGCATTGTTGTAATGGTTGTTGGTGAACCAGAATCCAATGAGCAGATAAGAACTTAGTCCAACACCTTCCCATCCAATAAACATGGTGACATAACTTGAACCCAGCACAAGGATCAACATGAAAAACACAAAGAGGTTCAAATAAGCGAAATACCTCGCATAATGTGTACTTGACTCCTCATGCATGTATGCCGTGGAGTATATATGTATAAGAGACCCAATTCCGGTGATTACAAGCAAAAAGAGTGTGCTGAGCTGATCAAATTGCAGTGCAAATGGGATATCAAGTCCAGCTGTTTTTATAAAATCAAACAAAAATAAGATCTCCGTATTGAAACCCTCAGCTGATACTTGATTGAATACAAAAAGGCTGATGGCAAAAGAAAAGACCATCACTCCTGATCCAATCAAACCAACCATTTTCTTGGAAAGAAAATTTCTTCCAAGTCCATTGATCAGAAAACCAACCAGCGGCAGCATTGGAATCAGGTAACCAAATTTTATCATCCCATTCATTGATTCAAATTTTATTTCAGTGCTTCAATCGATTTAGAAAATTGATATCCACTGAATGAATATTTCTGTAGAGCATCACAATGATTGCCAATCCAACTGTTACTTCTGCTGCAGCAACCACCATGATGAAGAATACGAATATTTGAGCCTCTGTACCTGCTAAAGATGAGCTGTCCAAGGCCTGAGCTGCAGCGTGGTGCATGCGCGAAAAAGCAACAAGCAATAAATTAACAGCATTCAACATCAATTCAATGCACATAAATATAACAATCGCATTTCTGCGCGTAAGTACTCCAATAATGCCTATGCAAAAGAGGCATACAGAGAGAAATATGTAATAGTTGATAGGCATTTTTAAAATTTTGAAAAATTAGTTTCGTTCATATTTTTCTCTTTTTTCCCCAATATAATTGCCCCGACCATGGCACTTAAAAACAAGATACTGCTGATTTCAAATGGCACTACGTAATCACTGAAGAGTGTACGTCCTAATTGTTGAATCAAACCAATGCCTGCATCCTGACCGCCAGCAATAGCTGTGCTATTTTTGAGAGAAGCCACCAATATCAACATCAAACTTCCGCCAGAAATAATACCTGCTAGTTTCATCCACTTGCTCTTATTGGGCTCTTGTTCTGCGTTCATGTTCATCAACATGATCACAAACAAAAACAATACCATGATGGCACCGGCATATACGATCATGTTCACAATGGCAAGGAATTGCGCATTGAGTAAAACGTAATGCCCAGAGATTGCAAAAAATACCACAATCAGCCACAACACACTGTGAACGGGATTTTTGCTGAATATCACCAACAATGCTGCAAGAATTGCAGCAGCTGATAGCGCCCAAAATAAAATTTCGGTAATTGGCATGTGCTATTTGTTTTTGATTTGTTGTTCCCTTTGTCCTCTTGCCATTTCAAATTTCTCTTTTTCCATAACAGGATGCGGAATGAGCAAATTCTCTTTGCCATATATGAATCCCTTTCTGGTAAAATCAGAAGGAGCAAATGTTTCAGAGAGATAGATGGCATCCTTGGGACAAGCCTCTTCACACAATCCACAGAAAATGCAGCGCAACATGTTGATCTCATATTTTGCAGCGTATTTTTCTTCCCGGTACAAATTCTCTTCGCCTGGCTGACGCTCGGCTGCTTCCATGGTGATGGCCTCTGCTGGACAAGCAACGGCACAAAGTCCACATGCAGTACAATTTTCCCTTCCCGCCTCATCCCGGTTCAAAACATGGAGTCCTCTGAATACCGAACTGAAAGGTCTTTTTTGTTCAGGGTAATTGATGGTGGGCTTCTTTTTAAACATATGGCCGAATGTGATGGCCATCCCTTTAAAAATAGCAGGCAGGTACAAGCTTTCCCAAAAGGTAAGAGGCTTTTGCGCCAATATTTTTGCTCTATTAGTTAATTGTGCCATATGATTATTTATTCAACGTCAATATCACAACTGCCGTTATCAATAAGTTTGCCAATGCCAGTGGAATTAATTTTTTCCATCCAAGGTCCATGAGTTGATCGTACCTGAATCTCGGAATGGTCCATCTAACCCAAATGAATAAAAAGAGAAAGAAAGCAATTTTTGCAAAAAATGTCAGGAATCCGAGTAGCGCAACCAGGTTGACACCAATGCTACTTGCGAGTTCTGATTCATTGACAAATGGTATATCGTATCCCCCAAAGAAGAGGGTTGATACAACAGCACTTGATATGAACATGTTGACATACTCAGAGAAGAGATACAGCCCAAGCTTCATAGAAGAATACTCTTGATGGTAACCGAAATTCAATTCATTTTCAGCTTCTGGTAAATCAAAAGGTGTTCTGTTGCATTCTGCAAAAACACAAATCAAGAAAATCAAAAAGGCAAGTGGTTGATAGAGAATATTCCAACCCAGGAATCCTCCCCATCCACCTTGCATCTGCTGCTCAACAATGGTCTTCAAACTCAATGAACCAGTCATCATCAACAGTGAGATGAGCGAGAGTCCCATTGCCAATTCATAAGATATGATCTGGGAAGCACCTCTTACAGCAGCCAGCAATGAGAATTTATTGTTGGATGACCAGCCACCGATCATGATGCCGTAGACACCCAAGCTTACTACTCCAAATACATATAAAATACCAATGTTCACATCGGCAACCTGCAAGCTCACGGTTCTGCCCGCTATTTCAATTTGACTGCCCCATGGAATGACAGCACTTGTTAGCATGGCAGTCAACATCGCCAATGCGGGTCCCAAGACAAATAAGCTTTTATTGGAAGTGAGCGGAATGATTTCTTCCTTGAAAAAAAGTTTCAATCCATCTGCAAGCGGCTGTAAAATACCAAATGGACCTGCGCGGTTGGGTCCCCTGCGATCTTGCATAAATCCTGCAATTTTTCTCTCTGCGAAAGTTGTGTACATAGCTACCACCAAAGAGAATGAGATGATTCCTCCTATCAGCAATAGTTTCTCCAATCCGAACCATACATCGATCACAAGGAATTGTATAGGTATCATGCTTGCTTCTTTGATTGTTCAAAAACTTTTCCAGTAGCGGGTCCATTGATCGCACTCAAATCAATTGAAGGATCATTCACCTCACTGACACTGTGTATATCCATTAATAATTTCGGCTTGCGGCCATCATGAACCTTGCTGAATGTTTCGGTTGGCCTGTTGAGTTTTTCATAATGCCCTTGAGAAATAACAGAGTGTCGGCTGACATGTGTTGGTCCCTCAATCACCCAATCGCTCACTTTCTTCTTTTCAAAACGGCATTCATTGCAAATCCAATCTTCTACCTCACCCCACTGATCTTTTCTTGCAGTCACGCGCAACACTTCCTCCCCTCTTTGCCAAAGAGTAACTTTACCTGAACAACATTTGCATTCGCGATGAGCATTTACTGGTTTTGTAAACCAAACGCGGTTTTTAAAACGGAATGTTTTGTCTGTCAATGCACCAACCGGACATACATCAATTACGTTGCCGATGAAGTCATTGTCAAGTGATTTCTCAATATAAGTAGCGATTTCAGCATGATCACCTCTGCTGAGTATACCATGCACACGCTTGTTGGAAACTTGATCAGCAGTATATACACAGCGGTAGCAAAGGATGCAGCGTGTCATGTGCAATTGTATATAGGGACCTAAGTCATGCTTTTCAAAAGTTCTTCGCTTGAACTCGTAACGGGTTGCTTCTTTTCCGTGCTCATATCCAAGATCCTGCAAATGACACTCGCCTGCCTGATCACATATGGGACAATCAAGTGGATGATTCAATAATAAAAATTCAACAACCCCATTACGGGCGTCCAGCACCTTGGGACTCGTAATATTTTTAACTTCCATTCCATCCATCACACCCGTCCTGCAACTGGCAACCAATTTTGGCATGGGACGGGGATCTGCTTCGCTGCCTTTGCTTACTTCAACCAAACAAGTGCGACACTTGCCACCACTTCCCTGAAGTTTTGTATAGTAACACATGGCAGGGGGTACAACATCACCACCAATCATTCTTGCAGCCTGCAGGATGGTTGTACCCTGTGGGACTTCTACCGTGATATTGTCGATCGTGACTTTCATCTTTTTTATTTCCTCGGCCATAGCATTTTTTTATGCAACTACACTCAACTCATCAGCATAATGAGCCAAGCCATAGTTTTGTGTTAAGCACAATGAAGGATTGTTCACATGCCATTCAAATTCATCTCTGAAATGTCTGATCGCTGCTGCAACAGGCCATGCTGCTGCATCACCCAGCGGACAAATGGTATTTCCTTCTATTTTTCGTTGGATATCCCACAACAAATCAATGTCGCTTGATACACCTTTACCGTTTTCTATTTTTTGCAGAATTTTTTCCATCCATCCTGTTCCTTCCCTGCAGGGTGAACATTGTCCGCAACTTTCATGTCTGTAAAACCTGGCAAGGGTCAGTGTGTGGCGAACGACGCACTGATCTTCATCGAGCACAATGAATCCTCCAGAACCCATCATGGATCCCGATGCAAACCCCCCATCAGAGAGACTTTCATAATTCATGTAGCGGGTCTCCCCTTTGGCAGTCTTCAATAACAAGTTGGCAGGCAGGATAGGTACTGAAGAACCACCAGGAATACAAGCTTTTAATTTTTTTCCGTTGGCAATGCCTCCGCAATATTCATCACTGTATATGAACTCTTCCACAGAGATTGTCATATCCATTTCGTACACGCCCGGTTTATTGATGTTCCCGCAAGCTGAGATCAATTTTGTTCCAGTGGATCTTCCAACACCAATTTTTGCGTATTCTTCACCACCCATGTTTATGATTGGAACCACTGCAGCGAGTGTTTCAACATTGTTTACAACAGTTGGACAATCCCACAATCCTTTGATGGCTGGGAAAGGGGGCTTGATGCGGGGATTTCCTCTTTTTCCTTCAAGAGATTCAATCAAAGCAGTTTCTTCACCACAGATATATGCCCCTGCACCACGTTGCACGTATATTTCCAAATCAAATCCTGCTCCTAAAATATTCTTTCCTAAAAAACCATTTTGTTTTGCTTCAGCAATCGCTTGCTCCAATATGCCGACAATCCAAGCATATTCACCACGTATATATATATAAGTACTGTTGCTTCCCAATGCAAATGAGGACACGATCAAGCCTTCAATCAAAAGATGAGGAATGAACTCCATTAAAAACCTGTCTTTGAAAGTGCCTGGCTCGGATTCGTCTGCATTGCAAACCAGGTAACGGGGAACACCCTCAGGCTTTGCCAGAAAACTCCATTTGAGTCCAGTTGCAAATCCAGCACCTCCTCTTCCCCTGAGTCCGCTTTTCTTGACTTCCTCTACTATCGAAGCGGGATCCATTTTCAATGCCTTTTCAACAGAAGCATAACCGCCTTCCCTCCGATAAACATCAAAGTGACGGATTCCTTCTACGTGGGCTTTTTCCAATAATAATTTTCTTGCCATAATGCCTTCCCCTATTTATGATTGTAGCAATGAGCAATGATTTCATCAACCTTTGAAGGTGTGAGGTGTTCTTTGTAATGCATACCCATTTGCATCATGGGAGCATATCCACAGGCACCTAAACACTCGACAGTTTTCAATGTAAACATTCCATCTGCTGTTGTTTCACCCACAGCAATTCCCAATTTTGATTTAATATACGCTATGATGTCGTCGCTGCCTTGTAACATGCAAGGTCCGGTTTGACAAACTTCCAACACATGTTTGCCAACTGGATTCAAATTGAACATGCTGTAAAAAGTAGCTACCTCATAAACTTCGATAGATGCGATGGATAAAATGGAAGCGACATAATCCATTGATTCGGCACTCAACCATCCGCCAAACTCTTCTTGCGCCAAGTGCAAGATGGGGATCAGGGCACTTTTATGCTTGCCTGTTGGATAACGGGCAATGATTGCCTCCACCTCTTTCATTTTATGTTCACTGAACTTCACCATCATTTATTCTTTTTATGCATCCATTTCACCGGCAATCAAGTTGAGGCTGCTCAGCGTGATGATCGCATCGCTCAACATGGTACCCCGAACAATTTCTTCGTATGCCTGGTAATATATAAAACAAGGTCTTCTAAAGTGCAAACGATAAGGAGTCCTTCCTCCGTCGCTGATCAGATAGAATCCCAATTCACCATTCGCACCTTCAATGCTGTGGTAAATTTCACCCGCTGGAATTTCCGTTTCACCCATAACAATTTTAAAATGGTAGATGAGGGCTTCCATTTTTGTATAAACATCTGCTTTTGCAGGCAGGTAATATTCGGGGGCATCTGCATGATATACTTCTGCTTCGGCTCCTTTGAATGACTGTACTTTTTGGTATGCTTGACGAATGATGTCAAGTGATTGCCATACTTCCTCACCTCTCACCATGAAGCGATCATAATTATCTCCAGTGGTTCCAACTGGAATGATGAAATCAAAATCTTCATATGATGAATAAGGCGCATGTACCCTAACATCATAATCTATTCCTGCTGCACGAAGATTTGGACCCGTGAAGCTGAAGTTGAGTGCGCGTTCAGCAGAAATAGCGCCAGTGCCTTTTGTTCTCTCGATGAAAATTCTGTTGCGCATGAAAAGATTTTCAAACTCTTTCCAGACTTTTGGAAATTCCTCCAAGAATTGTTCGATTTTTTGAAAGGCAGTATTGCTAAAGTTTCTCTCGAACCCGCCGATTCGACCCATATTGGTTGTGAGTCTCGACCCACATACTTCTTCGTAAATCTCGTAAATCAATTCACGGTACTGCATCACATAGAGAAATCCTGTGTATGCCCCGGCATCAACTCCCACAATAGAATTGCAAATCAAATGATCTGAAATGCGAGACAATTCCATGATGATTACGCGCAAATAATCTACACGTTTAGGCGTTTTGACACTCAACAATTTTTCACATGTCATGTGCCAGCCCATATTATTCAATGGAGCAGAGCAATAATTCAAACGATCCGTTAGAGTAGTTATTTGATAAAGGGGTCGACGTTCAGCGATTTTCTCAAATGCCCGATGGATGTAACCTACAGTTGACTCGGTTTTGATAATACGCTCACCATCCATCTCAAGAATGTTCTGGAACACCCCATGCGTTGCCGGGTGGGTAGGCCCAAGATTGAGTCTTGTGGTTTGTTTTTCGATGGACCCTTCAGGTAATACTATGTTTGCTTGTTCAGGCATTGTATTGTTTCTTTATCTTCCAAACATTTCGTCGTCTTTATCAATTCGTGTTTGATCTTCCAGTGGATATTCTTTGCGCAATGGATGATAATCCATCTCATCAACATTCAGCACCCTCTTCAAATTGGGATGTCCGATGAAATGAATGCCATAAAAATCAAATGTTTCTCTTTCCATCCAGTTGGCACCGCTGAACAGGCCTGATGCAGTGAATACATCTGGTTTTTCAATGGGTACAAATATTTTCATCCTTAAACGCGCATTCTCTTTCAAGTTGTGCAAGTGGTAAACCACCCCGATTTCTTTTCCCGGCTGATCCGGATAGTGTACACCTGTGAGGTCGGTCAGAAATTGGAATCCAAGAGTTGGTTCATCATATAAAAAAGTCAACACCTTTAAATTGATGGAAGGAACTACCTCAAGTGCGAGTATATCAGATGAGGCATCCCATGAGATGATTCCATCGCCAAACTGTGCATTCAATTTCTCTTTGATATGGTCGCTGTGAATGGGCATTTTTGTTGGATGAGTTATTGTATACCGTAGGTTTCCAATAAGTTTTTGTATTGTTCCCCGTTGCGTCTTCTCAGGGATTCATGGTGAATAAGATCCTGTATTTTAAGAACACCGTCGATGATTGCTTCTGGTCTGGGTGGACAACCCGGAACATATACGTCCACAGGTACCACCTGATCAATGCCCTGTAAAACAGAATATGTATCAAAGATTCCCCCACTGGAAGCACATGCGCCAACAGCCATGACCCATCGGGGTTCTGCCATCTGCAGATATACTTGTCTAACTACCGGACCCATTTTTTTGGCAATGGTACCCATGACCATTAATAGATCACACTGACGCGGAGAAAAACCAACTCTTTCCGATCCAAATCTCGCGAGGTCATAATGAGACCCCATGGTTGCCATGAATTCAATGCCACAACATGATGTTGCAAATGGAAGCGGCCAGATTGAATTTTTTCTTGCTAAACCTACAACCTTGTCAAAGGAGGTTGCAAAGAAACCTTCTCCCATGTGCCCATCGGGCAGATCTACCTGATTGATACCGCGGTCGGTAAAATCCTTCGGGTTTAAATTAAATCTTACAGGCCTGGACATAATTATTTTTATTTTTTAACAGATACTTACAGAAGTTGTTTTCTGTTCGTATTGAATTTTTATTCTTCCCAATGCAATGCACCTTTTTTGATGATATAAATGAACCCAGCCAGGAAAAAACTGATGAACATCAATACCGCCCAAAAACCATCCCAACCCAAAGATTTAAAGTTGACAGCATAGGGATAGAAAAATATAACCTCCACATCAAACAACACAAATAAAATTGCCACGAGAAAATATTTAATTGCCATGGGTTGACGTGCGTTCCCAAACTGCTCAATTCCACTTTCAAAAACTTGGAGTTTGTCGGATGTCTTTCTCTTGGGACCCAACAATTGAGATCCGGCGATCATCACTGTTACCAAAACCACTGCAAATGCAATCTGTATACCGATGGGGAAATAATCACTTGCCTTGCTGATTGAGGCATTCTGTCCGAGCAAAGAAGACTGCAGAAAAATAGCCTTGAACATCGGTTGAATTTGATGGCGCAAAGTTAGGCAAATCAGGATGAAAAAATGATAGTCCTGAATGAAAAAAGGGACAATTTAATTGTCCCTTTTGCATTTATTTTTTAGGAGGTGCTGCCAGTGCTTTTTGGAGAATGTCTCGGTTTTTGATAGCATCCTGATTGTTGGGATCAATTTCAATGATTTTTTCAAGGTAACTGGAAGCCAAAGCCAAGTCTTTTTTCACATTTGCAGTATAACCGGCAAGGTATCCATACGCTGTAATCAATGTACTCTTGTTTTTAGCCTTGTCAACTTCAGCAATAGAAATGAATTTTTCGCAGTCTGGAATGGCAAGTCCCTGTTCCATTGTTGAATCGATGACAGATAGAGACCTGAATGACCAATAATGGCCATAGACCTCATTGGGGAAATTGGTTTTGTAAAGCGTAAAAATGCTGTCTGCAGTTTTGAACTCCCCTGCCTTGAAATTCTCAAATCCCGCGTTGTATAAATCAACTTTGCTGATTCTTGGGTTGAGGGAAAGCACTTTTGTCAGCCATAGCGCAGACTTGGCGGTATTGGATGATTTTTTGAAGAAGTCTGCAGCTTTTCTCGCATAATCCAACTTGTTGTTGAGTGCGGTATCTGCATTGATCGCCTTCATAAAATAATCATCCACTTTTGCTGGGTCGGATTTCATTTTAGCTGCATTCACTGCGGCTATATAGTAGTTCTCCGGATTCAATTGCTCTGCTGCTGCTTTCTGGAAAAATATTTCCAACAATGCCAATGCATTTGCAGAATCATTGAGCTTGTCATAGCTGTAAGCTTTCAATCTGTAGAGTCTTGCATCGGCTTTTTCTCCTTGAGACTTCAACAAAACATCTGATTTGGCAATCGCATTCTTGAAATCACCCGCAGCGAATTGGAGACTCGCTTCTTCGTAGTCGAGCGCAGGACCCGCATCGGCATTTGCTTTGTATCGGTTGAAATAATCAGTTGCTTTGACCACATCTCTGAAAAAGTAGTAGACATACAATTCATACAATGCCGGGGAAAATGATGGATCATCTGCAATGGCATCATTTATTTTACCAAGAAAAATTTCTTTTTGCTCATTGCCCTGTGTAAGATAGACCTTCCCAATTTTATATTTGGCCACAGCAGATTTTGGATCTTTCAGCAGTGCGTTTTCGTAGGAAGAAACTGCTCCGCCTCCGTTCATCAGCTTGCGGTACAAATCCCCCATATAGATATATGCAAATGGATCATTGAAATTTTTAAGGGCAGCGGCCAATTTGATTTTCTCAATGCCATACGCATAATCGCCTCCATCTTCTAAATTGGCTTTTCCAATGGCAGATAGAATATTTGCATCTTTTGATTTGGTCAAGGAAATGGCTGTTTCAAAACGTTGCTTCGCATCATTCACTTTCTTTTCGATCAGCTCTGCTTGTCCCATTGCAACAAGCAAAAGCGGATTGCTCCCATTGGATCCTTCCATTCCTTTGCGGAGCACCTCTTTGGCCTCAGCTGTATTTTTGGATTCAAAAAGAACCTGTGCAAGCCAATATATTGCTTCAGAATTTGATGGAGCGGCTGCAACCACTTTTTCCATGGTTTCCTTCGCTGAACGGTAACGCTGACTCAATAATAATTTTCTACCCTCCTGTACTGTTTGAGCAGTTACAACAGAAGTAAAAAACAGTGCAGCAATCACAAATCTCATTTTCATACTTCGCAGTTTGTTTTTAAGGATGGTAAAAGTAAGAAATCATCCATTTATTCTGAAACATTTGCTTTTCTTATTTGTAGCGCCATTCGGTCAGGTACAAGATAGCCCCTCCTGAAGATTAATTGACCTTTTTCATGTGTTAAGAAATTGACAAATCCTTTGCCCAGTCCGGCAAAATTCTCTTTCAGCACATAATAAATACCTCTGTTGAGCGGGTATCTTTTGAGTGCCATATTGGCTTGATAAGGCCTAACATATACCTCCTCCTCACATCGCGCGCATTGCAATGCTGCCAGTTTCACCTTTTTCTGAAAGGTCATTTGAGAAGAATCTTCTTTGTTGCCTATCCAGCTCACTCCAATAAATCCCAAGGCATTGGGGTGTGTTGCTACGTAGTCGATTACGCCTTCAGAATTTTTAGCTGCCATCACCTTCCCATTCATAGGCTGACCACGCAAAACAGAATCAATCAAAAAACGGACGGTACTGGTTGCCTTCAATCCATCCATAACCAAATCGTACTTATAACCACTTGTTCCATTCAACATCGACTTGATTTCTGCTACTGAAAAAAGTGAATCCCTACAATTGTTATGGGTTATGACTGCAACGGCATCTGTTGCGAGCCGCCCAAACAAAGGCACAAATGACAAGGTGTCTTTGTAAAAAGGAACCTCTTCTTCTGTCAATCCTCGTGTGATGATCACCATCCTGGTGCTGTCATTCAATAGATCTTTGATGCAATCAGCTTCCGGTTTGTAATGAGGAATGATGTTGGCTTTTGGATGCTGCGACATGAATACTTTTATCTGAGAATCAATGATGGGAGCGAAACTCTCATCTACACTGATATGAATGGTTCCACTTGTCAGGGTATCATCACCCAAAATAACTTTGGCCTTCTTGCCATCGGATGCACAAGAGCATCCAAAAAAAAGCAAAGCAAATGGAAAAAAATATTGCAGAAATAAGTGCTTCATGATGTTAGCTTTTGACTGAAAACCCCCTGTAAAGCCTGAATACTCCATAGCAAAGACAGGCAATACCGAAAATGGATGAGACCAAAGAATCGAAAGCCAAGCCTACGGCCAGGTATTTATTCAATAGAAAAAACAATCCTGCAGCAAACCACAAAATTCCCATGACATAGTCGTAGATCACCTTGAAGCCCTTCTGCCGTTTTTCTTCCTTTTCTCTGAAATTGTTCGTTACCATAAATAAGAATGTCTTGCAATTTATGAAATCTCGCCCCAATGAGTAGATGTCATAAGGTATAATTTACTTGTATTTATGCTGATTGTTTTAAAAAATAAAATCAATCATTGCTGTTACATTTGTTGGAAAATAGAACAATGAAAGTGTTGATGGTTTGTTTGGGAAATATCTGCAGGAGTCCGCTTGCCGAAGGCATTCTCCAACACAAATGTGAACAACTAGGACTGGATTGGCAGGTTGACTCAGCCGGAACCAACGGCTATCACCATGGTGAACCACCCCATTGCCTTTCACAAAGAGTAGCAAAATTGAATGGCATCGATATTTCAAAGCAAGAATCCAGGCCTTTTCGTTCATCAGATTATGCAGATTTTGATCTGATTGTACCCATGGCAAACGATGTTTTAGAAGACATCCAACAAATTTCGCGTCAGCATTTTTCAGCAAGCAAAACCAAATTGATGTTGGATTTTCTTTTCCCTGAAACGGGGATGGACGTGCCAGACCCATGGTCAAAATCCGAGGCTGCCTACCATGAAGTATTCGATTTAATCGACAAGGCATGCGATAAATTAATTCAAGCATATACATCCATAAAACAGCCTTAACTTCGCTGTATGAAGCCCTCTATCCCTCAAGGCACCAGAGATTTTTCATCTGCAATCATAAAAAAACGGAACTATATTTTCGGAACAATCCGCCGTGTTTTTGAGTTGTACGGATTTGAGCCTCTGGAAACACCTGCCATGGAGAACATCGAAACGCTCATGGGTAAATACGGAGAAGAAGGTGATAAATTGATATTCAAAATCTTAAACAACGGACTCAACCATCCTGAAAAGCAGTCTGCCGCATTGAAAGATTTTGAAAATGTTTTGCAAGGGAAGACTTCCAAGGGAATCAGTGAACGAGCACTGAGATATGATCTCACGATCCCTTTTGCAAGGTATGTTGCCATGAACCAGGGGCAACTCACCTTTCCGTTCAAACGCTACCAAATGCAACCCGTATGGAGAGCCGACAGACCGCAGCGAGGAAGGTACCGTGAATTTTATCAATGTGACGCGGACATCGCTGGTAGCAGTTCTCTTCTGCATGAAATTGAACTCGCATTGATTTATTCCGCTGTTTTTGCAGAACTCAAACTACCTGTAGAGATACATATCAACAACAGAAAAATTCTTCAGGCTTTGTCAGAAAAATGTGGTGGAACATCCAATATGATGAACATCACCATTGCGATTGACAAGCTTGATAAGATTGGAATTGAGAAAGTAAAACAAGAATTGGCAGAAAGAGGACTCAACAATAGCCAAATAAAAACTGTAGAAAAATATATATCCATTGAAGGTGATGATGATACCTGTATTGCAGACCTGTCATCTCTCCTCGGCGACATCGCATGCGCCAAAGAAGGCATCAGTGAAATGGTTGAAATGCTGCGAGAAGTGAATCGAATCATGCCCTCAACCAAGATACGTGTGAATCCATCTCTTGCTCGTGGGCTCAACTATTATACCGGGACTATCTTTGAAGTAAAGGCAATTGGTGTTGAAATGGGAAGCCTTGGTGGAGGCGGCAGATACGATGACCTCACCGGACTCTTTGGCGTAAAAGGCATTGCAGGTGTAGGCATATCCTTTGGTGTTGACAGAATATATGATGTACTGGAGGAATTGAACGCTTTCCCAGAAAATATTCAAGCTGGAACAACCGCTTTGATTTTTAATACAGGTATTGACAAACAATACCTGATCTATGCTGCAACAGTTTTAAGAAATCATCAGATTGCGTGTGAAATATTTCACGAACCAGTGAAGTTTGACAAACAATTTAAATATGCTGATAAAAAGTCTATTCCATTTGCCATCATCATTGGAGAAGAAGAACAGGCCAACAAGACTGCAACGGTAAAGAATCTGAAAACCGGGGAACAGAAGGCAGTGCCCTTCTCAGCATTGCCAACAATCATCAGCGCTTAGTAAACTTTCTCAATTGAATCAAGGCTACGTCCAGATCTTTTGACAGGGGCGCTTCCAATTTCAATGGTTGCCCATCCATTCCTTTCAGTTGAATGCTGGATGCATGCAACGCCAATCTGCCTAATAATGGCTTTTCTGATTCAGCCTCTTTTGACAATTTAAATTTTTTCTTAAATGTTGAAAGCAACAAAGGATCAGCAGATCCATACAATGAATCGCATACAAGTGGATGCTCCAAATGCTTCATGTGTACCCTGATCTGATGTGTTCTTCCTGTTTCCAAATCAAATTCGATCCATGTAAATCCTTTTAACCGTTCCATCACTTTGAAATGCGTAACGGAAGATTTTCCATTTCGTCCAATCCGCATTCTTCCTGGCATGGAAGTATGCTGCTCTACTGGCTGATCGATGGTACCTGCATCTTGGACAACAGCACCTGCTGCCAGCCCATGGTAAATTTTTTTCACCGCACGCTGTTCAAAAAGCTGGTTGAAGTATTTATGGGACTGTTCATTTTTTGCAAAGAGCAACAACCCGCTTGTATCGCGGTCAATACGATGAATGATAAAAATATGAGGATATGATTTTTCAAGCCAAGTTCTTACAGAGGGAATTTCTTCGTCGTGCCGATCTGGTATAGACAACCAGCCGGATGGTTTGTTGACAGCAATCAAATCGCTGTTTTCAAATAGTATGGACGGATGATTTTTAATGTTTGGCTTGCTTTAAAAATGAGCTGTTCATAAATTTCAACAAGCGAATTTCTTTTTCATTCAGCATTCTCCATTTACCCCTCTCCACATTTTTCTTTGTCAAATTTGCAAACATGACCCTGTCCAGGTTTTTTACATCGTATCCAAGAAACTCAAACATTCTTCTTACGATGCGGTTTTTACCGCTGTGCAATTCTATTCCAATAATAGATTTGTCTTTGGGGTCGGCGTAGGCAAGTGCATCAGCTTTCACCAACCCATCTTCCATGTTCAATCCCTTGAGTATTTTTTCAAAATCCACCTTCGACAATGGCTTGTCTAATTTGACCTCATATACTTTTTTGACTTCATTGGAGGGATGGGATAATTTTTGCGCCAAGTCACCGTCATTGGTAATCAACAGTACTCCAGTTGTGTTGCGATCCAGCCTGCCAACAGGATAAACCCTCTCACTGGCAACTCCTTTCAGTAAATCCAGCACTGTTTTTCTTCCTTGCGGATCGTCCAGTGTTGTGATATAATCTTTGGGTTTGTTCAGCAGTATGTATACCAGATTTCTTTCTGGAAGAATTTTTTTCCCGAGGTAAAAAACCACATCGTTGGGTGCAACTTTGAAACCAGGTTCTGAAATGACAACATCATTCACTTTGAACTTTCCATCTTTGATGATTGGTACTGCATCTCGCCTGGAACAAATGCCACAATGCGCCACGTATTTGTTGAGAGGCATGGATTTGTCGACTTTTCTGATAGAGATGGCAGGTGGAGCTTCTGCTTTTTTTGAAACAGACACACGGGACTCCGCTTTTTTCTTTTCGATTGCCTCAGACCTTTCTTTTTTCCACTTCTTTTTCTCCTGCCGAAAAGCTTCTTTGACAGCACTGTTTTTTTTCTTTGGAGCAAACTTTGAAAAATTATCTGTGCGTTTCATTTGAATGAAATTGATTGGAGGAGTAAAAATTATTTATTGGCCAATTGTCCGCAAGCAGCATCAATATCTTTTCCCCTGCTGCGTCTGAGCCTGGCATTGACGCGGTTCTTTTCGAGATACTCCATAAAAGCAGTCGTTTTCTCTTCGGTGGGTTTTTTAAACTTTGCAAAATCAATTGGATTATATTCAATGATATTCACCAAGTCAGCTGGAATTTGACGATAAATCTTGATGAGCTCTGCAGCATCCTCAAATGAATCGTTTAAATTATCAAATAGGATGTACTCCAGTGTGATTTCATTTTCCGTTTTCTCATAAAAATAATTCAGTGCCTCTACCAAAGACTTCAGATCATTGGTCTCATTGATGGGCATGATCTGATCACGCTTTTTATCATTGGCAGCATGAAGAGACAATGCCAGTTTGAATCGCACTTTGTCATCGCCCAATTGCTTGATCATCTTTGCAACACCTGCAGTGGATACTGTAATTCTTCTAGGACTCATGGCGAGTCCGTCCGAAGCAGTGATTCTCTCAATTGCCCTGAGTACATTTCTGTAATTCAATAAAGGCTCACCCATTCCCATGAAGACGATGTTTGTCAATTTTTTTTCATGGTGCTTGAATGAAAGTTGGTTCAGCAATACCACCTCATCATATATTTCATCAAAATTGAGATTCCTCTTTTTTTCAATATACCCGGTGGCACAAAATTTACAATTGAGGCTGCAACCAATTTGAGAAGAAACACAGGCAGTTATTCTTTCTTCAGTAGGAATCAGCACTCCCTCCACCAAATGACCATCAAAAGTTTTGAAGCCCACTTTGATGGTTCCATCTTCACTGTACTGTGTAGTGTTTATTTTAAGTGATGGGAAAGAAAAAGCATCCTCCAACTGAGCTCTGAGGGGTTTAGAAAGATTGGACATGGACTGGAAGTCAAAAGCATGTTTTTGCCATAGCCATTCCCATATCTGTTGCAGTCTGAATTTTTTTTCGCCTACGCCCTCTAAAAATTCAGCTATCTGGTCCTTGCTCAGGTTCCGTATGTTCTGCTTTGCTGCATGTGACATGCTGCAAAGGTAGTCAATACTTTATGGTTCCGGTGTGTATCTTAAATAAGGCTTGATGACCTTGAGCCCTTTGGGAAATTTTTTTATTGCATCTTCAGTTGAAACAGCGGGTACAACAATGACATCTTCCCCGTGTTTCCAATCGGCTGGAGTGGCAACGCTGTGCTCAGCAGTGAGCTGCAAAGAATCAATGACCCGAAGTACTTCAACAAAATTTCTGCCCGTGGAGGCAGGATATGTAATAAAGAGCTTTAGTTTTTTATCAGGGCCGATTATATAGAGTGAACGCACAGTAAAAGTAGCAGAGGCATTGGGGTGAATCATGTCATACAATTGGGCAACCTTTCTATCCTCATCGGCTATGATGGGGAAATCAACATGGCAATGTTGCGTTTCATTGATGTCCCCAACCCATGCTTTGTGTTTATCCAAAGGATCGACACTTACTGCAAGCACTTTTACATTGCGCTTTGCAAACTCTTCTTTCAACAAAGCCGTTCTGCCCAACTCTGTTGTACATACAGGGGTAAAATCAGCAGGGTGTGAAAACAAAACGCCCCATGCATTTCCTAGGTATTCATAGAAATCAATTTCGCCCTCGGTTGTCAGGGCTTTAAAATTTGGAGCATCATCGCCTAAATGCAAACCCATATCAATAGTTTTTTTCAAAAATAAAGAAGTTTTACTACTCTACAAATTAAGTAGACTTTAAAATTTATCACTCCCTGCCTTCCCCAGTGCATCTTTCCCATATCGAATTTTTACATCATCGATTGCGTTGTAAAGATGTAGTTTTTGAACCTTGTTCTCAAACATACTCATTTGCACTTCGGCACTGGTTAATTCACTGCATCGAATGCCCAAGAGTCTCACCGCCTGACGGGGGTCATAGAGCTGGTGAAAGAGCAACTTAGCGGTCCGGAAAATTTCATCATCAAAAGATGTAGGCGGCAAGCTGATTTGTCTGGTATGCGTTTCAAAATCGGGATACCTAAGTTTTACTGCAATGCATTTGGTTGATGTTTCATCCCGCCTGAGTTCATATCCTAATTTTTCCGACATGGTCAACAGGGTTGATTCCAACCATGGAATATCGCTTACATGTTCAGAAAAGGTTTGTTCTGTTGAAACGGACTTGGCATCATAGGAGCTATGGATTTCTGAGCCCGATTCGCCCATTGCTTTTCTGGAGAGCAGTCTTCCATATGCACCAAAATTCAATTCCAATAAATGAACTGGATAGTTAGCCAATGCCCCAATGGTAAGAATTCCCAATTCGTGCATGCGTTTGACCATTTGTTCTCCAACGCCAGGTATACTGCCCACTTCAAGGGGGGCAATAAACTCCTTTTCTTTTCCATGAACAACCTGAATATATCCATTGGGCTTTGCAATATTGGTAGCTATTTTTGCAATCATTCTATTGGATGCCAATCCAAATGATATGGGAAGCCTGGTTGTCTCCATGATTTCATTTCTCAAATCAATGGTCCATTGCAGAGGATCAAAAAATCGATCCATCCCAGTCAGGTCAATATAAAACTCATCGATAGAAGCCTTTTCAAACAATGGTGCTTTTGCTGCAATGATCTCAGTGACCCAGTTTGAATATTTACTGTATTGCCCGCGTGAACCTTTCAAAAAGATACCATCCGGACACAATGCATGAGCTTTAGACATTGGCATGGCAGAACGAACACCATACTTTCTTGCCTCATAGCTGCATGTACTCACCACCCCTCTTTCTTTTGATCCACCGATGATGAGTGGTTTTCCAACCAGTGAAGGATCCAGAATTCTTTCCACCGATACAAAGAATGCATCGAGGTCATAATGTGCAATATGTATTGGTTGAAGTGACATGCTCTTGAAACGCATGTTAATTTATATAAATATCCAGTAGTCCATCTGGTAAACTGACAGTTATTTTTTCTTTTTTATGATCAATCTTCAGCAGGGTGCTTTCATTCAATGGAATAAAAACCTCCTTCTCCTTGTAATCGATCCTGAGCAATATTTGCATTGGCTGCTCGATGACTTCCAACACCTTACCCAGCTCAACCTTTCCATCAACCACTGTATATCCCAGTAAAGAAATTGGAGCATGCTTGGAGGCTTGTATTTTCACTTCTTGCTCAGGTAGCCAAACCTGTTTACGCAGAAAAATCTTTGCTTTTTCAGGAGCATCCACACCCTCCAACTGAATCAAAGCCTCTTCATCATTTTTATTTTTTACAGAAGCGATGAAGTAAGGCATGAATTTTCCACTCTTTTCTTCAATGAAAAGAGTTTTGAGGGCATCCACATTCAATCCCTCTCCCATGTGATGCTTCAAAACCAAGTCACCTTTGATGCCAAAGGTTGCAATGAATTTTCCTATGATTGTGTATTGATCCATCATAAAAAAAGCCCCGTTGTAAACGAGGCTTCAAATATCAAATTAAATTTCGTTATTCTGCAGCAGGAACAGTTTCGGCTGACTGATCAGCTTCGGGTTCTGCAGGTACAGGTGCAGGTGCAACTTTTTTAGGTCTTGGCTTTGCTGCTTCCATGCGTCTTTCACGGCGCTCTCTTGCAGCAGCATCCTGGCGTGATCTCAATTTAGATTCCTGGTCTTGGTGCCATAATTCAAATTTTGACATCGCAGACTCTTGATCAAACAAATCAAGACTCACACCACGAAGCAAATGCTTCAAATACAATACACCTTTGGTAGATAAAATTTTCCGAACGGTATCAGTTGGTTGTGCACCGTTGTTCAACCACTCTAATGCCTTTTGGCGATCCACCAATACTGTTGCAGGGTGGGTCAGGGGGTTGTATGTGCCAATTTTCTGAATGAATTTACCATCGCGGGGAGCACGAGAATCGGCTACAACGATGAAGTAGAATGGACGCTTCTTGCTTCCATGTCTTTGGAGACGGATTTTAACAGCCATAAAAAATAAAAATTTTTAGTGGGTGATCAATAAATTTTGGACCGCAAATATATGAATTTTAGTCAAAATGGCAAAAACATTGGCTGGAAATGCCTAAAATCATCTTCTGCCCATTCTTCCAAGTGCTGGCATATTGTTCATGTTTTTCATCATTTGCTTCATTTGCTCAAATTGTTTGAAAAATTGATTGATTTCATTCATATCACGGCCAGATCCCTTTGCAATGCGCTTTTTCCGGTTTTGATCGATGATATCAGGATTGGATCTTTCTTGAGGAGTCATTGATTTGATGATGGATTCCACTCCTTTGAAAGCATCGTCACTGATATCGATGTCTTTCATGGCTTTTCCCATTCCAGGTATCATTCCCATCAAATCTTTGAGATTTCCCATTTTTTTGATTTGTTGGAGTTGATCAAGGAAATCCTGGAAATCAAATTGATTTTTTCTGATTTTCTTCTCCAACCTCTTGGCCTCCTCCTCATCGAATTGAGCCTGTGCTTTCTCCACCAACGTAGCAATATCACCCATCCCCAAAATACGTTGGGCCATCCGCTCCGGATAAAACACATCCAGCGTCTCCATCTTTTCACCGCTGCTTGCAAACTTGATTGGTTTTTGAACAGTGTATTTGATAGACAATGCAGCTCCACCTCTGGTATCACCATCCAATTTTGTAAGGACCACTCCTGAGAAATCCAATCGATCATTGAATGCTTTTGCAGTATTGACTGCGTCTTGTCCGATCATTGCATCTACCACAAATAAGATTTCCTGGGGCTTGAGAAAATCTTTCAATTCCGAAACCTCATTCATCATCTCTTCATCAATGGCCAATCTTCCTGCGGTATCTACGATAACAACATTCTTATTATTGGATTTTGCATACTGCAATGCATTTTCTGCGATGCTCTTGGGGTCCTTGCTCTCTGGTTCCGCGTAAACATCAATCCCAATCTGAGATCCCAGTACTTTCAATTGGTCTACAGCAGCTGGACGATATACATCACCTGCTACCAACAAAGGTGATTTTCCTTTTTGTGACTTGAGATAATTTGCCAACTTTCCACTGAAAGTGGTCTTTCCTGAACCTTGGAGTCCGGCTATCAATATTACCGCAGGATTGCCATTGATGTCCAAACCGCTTGCCTCTCCACCCATCAAAGCAGTCAACTCATCTTGAACGATTTTCACCATCAACTGTCCAGGGCTTACTGCATTCAATACTTTCTGACCGATTGCTTTTTCTTTAACCTTGTCTGTAAATTCCTTTGCAATCTTGAAATTTACGTCAGCGTCCAACAATGCTTTTCTGATTTCCTTGATTGTATTGGCTACATTCAAATCTGTGATCCTTGCTTCGCCCTTGATTTGCTTAAAAGCCGACGCGATCTTTTCACTTAAATTCTCAAACATGTTGCATGGATTTGATTAAATCACTCAAAAATGTTTGCGAAATTAAGCAATACCTGCCCATGAATGCTAGAGCCATCTGAATCAACCCCTGCCTGATCTTAGTTTCAATAAATTGTTAAACCACGCAATTCTCTGTCATATTTCTATCATGTTTGTGTACAAGGCGTTGATATTCACTAATTTGTCTATGAGCAATGTCCATGGGGATAACCCCGTTGAAAAAGTTGGAAAGAAAGACTAAATTATATTTTTTCAATTCCGATATTTTTCTATCATTGCAAGGTGCATGGATGAAAAGATGAAATGCGTTCAATTTAAATTTCAATGAGTAAACAATTATTTTCTGTAGAGTACCCTGTTCGTTGCTCCCCCAACATTTTATTCGAATTTTTATCTACCCCGGCGGGTTTGCAAGAGTGGTTTGCTGACCGTGTGGATGAAAGAGATAATATTTTCAGTTTTAGCTGGAATGGATCTACTGACAAAGCAGAGATTCTAGATGCAGAGCAGTACAAATACATCAGATACAGGTGGTTGCATGCTGCCAAAAATGAATACTTCGAATTTGCAATTGAGAAAACAGAAGTCAGCGGTCAAACCATTTTGATCATAAAGGACTTTGCTGAGAAAAAAGAAATTGCAGATCAAACACGTCTATGGGACGTTCAGGTACATGACCTTTTCCACAGGCTGGGAAATTGAGGATGATTAAAAAACTCGATAGATTAATTCTGAAAGCATTTATTGGTCCATTCATCGCGACCTTCTTCATCACGCTATTTGTGTTGGTGATGCAATTCTTTTGGAAATACATCGATGACCTTGTTGGCAAGGGATTGGGGCTTGGGGATATTGCAGAACTTACCGCCTATGTTTCAACTACCGTAATCCCCTATACACTGCCCATTTCCATTTTGATTTCATCTATTATGACCTTCGGCAATCTTGGTGAAAGTTTTGAACTGATTGCCATCAAATCATCCGGTATTTCATTGATGCGATTCATGCGCCCTGTATTGATGATCTCGTTTCTCTTAAGCATCATTGCATTCCTTATTTCTAACTATGTCATGCCAGTAGCAAATTTGAAATTTGCAACAATGCTTTATGATATTCGGGTAGCAAAACCAGCCTTTGACATCAAAGAAGGCATCTTCTATGATAAAATACCCGGCTATGCCATCAAAATAGGCGAAAAAGACAAGGATGGAAACGGCATCCGCAACATCATCATCTTTGAAAATCAATTTGTGCTCCAAGACAATATCATTACAGCTGAAAAAGGGAGGATGCAGATCAGCGATGATAAAAAGTTTTTAGAATTTGATCTTGAAAATGGATGGAGGTACCAGGAAAAAGGTGCTTACAATACAACTGCCACAGACTTTTACAGACTGGGATTCAAGAAATACAAAAAAGTGTTTGACCTGAGCAGCTTTGACATGATGAAAACACCAGACAGCCTGTTCAAAGGCAGTTATGAAATGTTGAATGTAAAACAATTGAATCATGCATCAGATTCAATTGGAAATATCCTGACTGAAATCAAAGGCAACCGCATTCAAAAAGAAGTAAATAATTATTTTACTTCGGCACCCATTTTCCTGAAAGGAAATGATGCAGGTCCCATGCTTAAGAAAATCCCTTCCAAAGCAAAGAGCTATGCATCCCTTTTACCGGATTCTGTCAAAACCATGTCTTTTTCCAAAGCAGCGGATAAAATAAACCTGGTTAAAAATGCATTGGACCTGATTGCATATGAGGACAAACAAAGAAAGTACGATATGCGCATGTACCATATTGCATGGCACAAGAAATTCGCTTTCTCATTTGCATGCATCGTGCTGTTTCTAATAGGTGCACCGCTTGGGTCCATCATCAGGAAAGGCGGACTGGGTATGCCCTTGGTCGTGGCCGTGATTTTCTTCTTGATATTTCACTTGCTGAACATGTTTGGAGAGAAATTCGTTCGGCAAGAGTTGCTATCACCTTTCTGGGGTATTTGGCTCTCGTCACTCACCTTGCTTCCAATCGGATTATTTTTCGTTTTCAAAGCCATGAATGACTCTCAGTTGTTCAATAATGAATTTTATTTCAGGTTCTTTAAGTCGATTAAAAATCTTTTCAACAAAAAACAATCTATACTCACCGTCAATTGAATCATTATGGAGAAGCGTACACAAAGAAGAACTTTTATCAAACAATCAATTGGTGCAAGTCTTGCCATGGGAGCCCATCCAATGTTAGCCGGCAATCTCCTCGCAAATGAAAATCAACCTTCTGCATTTCTGCAAACACCTTTGTCTTATGCATTCAATGCACTTGAACCAAACATTGATGCGATGACAATGGAATTACATTATACCAAACATGCTGCAGCTTATACCAAAAATTTAAACGAAGCTGCCGTTGCTGAAATCAAAGGAGTCAACCTATCCATTGAAGAGGTACTTCGAAAAATTTCAAGCTTTAGTGTAAAAATGAGAAACAACGGAGGAGGACATTTTAATCATGAATTTTTTTGGAAAACCATGAAACCGGGCGCTTCGGTTTTACATGACGGAAAACTCAAGGAATCAATCCTCAGCAGTTTCAATAGTTTTGACAACTTCAAATCCAAACTCAGTGATGCCGCAATGAGCAGGTTTGGAAGCGGGTGGGCATGGCTTTATGTAGATGAGAAAAAACTATTGCAAATTGGATCAACACCCAATCAGGACAACCCTTTGATGGATGTTTCAAATATAAAGGGAGCTCCCATATTGGGATTGGATGTATGGGAACATGCCTATTACCTGAAATATCAAAACAGAAGGGCTGAATATGTCAGCAATTGGTTTAATTTGATTGATTGGAAGAAAGTGGAAGAACGACTGATTGTTTTGGGCTAAAAAAAATCAGCCTTTGTGGCATCAATGAAGATGTACAAAGGCTGAATATGACACGCAATCGTGGCTCAAATATAGGCAGGTTTTTCACTTTTTATAATTTTTTGATACATTTTTTAAAAGAATCTATTGTGTAATAATTACACATAAAATCATTCCTTATGATCGAATATGTAGAACAAAACAAACAGCGTTTTTTAGATGAATTGTTGAGTCTTCTGCGCATCCCTTCCATAAGCGCCAACAGTCAACATAAAAAAGACATGGTTGCATGTGCCAATGCGGTGAAGTCATCCTTGCTTGCAGCAGGGGCAGACAAGGCTGCAATTATTGAAACAGCCGGACATCCAATTGTGTATGGAGAGAAAATAACGGATCCAGATTTTCCGACAGTGTTGGTATACGGACATTATGATGTGCAACCCGCAGATCCACTCGAACTTTGGCACAGTGGTCCATTTGAACCAACAATAAAAGATGGTAAAATATACGCAAGAGGAGCATGTGACGACAAGGGGCAATTCTATATGCATGTCAAAGCTTTAGAATTGATGGTGCAAAATAATTTACTGAAGACCAATATTAAATTTTGTATTGAAGGTGAAGAAGAAATTGGATCTCCCAATCTGGCAAAATTTGTTGAAAGCAATAAAGAACTGCTCAAATGTGATGTGATTTTAATAAGTGATACTGCCATGATCAGCATGGATACCCCTTCCATAGACACAGGCGTCAGAGGATTGAGCTACATTGAAGTGGAAGTTACTGGTGCCAACCGTGATTTACACAGTGGTGTTTATGGTGGAGCGGTAGCCAATCCTGCAACTGTTCTTGCCAAAATGATTGCATCCTGTCATGACGATAACAACCATATCACCATTCCAGGGTTTTATGATGATGTGTTAGAAGCCACAAATGAAGAAAGAAATTTATTGGGCATGGCCCCATTTGATGAAGCAACCTATACAGCTGATTTAGGCATAGATGCTTTGCACGGTGAAAAGGGATATACAACCAATGAAAGGACTGGGATTCGGCCAACATTGGAAGTAAACGGAATTTGGGGTGGTTATACAGGAGAGGGATCTAAAACAGTATTGCCTTCGAAAGCTTCTGCAAAAATTTCAGCCCGTCTGGTTCCCAACCAATCATCAACAAAAATTACTGCTCTGTTGCTCGATCATTTTAAGAAAATTGCACCTGCTGGAGTCTCTGTTAAAGTGACGGAACATCATGGCGGAGAACCCTACCTAACGCCCATAAATTCCAACGCTTATCAGGCAGCAGCGAAAGCAATAGAAAAATCATTTGGCAAGATGCCTGTACCTGTAAGAGGCGGAGGCAGCATTCCTATTTGTTCTTTATTTGAAAAAGAACTGGGAGTGAAAATTGTATTCATGGGATTTGGTTTGGACAGCGACAACCTGCATTCCCCCAATGAGAAATACGATATTTTTAATTACTACAAAGGGATCGAAACCATACCCTATTTTCATAAGTATTTTGCTGAATTGAGCAAATAAAATGGAAAACGAAAAACTTCGCTTGGATAAATATTTATGGGCCATACGCCTGTTTAAAACGCGTTCAGTTGCTTCAGTAGCATGTGAAAAAGGAAGAGTTAAAATGAATGGTGAGGCAATAAAGGCCTCCAGAACTGTGAGAATCAATGATGTGTATGAAGTGAAGACGGAAGAAAAACGATGGACCATCAAGGTAACTGGAATCCTTCCAAAAAGGGTTCAATTCAAAGAGGCGATTCTATTTTATGAAGACCTCACGCCTCCAGAAGAAACAGAGCGGATTGCATTTCAGACAGCCAGTTTCTATTCCGGCAAAAGACATTCCAAAATAGGCAGACCCACAAAAAAAGAGAGAAGAGACCTGGACGATTTCACTGAAAATATTTGAGTGTACCTTTGCTTTTATGAATATTCATATCATCAGCGTAGTTCCTGAATTGCTTGAAAGTCCATTTTCGCATTCAATCATGAAAAGGGCTTCCGAAAAGGGTTTAATGCATGTAACCATGCATCAGCTTAGAAAGTGGGCGGTGAATGAATACGGAATGGTTGACGATTATCAGTTTGGAGGGGGTGCAGGAATGGTAATGATGTGTGAACCTCTTGTGAAAGCGATAGAGGAATTGAATGCAGCGCATGCATTTGATGAAATCATTTATCTGACACCCGACGGTGAAAAATTTCAGCAGGGATTGGCAAATGCTTTGTCACTCAAAAAATCTTTGCTGTTCATATGTGGACATTACAAAGGAATTGATCAAAGGGTTAGAGATCATTTTATTACACGCGAAATATCCATCGGAGATTATGTGCTCAGCGGTGGTGAATTGGCTGCTGCAGTGATTGTCGACGCAATTGGCAGATTGATTCCCGGTGTTTTAAATGATGAAACCTCTGCATTGTTTGATTCATTCCAGGATAATCTGTTGGCACCACCTGTCTATACAAGACCCGAAGAATTCCATGGCTGGAAAGTACCGGCAGTGCTGTTGAGCGGGGACCATAAAAAAATTGCAGAGTGGAGAAATGAACAGGCCATTGCAAGAACACAGGAAAGACGACCAGATTTGTTGAAAGAAGATTAATACAACAGCATACATCTCAGCTCGGCAATTTCCCTTGATACTTCTGGACAATGCTTTTTTAATCGCTTCAAATTGTAATATGCCTTTAGATCTATGAAGTCGTATTCCCACTGCATGGTTATGTATGCAATAAGAGGTGCTGAAATAAAAATCACGGAAAGCAAGTCCCACCCATTGAAAATGGCTATTGCTGATAACGATACCCACCAGATCAACGAGACGAAAGCAAGTATGCCTGTGGTGACACTTGTATAAAAGTCAATGCGGGTAACGGTCTTGTCAGCCATCCATTTTACAAGCTTACCTGGAATGAACCAAAATAATTTACCAATCAGATACAGTTCAACGGTCAAAAAAAGGTTGGAAATCAATTGTACGGGATGAATTGGATTGGATGAAAGAGCCCTGTCATTTATTTTTTGAAGGGCCAGCAATTCTTTGTAACGAGTCACTTGCTGTGTATAAAGATCAAATTCAACTTTGTCTTGCGCATCCAATTTAGCGCAGAGCGCTCTTGCTTGAAAAAAGAAATTGTATTTGTGTTGCAAACACTCGTTGTACAAAAAAACCAATACCTCTTCAGCAGTTTGGGTTTTGTATTCCTCATTTACATGCAAGATATTCCTCTCAAACAACACTGCCATATCACTTGTAAGCTCATTGATTGCTTTGGATGGAAGATCAGCAAAAGAGGCCCTGTAGCGCTCAAGATCCATTTTTTCACCTATATGAATCAACAAATCCGACCGAACCCCATGAAAAGAATAATTCAGGGCAATGGATTGAATACTCAAGTGAGGAATTCCAACATCTTCGAAAGCAGTCTGCAACGCAACACGGGCTGCCCCTTTTTTAATTGGCTCCATTTTTTTTGAGCGCCTGCTGAACCCCTCAGGAAAAATCAACAACAGATCACCCATCATCAGCAACTCTTTTCCCCGTTGGAAAGTCATGTGATTTTTACCAACATGTTGCATGCCATGCTCTCTGCTGTAAATAGGAATCATGTGCAGCCCTGTCAATATCTTTAAAACAAGTGGATGACGAAAAATATCACTCCGGACGTAAAAATGTACATCGCGTTTTAAAAAAACTGCCAAAACCATCGCATCCAAAAATGATGCAGGATGATTGGCAATCAGAATGGATGGCTTGGATGGCTCAATTTTATCTACGCCCAATACATCGATTCTTCGAAAATAGATACGAAAGGTTACCCACATTAAAACCCATGCAAATCGATAAAGCATGATTCAAGATAAGCAATCGATTCCATCCTTTATCAAATCTGCTCATTCAAAAAAACATCAATGAAGAATGACATTTATGTACGAAATTTGCACCAGCCCAATGAAAAGGATCTATCCATTGTTTCTAGTGTTTGTCCTTGCCCATTCCTTGGGACTATCGGCGCAAGATCCAACTTCGTTTCAGGAAAAGTTTCAGGTCAATATCCAAAAGGCAGTTTCCGCAATCAAAGTAGACGGAATATTGGATGAAATCGCATGGAAGCAGGTAGAAGCGGCAAAGGATTTTCACATGAAATGGCCAACTGACATAGGACGACCTACAAGACTTACTACTGTTAAAATAAGCTATGATGAAAATTTCATCTATTTCGGAATCATAGCACAGGACACCAACTATTATATAGCACAGACCTTAAAAAGAGACAACGGTTTGTATGAAAGCGATGCTGTCTCCATAGCAATTGATCCAATCAATCGAAAAACAAATGGGTTTATATTTTCCATCACCCCTTATAATGTGCAATCAGAAGACTTGGTCAATGCAGGACAAGATGATATGGAGATGAATTTCAGTTGGGACAACAAATGGTACTCCGCAACAAGCAGACATGCAGATCACTGGATTGCAGAAATCGCCATCCCGCTCAAAACGTTGAGATTTGAACCAGGCAAGAAAGTATGGGGATTCAATGTACTGAGATCCGACTTGAAAAGCAATGAATATTCCAGTTGGACAGATATGCCGCTGAATTTTAATTTTTTTGATTTTGGATATGCCGGCTCCATCAGATGGGATCAGGGACCTTCATCCCCTGGTGGTAATATTTCTTTCATTCCCTATGTAACAGGATCGTTGCAGGGAGATTCCACCAATGCACTGGCAAGAGGCAATACAGGTTTTGATGCAAAAATTTCTTTGACCTCTTCTTTGAATCTTGACTTGACATACAACCCGGATTTTTCTCAAATTGAAGTCGACCGACAAGTAACCAATCTCACCAGATTTGATATTTTCTTTCCGGAAAGAAGAACATTTTTCCTTGAAAACAATGACCTCTTTTCGAGCTTTGGCATACCGCCTGTAAGACCCTTTTATTCAAGAACAATAGGATTGGACAAGTATGGAAATAAGATTCCAATTGTTGGGGGTGTAAGACTCAGCGGTAACATTGCTCCAAAAACCAGGGTTGGATTGTTGAATATGCAAACCGGGTCCAACAATGAAGTTTCATCTCAAAATTATTCCGCCATTACGTTCAACCAACAGGTACAAACAAGATCCATAGTGAAGGGCTATTTTCTGAATAGACAATCAACACAACCCTCTAAAGTATCAGATCCATTGGATGCATTTGGAAGAAATGCAGGCTTGGAATACAACTTTGTTGATAAAACAAGTAAATGGAATGCATGGATTGGCCACCACAGGTCTTTCAAACCCGGGATTGAATCAAAAGAATTTTATATGAATGGAGGAGGGGGTTATTTGAGTAAAAAATTGAACTTCATTGTTGATAGAGGAAGAATAACTGAAAACTATCATGCCGATATGGGCTTCATCAACAGAATAGTCAACTATGATGCACTGCTGGATTCCAACATCAGAAGAGGATTTGACCAACTGTACAATGAAACCAGTTATACGTTTTTTCCAAGGAAAGGAAAACTGAATCAGCTGATGCTGAGAATAGAAAATTTCATCACCAGCAATTTAAATCACATTGGATACGAGCGCATGCATGACTTTGAAGTGAGAATGTTCTTTAAAAATACCTCTAATATGATTTTTCATGTGCACCAAAATGTCAACAACCTTCCATTCTACACTTCTTTTACTGAGTCAGATCCAGTACCCCCCGGAAAATATGTAGCTCCCTCCTTTGGCTACACATACAATACCGACAGTAGAAAAAAACTATACTTTAAAACAGATGTTGAGATCGGAAAATTCCTGAATGGCAAAATTTTCCGCTATGAGTTTGCTGCCACCTATCGGCTCCAGCCGCTTGGTAATTTTGTAATGAGCATTCAGAATGCCAGACTTGAATTCCCCCACCCTTATGGCAAAAACAATCTTTTGCTCATCGCTCCCAGGGTTGAAATCAATTTTACCAACAATATTTTTTGGACGACTTTTTTCCAATACAATAGCCAAAGAAACAATTTCAATATCAACAGTAGACTGCAGTGGAGATTCAAGCCCATGAGCGATTTCTTCCTGGTTTATACCGACAATTATTTTACAGACCCATTCATGAAAAATAAAAATCGGGCCATTGTTTTCAAATTAAATTACTGGTTGAATTTATGATCTGCTGGGTTGTTTAATTTTCATTAACTTCAACATAATCAAAATAAACAATCAGCGATATGTCCAGCAACAGAAGGTCTTTCTTAAAAAACATCACGCTCAGCACAGGCGCATTGGCTACTTCCATTGATATAGACGCAAGTGAAAAATCATTTGTAAAAGTACCTGCCGGTTTCAACATGTGCGGCTATGCTGCACCCAAGCTTCCCACCGTGAGAGTTGGTGTAGTTGGATTGGGCATGCGTGGACCAGGAGCGGTAGACCGACTCAGTTATATTGAAGGTGTTGAAATCAAGGCATTGTGCGATAAATATGCTGACAGGGTTGAAAAAGCACAGTCCATTTTAATCAAAAAGGGACTGCCCCCTGCAAAATCATATTCAGGTGAAGAAGGATGGAAAGCCCTGTGTGAGTCAAATGAGATTGACTTGGTATATGTAACCACCCCTTGGCATTTGCATACACCTATTTCTGTATATGCCATGAAAAACGGTAAACATGCAGCCTCAGAAGTTCCCGCCGCAAAAACAATAGATGAATGCTGGGAACTGGTTGAAACATCTGAGAAAACAAAGAAACATATGATGATGTTGGAGAATTGCTGTTATGATTTCTTTGAACTACTCACCTTGAATATGGCAAGAAACGGACTGTTTGGAGAAATTGTTCATGCGGAAGGAGCATACATCCATGACCTTACAAAGGATTATCTCTTCAACAAAAATGCATACGCTGACATGTGGAGGCTGAAAGAAAACATGACCAGGAATGGAAGCCTCTATCCAACACATGGTCTCGGGCCTATTGCACAATGCATGAACATCAACCGTGGTGATAAATTTGAATACCTCGTTAGCATGAGTACAAATGATTTTACGATGGGTTCCATGGCAAATGAACTGGCTTCCAAGGATGATTTTTTCAAACCATATGCAAACAAAAACTACAGGGGCAACATGAATACCACTGTCATCAAAACAAACCATGGAAAAACCTTGATGGTACAACACGATGTTTCAACCATCAGGCCCTATTCCAGGATCCACCTGGTGAGCGGAACCAAGGGTGCCGCACAAAAATGGCCTGGTCCTGAAAAAATCGCACTCGGACATGGTTGGATGAAACCGGAGGAGCAGAAACAAATGCAAGAAAAATACACATTGCCGATCGTAAAACATATTGGTGAAATCGCGAAGAATGTAGGCGGACATGGAGGAATGGACTTCATCATGGATTGGAGGCTGATAGACTGCTTGAGAAACGGACTCCCGCTTGATCAGGATGTATACGACGCTGCATCCTGGACTTCTGCAGGATTGCTCAGTGAAGTTTCACTCAAAAAGAGATCTGCTTCGGTGGATGTGCCTGACTTCACAAGAGGTGCGTGGCAATCAAATAAACCACATGACCTGACTTTGAATGGAGGAGGAAATACAGGAGTAAGATCTGTATCTAAATAAGTGAATAAAAAAATCCAGGT